>JAGAWN010000270.1 GCA_017941355.1 Ruminiclostridium sp. | reverse complement strand
TCTTGTCATAAAGACAGGTACCGATACATGAGCCGAGCGCGTATGTAACGAGAATATCGTCACCCCTGCCGACTTTCCAGTCCGAGATACCTACTATCAGTTTCTGACCCATTATGCAACACCCAGCTTTCCGAGCAGATGATCAAGAGAGTCAATTGTCGGTAAAAGCAGCATCTTTGACTGAATGCTCGTATTGTCTATAATCATATTGTTGTCAATGAAAAGAAGCTTGTCTCCCATTTCTCCCATTTCAATTGCCGGAACGCTCATTATCGCGCCCAGCATATCTATAGTCATCATCGGCGGCTCAACGTCGATAGTCATACCCGCAAGCTGCGAAATAGCGTTTACATAAGAGCCTGCCATGATATTGCCCATTTCATTGAGCGCGGACATCTCCGCTTCACCGAGCGAGAAGATATCTGCGGGCGCGGAGCCGAAGAATGTTTCAAGTATAAGCGCGATAAGGTTCTGCTCAAAGAGGAACATTATCATTCCGTCGATATCGCCGTTAATTCTTATCAGAATACCCGCGATGACCTTTTCCGGTCCGCCGACGGTATTGATAGCGTCGTTGAAATCAAGCACCTCAACGCTCGGTACCTCAATGTCGATCAGCTTGCCGACCATAGACGACAAAGCCGTTGTTGCGTTTCCCGAGCCAATATTTCCTACCTCTCTGAGAACGTCGATCTGCATATCGTTGAGATCTTCATACTTTCCAATACTCATTATCAATATTTCCTTTCATGTTATTTCCGTTTATCTGAGTGTATTTGCAATGTTCATAAGTTCGTCCGATGTTGTTACAACGCGTGAGCTCAGCTGATACGAACGCTGTGTTTCTATAAGATGCACCATTTCCGCCGCAAGATCCACCGTCGAAAGTTCAAGAGCGCCGTTCAGCAGCTTTCTTTCCTGCTCGGTGACCGGAACAGGATCTCCCGAGCGCGGTGTAACGACGAAGTGATTGTCCTCGCCCTGGTTGAGTCCCCAGTTGTTCGGAACTCCGAACAGACCTATCATATCGGTGAGGGCTTCGTAGTCAACCTCCGTTGTGACAACCGAATCGTCCCGCACGGTGTTAATATCCTCTCTTCCGGCAGCGTCCGGGATCGTTCCGTTTCCCGTTTCGTCCTCTTTAACGTTGGTGGAAGCCGCAGTGCGGAAAGGTATCGTGATGTGGTTCCCGTCATTGTCAAGAACAAACTCGCCTCTCGCGTTCACAAGCTCCCAGTGATCGTCTATCTGCGTCATGTTGAACGCGCCGTCACGGGTAAGGTATGTGTTGCCGCGCTCGTCCCGCACCATGAAGAAACTCTCCCCCGCTATTGCAAAGTCAAGTCCCTGTTCCGACAGAACAAATCCGCCCTGCTCCCACATAAAGTCGGTTTTCATAACGAACTGACCGTGACCTGTCTGCCATTCCGGCTCCGTGCGGCGGTAAACCTGGTAAAGGCAGTCCGCGAAGCTCGGACGCAGCGACTTGTATCCGACTGTATTAACGTTTGCGATATTGTTGGAGTAGATGTTCATGCCCTCCTGCTGGGCGATCATGCCCGAGGCACCGGTATAAAACGATATGTTCATAGGTTACTCCTTATTGTATCAACCGTTCACCTGCGCGATATCCTGCGCCTTGGTGTTTATCTGATCTAACTGTTTGAGTATCTGGCTGTTTGCCTGATACAGCCTGTGAGCCTCCATCATCTGTGTGACTTCCTTGTTGCCGTCCACGTTGGAATGTTCCCAGGCACCCTGTATAACGTCGAACCACTCTCCGTCAGGGAGCTGTTCATTCCCGTTGTACAGCATAAGGTTGTTGCCGACCTTGTCAACGTCCGCGTCCGGCGGAATGTATGTGAGCAGAAGCCTGTCTGTCTCCACGCCGTCAACGAATATCACGCCGTCGTTGTTGATCTCGAACTCGTCTGTTCCGAGGAAGATGTCACCGTTTCTGCCCTGCACGCGTCCGGACTTGCCGAGTATGAGGTATCCCTCGCCGTCAAGTTCCCACTGACCGTTGCGGGTCTGATATACCGTGCCGTTGTTGGCGCGGATATTGAAGTACATATCCCCGAATATAGCAACATCAAAACGGCTGTCCGTATAAGTGAAGTTGCTCTGTTCAAGATTGGTCTTTGAGATATCCGCGTAGGTCTGGAGCAGGTGTCCGGAAGTCTCCCGGCGCTGATTGACAAGTATAAGCTCGTCAAGGAATGTGTTTGTAACTATCTCGTCCTTGCGGTAGCCGGACGTGTTGATATTCGCTATATTGTTGCCGATAGCGTCAAGCTGTCTCTGCTTGACGATCATGCCCTGTGCGGCATTGTAATAACCTCTGAGCATATCCTGCCCTCCTTTTGCTATCTCTCCATATAGTCCGAAAGCGAACGTTTGAGAAACAGCACGGCTTTTGAATGTATCTGGCAAACGCGGGACTCGGTGATACCGAGAACGCGCGCGATCTCGTTGAATTTGAGTTTTTCGTAATAGTACAGCGTAATGACCTGTCTCGCTTTCGGGCTGAGTCCCTCTATCGCCTTTGCGATCATCTGCTTCAGTTCGTTCTCGTAAAGCCGCTTATCCGCGAGGTCACCGCTTTCCATAATATCGAAGTTGTCCTCGTACAGCAGTTCCTCGAATGACAGCGTTACCGCGCTTGCGGATTCCGCCATAAGCCTTTCCAGCTTCTCCCGGGAAAGTCCGAGATGTTCGGCAAGCTCCGCGTTTTTCGGGTGCCGTCCGAGCTTCGTGAACAGTTCGTTGTATGCGATATCCAGTTCTCTTCCGAACACGCGCACCTGCCGCGGGATCCAGTCCTGCTTGCGGACAAAATCCACGATAGCGCCCTTGACCTTGATGTTGGCGTAAGTCTCAAACTTCACTCCCCTGTCAAGATCGAAAGTATCTATTGCGGAAATGAGCGCAATGACTCCCTCGTTTATGATATCATCGGTGCCGGCGTATTTTATGTAAACATTCCTGAGCGACAGCGCAATGACGCGCACCAGCTCAAGATAGCGCATGACTATATCGTTTCTCAGGTTAATATCGCCTGTCTCGCGGTACTCGCGTATCGCCTGAGCGGCATCATATTCAGCCATAAAGACCCCGCCTCCTTTCTCAAAGCTGTCCTGTACACGCTTTCCCTGCGCGTTCTTACGGATATATCCCGGACAAGCCCCTTGCCTTTTGGTGAGCCTTTTCCCGCATTACAGAGAAATGCTTCCGACAGACTGTATCTGTGTGGTACTGTCGATCTCACTGTACGAAAGCACAGTGATGTTCTGCAGGAACTGATCTATAAGCTTCTTGAAATATACTCTTACGATAGGTGAAGTCAGTATTATGACGTTCGGTATAACGTCCTTTATCTTGTTGACCTCGTCGGTTGTCTTGGCGACAATACGCTGTATCGTTTCCGGATCCATGGACAGGTAGCTGCCCTGATCCGACTTCTTCACGCTTGCAACTATCATATCCTCTATCCTCGGGTCGATCGTTATGACACGAAGCGAGTTTGCCTCCGCGAAACGGCGGGTAATGGTACGTTTCAGTGCCTGGCGGATATACTCGACGGTGATGTCGATATCTTTCATGTTGCTCACATGATCGCTAAGTGTTTCGAGAATAGTCTCCATATCCCTTATCGGAACGCCCTCACGCAGCAGCATAGCCAACACCTTCTGGAGATAACCGTAGGAAATGACATTCGGGACAAGATCCTCGACGATAGTTGCATTTGTCTTTTTGATGTTCTCCACCATGGTCTTGACGTCCTGACGGGTAAGTATCTCGGAGCAGTGCGTCTTGATGACTTCGGAAAGGTGCGTTATCATTACCGACACCGGGTCTATCAGAGTATAGCCCGCAACGTCCGCGGCAACCTTCTTGTCCTCGCTTATCCACCTTGCCGGTATTCCGAAAGCAGGTTCAATGGTGTCGATACCGTCAACCGGCATTGTCACGTCGCCGTTATCGAGCGCTAAGTAGTGATCCACGAGTATCTCGCCTCTTGCGACTTCCTCGCCCTTTATCTTGATTATGTACTGGTTCGGGTTGATATCGGGATTATCGCGCATACGAACGGACGGAATGACCATGCCCATATCCATAGCGAACTGCTTTCTGAACAGAACGACACGTTCGATGAAGTTACCGCCGCTGCGCTCGTCAACAAGGTGCAGAAGCGAATAACCGAACTCCATCTCCACCTGTTCCACGCTGAGCAGCTTGAAAACGTTGTCGATATCGCGGTAGTAGTCGGTGTCCGTGGTGGGTTTCGCTTCCCGCGCTTCCTCGATCTGCTGTGCAGCCGCGGCTGCTTCGGCAACAGCGACAGCCTGCGTCTTTGAGCGCTGTAAGAATATGCCGCCGTAGATAAGCGCCGCGCCGAGTATCGCGAGTATCGGCTTCGGGAATCCCGGCACCAGCATCAGCACTATCATAACGCCGCCGGTGATGATGAATACGACAGGGTGCTGCGTGAACGAGGTCTTGACATCTTCGTTGAAGCTGCCTTCGCTGGCTGTACGGGTAACTACCATACCGGTAGCGACCGATATCAGCAGAGAAGGTATCTGCGAACAAAGACCGTCGCCGACTGTCGCAAGCGAGTATGTACTCATTACCGTGTTCACGTCCGCGCCGTTGATAAGCCCGATAACAGTTCCGCCGATAAGGTTTATCAGCGATGTTATGATGGACATTATCGCGTCGCCCTTTACGAACTTCGTAGCACCGTCCATGGAACCGAAGAAGTCCGCTTCACGCTGCACCTTCGCACGGCGTATCTTGGCTTCCTCGTCGGTTATCGCGCCGGTGTTGAGATCCGCGTCAATCGACATCTGCTTACCGGGCATAGCGTCGAGGGTGAATCTCGCAGCGACCTCGGATACACGTTCGGAACCCTTGGTGATAACAAGGAAGTTCGCAAGGAATATAATAATAAAGATGATAAATCCAACTACCGGGTCACCGCCCATTACAAACTCGCCGAATGTGGCAATAACGGAGCCTGCCTGACCCGTACTCAGAATGCCTCGCGTCGTGGAAACATTCAGCGCAAGCCTGAAAACCGTCGTAATAAGCAGTATCGTGGGGAAGATCGAGAATTCGAGAGCTTCCTTTATATACATAGTCAAAAGAAGAATTACAAGTGAAAGTCCTATATTTACCAGCAGCAGGAAGTCAAGAAGAGCTCCTCCCATTATGCCGTTGAGCGGTATAATGAGAGCCAGAATGATAAAAATTACGAATACGGCAAACACGTTGCCAAGCATTCTTTTGATCATTTATCCTTCTGAACCTCCATTCCGTTCATATTTAAACCGTCAGCCTGCGAACAGCGATCCCGATCCGCTCATACAGCGGGATCAGTTCATTTTCCGCCTGCTCGCGGCCTCCGTCATATTGTCGAGTATGCCTTTTGCGGTGTACATTTCGGTGAGGATCACCGCGACCGCGTTGAACAGCTTGAACGGTATCTGTTTTCCGATGTCCACAGTCTCGTAAAGCTCCCTTGCGAGAGCGCGGTTCTCTGTGATATAGACGTTGTGTTCCTCCGCGATCTTTATGATACGAAGCGCCAGAGCGTCCTGCCCCTTTGCGACTACAAGCGGCGCCGCGTCGGCAGCAGCCATTTCAATGTCGTATTTCAAAGCCACAGCGTAGTGCGTAGGGTTTCTTACCACCACGTCCGCGCCCGGCACCTGCTCCATCATACGAGCCTGAGCCATTTCACGCTGCTTCTGCTTTATCTTGCCCTTGATCTGCGGGTCACCTTCCGTCTGCTTATATTCGTCCTTTACCTCCTGCTTCGACATTTTGAGATTCTTCTCAAACTGCCACCACTGGAACAGGAAATCTCCTGCTGCCACAAAGACGAATATTACGCAGAGTATCATTACTATATTAAAAACTGTATTGGCAATATACGCAACGGCATATATCGGCTCGGTATCCACCAGACTCACTATCTCGATCATACGGCTCTCGACCTGACCGTAAACTATAGCGATTATCGCAGCAAGCTCGATTATGCCTTTCAGTATGCCCACCGCGGACTGCGCGGAGAACATATTCTTGATGCCGTTAAGCGGGTTCAGCTTTGAAAACTTTGGTTTCAGCGGCTTCATCGTGAACAGACCGCGTGTCTGCGCCATTACCGATATCACAACGATAAACGCAACTATCACGCACAGCGGCAGAACGATCATCACGCTGTCTTTCGCAACATCGAGGAAAACCGCCTGGAATGAACTGATATCGTTTGTAAATTCCGCACCTACAGCTGAAATGCCGTCCTCAACGACATGGGTAAGTGATATGAATATATATGAACTCAGAGCAGCCAGTGCCGCGAATGTCCCGAGTATCGAGACTGCCGTGACTATCTCCTTGCTCTGAAGAACCTTTCCTTCCTTTTCTCTTGCGTCACGCCGCTTCTTCGGCGTGGCTTTTTCGGTTTTGTCGTCGCCCGGCATCTGTTCTCACCGTCCCTTTCGGACAAACCGTTTTATATGCCTGTCAAACAAAATTCTCCGCTACCGCATACAGGTTTTCCCAAAGGATCCCGAAAAGCTTCTCGACGAACTCCGACATGGGTCTTGCCGCCGCAAGCAGCGTTATGAACCCCATGATAAGCTTCAGATGCACGTTCAGAACGAATATCTGTATCGTCGGCACCGCTTTCATTATGATACCCATGCACATCTCGATGATAAGCTCCACGGCAAGTATCGGCATTGCGAATTTAAGCGCAAGCTCCATGACCGTTCCCATATAAACAACGATGATGTATATCAGATTCAGCGTATTGTCGGTAAACTCATAACCTATCGGTATCGTCTGATACGACAGCGTGAACAGTCTCAGGTAGGTCTGATGACCGTTTATCAGGAAAAAATACAGTATAAACAGGTAGTAGTAGTAGTTGCCGAATACCGGCATTGTAACTCCGGTCGCGGGATCGTATGCCTTTGCCATTCCAAGACCTATCTCGGTGTCCATTATCTCACCGGCATAAAGCAGCACGGTTATGATAAGGTTCGTGAAGAAGCCGTAAACGAATCCGATAAGCAGCTCCTTTATCACGATCATTGCAAAGCCGATGACCCCGTTGAATTCCGGCACCGCGTAGTCCGTTCCCAGCGATGCGGTCATTATGACAGCGAAAACTATCGACATGAACGCTTTCACGTTGTTCGGAACGTTGTTGCGCGAGAAAATCGGGTTAAATGTGAATATTCCCGTCGTCCTGCACAGGACGAACAGAAACCCCACAAAGTTGTTGTATAAGGTATCCCATACGAACATCGTAAATCACCGCTACAGCGTTACGTTCGCCATGAGATCGACTATATAATTGAAGAAATCAATAATGCTTGAGCACATCCAAGGTCCCATTGCAAGCAGAGCAAGCGCTACAATAACGGCTTTCGGCGCGAAAGTGAGCGTCTGCTCATGCACCTGTGTCGCCGCCTGCAATATAGCTATCACAAGTCCGACGAGCATAGCTATCAGAAGTGTCGGCGCTGCAAGTTTGAAGGCGAGCATTATCGCTTCCGTGAATATTTCGAGTACAAGATCCTGCGACATAAAACATCATCTCCGGTATGGCAGGCTAAGGAACCGCTGATTAAATCGACATTAGAAATCTCAATGTTGATATTATATCTTTCACAGTGTTGTTTTTCGTATAAGCGATTTAATCAGCGGTTCCCTAAATGTTGAACGACTGCACCAGCGTACCGATAAGCATCTGCCAGCCGTCAACCAGCACAAACAGCATTATCTTGAACGGCAGCGATATCATCGACGGCGGGAGCATCATCATACCCATTGCCATGAGCGTTGAAGAAACAACGATATCTATGACAAGAAACGGTATGAAAAGCATGAATCCCATTTGGAACGCGCGTGTAAGTTCGCTCAGTATGAATGCGGGGATAACTGTCTCAAGTCCGAGTTGATCTATATAGTCGGTAAGCTCATTATCCGTTTCCGCGAGATTGACGGGTGTACGCTCAGTCATATCCGGGATCGGCTCGAGAGGCGTGATGAACGAACTGTCGGAGTTTTCCGCTTCCGCAGTTTCCGCCGCCTGCCGTTCCTCCGCTTCATATATGACAGCGCCTTTCAGTTCAACGAAGAACTGCATATTTGAACGCGAAGTGTTTTTGAGCATGAAAGTTTTCAGCGAGTTCCCCGATCTGTCGAGCATTTCGTTTATCTGTATCTCGCCGCGGGAATAGGGCTGATAAGCGTTTTCGTTTATATCCGTGATCGTCGGCCACATGATAAATACCGTCAGAAACAACGAAAGACCCATAAGTATCGAGTTCGGCGGGATCGACTGGGTCTGCATCGCATTTCTCAAAAAGCTGAATACGATCACGATCCTCGTGAACGATGTCAGCATTACAAGGAAAGACGGCGCTATCGACAGGATAGTAATTATGAGAATTACTTCGAGTGTCTGTGAACCGTCTATCCCTATCAGCTCTTTCAGAAGCGACTCGTCAACCGGCTCCGTGCCCGGGTTTTCCGCGAGTACCTCTGTCTCAGTCTCCGGATCCGCACTCAGCGCCGAAGCTGTAACGAAGAGCAATCCCGCAAGCAGACAGGTCACAGCCAAGGAAACGAAAAATCTCAGAAACAGCTTTCTATTCTGTTTTATTGCTTCCTTAATCATCGCCCTTGTCCTTTCCCGCGCCCGTTTTGCCCTTTATGACCTCGGCAAAGGCAGCCGCGAATCCCATTCCGGTCTGCGGCTCGGGAGACGATGAACGTTCACTGTATTCCTCGGGAGTCATATCAAGCTCCGCAAGCTTTTCGATATGCTGCCCCGTAACGCCGAAAAGCATAAGCCTCCCCGCCACGCTCACAACGACGAGCATACCGTCCTTTCCGAGAGAAATACGGTCAACGACCTTCATGCGGTTTCCGTTCACATAACCGATACCGCTGTTCAGCTTTTTGGTTGCATACACCATTATGAAGAACAGCCCGAGCACCCCGGCAAGAGACAGGATAACCCACAGAATATCGAGACCCATGAAACTCAGCCTAAGATCTTTGTTACCGTCGCAATGATTCTGTCAGGCTTGAAAGGCTTAACGATAAAGTCAAGAGCGCCGAGCTTGATAGCTTCGACAACCATTGCTTCCTGACCCATAGCGCTGCACATTACGACCTTAGCCTGCGGATTGATCTTCTTTATATCCGCGAGAGCTTCGATACCGGTCTTGTTGGGCATGGTTATATCCATGATAACGAGATCGGGCTTTTCCGCCTCGTATGTGGTGCAGGCAATAGCGCCGTCCTGTGCCTCAAGGATATTTGTGTAGCCGTTCTTGGTAAGAGTATCCTTGATGAGCATTCTCATGAATGCCGCGTCATCTACCAGTAAAATCTTCTTGTCCATATCTGTTTACTCCTTGTTAATTGAATCCATTAGTTTAGATTTGATTATTTCCGTAATTCTGACAGCGAAGTTATCGTCGATAACAACGATATCTCCCTTGGCGATCAGGTTTCCGTTGACTATTATATCTACCGGAGCGCCTGCCTGCCTTTCGAGTTCGATTATGGTTCCCTGTGTGAACTCGAGTATCTCTTTTACCTTTCTTCTGGCTGTTCCTATCTCTACCGAGATCTCAAGCGGAACGCCCATAAGAAGCTGTAGATTTGTTTTCTGCTCTCCCGTGAGCTGGACATTAGGAGCGTCGAACTGGTTAAGCTGCGCGCTCTGCACATTCATAGGCTGCGGGTAACCGCCGTATGGACCGTAGCCGTACTGAGGAGGATAACCATACTGCGGAGGATAACCGTAAGGCATCTGTCCCGGCATTCCTGCGGGCATTCCGCCCTGCATTCCCTGCGGCATACCGCCCGGCATCTGCCCGGGCATACCCTGAGGCATTCCGCCCGGCATTCCCTGGGGCATTCCCATACCCTGCGGCATCGCTCCCGGCGGCATTCCGCCCTGCGGCATCATACCCTGGGGCATAGCACCCTGGGCAGCTCCCGCGCCGCCTGCGAACATCGCGTCCATTTCTGCCTGGGACATCGTTCCGCCGCCCGATGCAGGAGCCTGTGCTGCCGGTGCCGGTGCGGGAGCCGCCGCTTCCGCCGGTTCGTCCGCTGTGCCTAACACCTTCTGAGCTATGAATTTTGCAAGTTCTATTGTAAGTACCGAGCAGAACTCGGATTTTATAACACCGTCGATCGTGAGGTCAAAGTATATCGCGGCTACCATTTCGCCGTCTTCAAAATCCTGAACCTCGGTGAGATCGATGTTTTCCATGATATACGGCGTAGGAGTGGAAATATCCACCACAATGCCGAGGAAGTCCGAGAGGGCAGTCGCGCTGGCACCCATCATCTGGTTCATGACCTCGGACACCGCGCTTATGTTCAGCTCGTCAAACTCGAAGTCGGGAGTCACCACAAGCGGCTGACCCATGAGCTGATTAAGGATCATCTGGACATCGTCCTGACGCAGAACCATGAGGTTGTTGCCGGAAAGACCCTTTACATATTCGATTTTGACGCAGACAGCAGGCTCAAGCTTGTCATACTGGAGCATATCGTCCGCGCGTACTATCTCCACCCTCGGGGTCGTGATCCACACCTTGGCGCTCAGCAGCTCGGAAACCGCCGTTGCGGCGCTTCCCATGCTGATATTCATGACTTCGCCAAGGGCGTCCTTTTCCATCTCGGAAATTTCTATATTAGACATCCGTTAACCCTCACTTCTGAACACATTCTCGATCTTGACCGCCTTATTCTGGTTGTATGAGCCAAGCTTTCCGTCGAACCATACCCTGTTCCCTATCTTCAGTGTGACATTGCTTTCAATGCTCATATCAAGCGGTATTATGTCATCGATCTGCAGATTAAGCACGTCCGAAACATCAAGAGAGGTTTTGCCGAGCTCCGCGACTATATTGAGCGAAGTATCGTTGAGTGCCCTCATTATATTGTCGCGTCTTTCCTGTTCCCTTACCGCGTCGAAACGCCTTGTGCTTCTCACAGACTTCGAGACATACTTCTGCATAAGCTCGTCAAGGCTCAGCGCGGGCATACATATCGTTATGATAGTTTTCGTGTCGCTTACCGTGGCTTCCAGCGCTACGAGGATCATCGTATCGTCGTAATCCACCGCAGAATAGACTCTGGAGTTCGTTTCGATGTTGACAACGCTCGGGTTGACCTCTACATAAGGCTCCCACGGATCGTGGAGAAGCGCCGACATATTGTTGATTATCTTGTCTATTATGCTGACCTCTATCTCGGTGAAGTCCCTGTCCGCGTCCTTATACTCGCCGCGTCCTCCGAGAAGCCGGTCTATAAGAATATATGTCAGTGAATTTGAAAGCTGAACTATTGCGGTCACTGTACCTATATCGTCATCGTGTATGCCGAGATCCAGCGTTCCCATCATAACGTAATCGGGGAGCGCGTTGTTGAACTCGAAATACCGCTGTTCCTCTATAGAAGCAAGGCTTACCTTGCAGTACAGTCTCAGCAGACCCGTAAGATACGAGGACAGAAGTCTCGCGTAGTTGTCGAAGATACTGTCGAGTATCTTGATTCGCTCTTTTGTAAACTTTTTCGGCGCCCGGAAGTCATATTCCTTGACATCGGGCTCTTTAGAGCTTTCGACTACCTCACCGGACATCGCACTGCTCAGCAGCGCGTCTATCTGTTCCTGCGTAAGGGTTTCAGCCATTCATAATCCACCTCTCTTTCTCTTATCAATTGGTTGAGGTGCCTTTATTCCTCCGGTGCCTCGGTCTCCTCCGCGGTTTCCTCTTCGGGGATCTCCTGGAGAATATCCTCGGGTATCTCGGAAACCGGTATGCTGTAGGACGGACCCATATAGTCATCGTCCTCACCGACCTCAGCCGCCGGCGTGCCGGAATACTTGGAGTCAAGCCCGGAAATGATCTGCGCTATCGTATCGTCGGAAACGCCGCCGTCCACGCCTGTTCTGTCAATGGAATCGGTCTGGACGTTGGAGATACCGTAGTCATACATCAGCATATCTTCTATTATCGGAGTATCGGCGGCACTGATCTCATTTCTTGTGATAACAAGCTCAACACGCCTGTTTTCCTGCTTGTGCGCCTCCGTATCGTTCGGAGAGATAGGATCGTACTGCGCACGTCCCTCCGCGATATACTTATTGCTGTCCACGATACGCGACCAGTCCATATATTTCAGCACCGAACAGGCTCTTGCAGAGGAGAGATCCCAGTCATTGATCGCCGAGAAGCCTTCCGCGGTGTGACCCTGCACCTTGATGCTCTTGATATAGTCGCCGATAGCTTTCAGTCCCGGCATTATCGTTTTCAGCGCGTCTCTGCCGCTTTGTTTGAGTTCGGCGCTGTCCGCGTCGAACATTATCGAGTTGTTGAAACGTATATTGATGCGTGAGGACGAGGACTGCGAAACGTCTATGGAGTCGGAAAACTCACTGGACGAGGCAGCCGAGGAAAGCCATGCGAACAAGTCGTCGAAGTTGTTCGGAAGACCCATACTGTCCTGGCTCTCATTCGTATGAGTACCCTCGCCGCCGGGCGGAACATCGGTGTTTCCCTCGCCGTCGGTATTATCCGAACCCTCATTTATATCCTCAAGCACGAAGGGGTTTATGTAATTACCCATACTGTTGAAGGACTGGAAAATGTACTGGAACTTGGTCTCATCGGGAGTCGATGCCGCGTACAGAAGCACGAAAAAGCACATCAGCAGCGTAACCATGTCCGAGTACGTTGACATCCATTCATCGACACCGGTATGGATAACCTTTACCTTTTTCTTTGCCATATTTTCTCTCCGGATACCGTTTAACGGGCGCCGCGCATTTCACACAGCTTTACCGCGATAAAAGGTCGGTAATATATTATACCATAAAATACAGTGTATTGCAATATTATTTTTGAACTTTTCGAGTTATTTTTTCTCCTCTTTGGGTTTAGCCGACTTCGGAAGCATGAATTCGAGTTTTTCTTTTATCATTCTCGGGTTGGAACCCTCGGCAATTGCCATGACTCCCTCAATTACTATCTGCATACAAAGAACTTCGTCCGCGTGAGCGTTTTTGAGCGCAGACTCGATAGGTCCGAAAATAACGTTCGCAAACAGCGAGCCGTAGAACGTCGTGATAAGCGCAACCGCCATCGCCGGTCCCAGATCACCGCCGTCCAGGTTCTGGAGCATGATAACCAGTCCGACAAGCGTACCCAGCATTCCGAACGCCGGACACAGGCTCGCGCCCTTTCCGAAGAATCCCGATGCCGCTTCGTGACGTTCCTCCATGAACGACAGCGAGCCTTCCAGCATTTCACGCACCTTTGCGGAATCGTTTGCGTCAACGATAAGCATCAGGCTCTGCTTCATAAACGGATCCTCACACTTGTTCGCACTGTCTTCAAGGGCAAGAAGTCCCTTGCTTCGTGCCGTATTTGCAAACTCAACTATCTGTGTTATGTATTCCTCCGCCTTGAATTTGGGCGGCAGGATCGCTATCTTGAATAATTTCGGCAGGCTCTTGAGCAGCGATATGGGCGATACCGCGATAAGAACGCCGAACGTACCGCCGACGGTGATCGCAAGTGACGGAATATCAATGAACCATGAGAGCTGACCGCCGTTGAATATTCCGTACAGAATAAGTCCGAACGCGATGACCCATCCTACCAGTAGTGTAATGTTCAAAATGGTTCCCTCCAATAACGAGTAGATTTAATGTAAAATCACGCAAAAACCCGGATACACACCGAAAAACACGATCCTGCGCCCTCGTTTGAGACGCGGAAACTGTGCATTCGGGATCGTGCGCCGTGAAATCAGTCTTCTCTGTGACCTTCCCTGCTTCCGCGGGCTCTGCAAGCCCGGTTGTATCCTACTATCTTCCGGAAGATCTCCTCAACGGATTCCTGAACAATATAGCTGTGACCGTTAGTCATGGTTATCACAGTGTCCGGGGTCTCTGTAACGGTTTCAATGCCGTTCTCGTTTATCATAATGTCCTTGCCGTTGAGTTTTGTCAAAATTACCATACTTCACCTTTAATAAAGCTCCTTATGCGGCAGGGAAAAGCTCCCTGCCGCCGAAAGAGTTGATAAATAACTTAACGTTTGAGGTTTACAAGTTCCTCGAGCATTGTATCGGATACCGTAATTACACGGGAATTCGCCTGATAGCCTCTCTGTGTGATTATCATATCCGAAAATTCCTGCGCCAGGTCAACGTTCGACATTTCCAGCGCACCCTGAACTACTTCACCTGCGCCGTCCTTGCCGCCTATCTTTACCTGTGCCGCGCCGGAAGCCAGAGATTCTCTCCACAGCGTTGTGCCTACCTGCTCAAGACCCATGGGGTTCTCGAATGTAGCAATGTCGATACGTCCCAGAACGAGAGTTCCGTGTACAGCGTGACGGCCGTAGATAGTACCGTCGGCGTCGATCTGTACGGTCTCGAGGTCATCGACAGCCTGCTCCTTGCCGGTGCGTCCCTCAGTGAGAGTTACCGTGCTGAGAGCGTTTGCGATATCGGAGAAGAAGTTGTCGCGTCCGCCGTCAAGACCGAGTCTTTCGGTATTTCTGCCGATAGCCTGGGAGAAGTCGAACACATCGGTCGTTGCTGTTCTTTCGTTGTTTTCGCCAACCGTGTATGTATTTACCGTTACGGTAAGTGCCTTTTCGTCAAGTCCGGCAGCGTCCAGCGCATCGTTGATAGCCTGCTGGAGAGAGTCGTAAGGTGTTGTGCCGTCCTCCTGGTAAGCAACGCCGCTGGCAGGAAGAGTAACTGTAAGAACGTTGTCTTTCCACTTCGCTGCGACCATGTTGGAGTTTGTGGAGGATTTGAAATCTATCTCATACTTGTTTCCGTACTCGCCGGGAACATCACATTCAACAGCGATATCCATCTCATACCTGGTGCCGCTTGTGCTGTCGGTATAAGTGAGAGGGAGCGTATTTTTGGCGGGAAGAGCCTGGACCTCGCTGTAAAGCGGAAGCTCCGCGAAATCCACATTCAGCGGGATAACACCGTCCGGAAGTCCGACACCGCCCTGTACGATAGCATCGTTGATAGCGTCCTCGAAATCCTGGAGCGCCGCTATAACAGCATTCTGGTAATCCGTCTGTGTGGGTTCGCCGTCCATGTTCTCAAGCGCCTCAAATGCCTCGGCACCGAATTCCTGACCGAGATCCATATAAATGGAAAGATTATTGCCGCTCTTGGTTGCAAAAGGCGTATCGGAATCTATGATAGTAAAGGAAATGTTTCCGTCCTCGCCGTAAGACGCTGCGCTTATGGTGATATCGTAGCCGTTTACGGTCTTTGTCGCGCTTGCGATGTTGTTTTCAACTGCCGGAACGGAAAGCGTGATACGCTGTGTCTGTCCCGTTTCAATGCCTGTAGGATCGCCGGTAACACCGAGAACTACATTGCCGCTCGGATCGGTGAGGTTTCCGTAGCTGTCCACGGAGAACTTACCCGCGCGGGTGTAGTAGATGTTTCCGGAGTTGTCCATGACCTGAAAGAAGCCCTCGCCCTGAAGCGCAACGTTGAACTTGCTGTCCGTATAGGTGAATCCGGACTGCGTCATGACCTGTGTAACAGAGCCGAGCTGAGCGCCGTAACCTATCTGGGTGGGGTTTCTGCCGCCGGAGGTAGCGTCACCGGAGGACGAGTATGCTTTTGTCTGATAATATATATCCTTGAATGTAACTTCGCTTGTCTTATAACCGGTAGTATTGACGTTGGAAATGTTGTTGCCTATAACGTCCATTCGCTGGTTATGAGTTTTCATTCCGGCAACACCGGAATACAATGATTTCATCATAGCGGTTTATTCCTTTCTTTGCGCCGCCGTTTGCCGTCCTTCCGTCGTTCGGGACGGCCGAGTCTCCTTGGTAAGCATTCGCTCCCGCGGTCCGACATCATACTATTACGGCGGAATCTATGTTTGTGAACACGTTTCCTTTCAGATCGTCTGCCGATACCGTTGTTATCACGGTATTGTTCTTGACGCTTACGATAAACGCCGTGCTGTCAACGAGAATGAGGCTTTCCTCACTGCCTTTTTCAGCCGCAAGCTCGACTCCTCTGTTCAGTCTCTCGATCCTGTCGTTTTCCGACACATCGATCTGTCTGCTTTCGAGTCTTCTTATCGCATGATTTGAAAATTCGACTTCCTTGTTCCCGAGCGTCTGTTTCAGCTGCTCCGCAAAGCTTCCTGCTCCGCTGTCCGTTACTTTTTTTCCGGGATCGTAGTTATGTCCCGTATTGCCTGTTGAAACGGTTATCGAATTGCGTCCGGCAAGATACTCACTTATAAGCATCCAATCCCTCCTCCGTTCCGATCATCATTCAAACAGTTCGTAAATATCGCTGTCATCCGAATCAATTATATCATCTTCATCGGAAGCCTGTACAGCCGCGTTCTGCGCAGCCGACTGTGTACCGTTAATAATGCCGGATTCGCTCTCGCTCACTCTTACAACATCGGTCGCGTCATAAGCATATCCGTTCACCACAACTCTTACAGTACCGTTCTCGATCTCCAGCGAATCAACTTTTCCCTCGTCCAGATAGGACATTCCGGTAGCGTCAACCGACTGAACTATCGCCGTCTTGCCGAGGATCCCCGCCGCGAAAGCGCCGTAGTCACCGATACCCGACACCTGCTGTGCGCCGTTGTCGTTCACGCGGACAATAGAACTGAGATTGTAGGACTTGCCGTTTACGCTTATCTGCGGATTGTCGCCGCCCTTTGCGTATTCAACAACGCCTGTCTCCGTGTTGCCGTCACCTACAGAAACCGTCACAGACTTGCCTATCAGCGAATTTGCGTAGGACTGCTGCTGCACTTCAAAGGTATCCTGCTGTGCGCTGAGTGCCGTAAAGCTCGCCATCTGAGAAATGAACTCGGTGTTGGAGGTAGGCTCCAGCGGATCCTGGTTCTGCATTTCTGCCACGAGAAGCGAATAGAAGTTGTCCATTGTGATAAGATCGTGCTTATCGGTGAACATATCCTTGTACTTTTCGTAGTTGCTCTGCGGTGAAGCAATGCCCTCAATAAAGTCTGACATATTGTGAACCTCCTTTTATCAAAGATTTCCGAGAATGTCGTAGAAGTTCGGGGTATCATCATCGTCGCCGTTATCTTCTTCATTCCCGTTTTCATTCCGTGAATACGGATTCTTGCTGCTGCCCTCATAGCTCTGCTCGCGGAACTGTGAGTTCTCCTGCTCCGAAACCACCTGGTACCTTTCGAGTTCCACGCCGTTGTTTCGCAGCATCGTCTGTAGATTTTCCGATCTTGCAGCCAGTATGGCTCTTGTTTCGGGATTCTCAGCCGTGATCTCAACTGCCGTTCTCTCGCCCGTCATAACCAGCTTGACTGTGATCCTGCCCAGGCTTTCGGGGTTCAGCACCATAGTGAACTCCGTGTGATCGTCCTGCATATTCTGAATACGTTCAAGTATTTCTTCCGCAGTCTGGATCTCCGGCGGTCTTATCTGTGCAGTCTCTCCGGTAAGCTCAAAGCGT
>JAGAWN010000269.1 GCA_017941355.1 Ruminiclostridium sp. | reverse complement strand
CGGCTCCTACATACTTGCGGTTCGCCGTCATTACCCCAAAGGCGAGAAATTCTCAATAGTAAACTTTGTAAAACAGCTCGGAAAGTCTATCTGGGCGCTGCTCGCGGTGCTTATCGTAATAGTCGGCGTTGTATGCGGCGTTTTCACAGCTACCGAGTCCGCAGCTATCGCGGTTATATATTCCCTGTTTGTTTCGGTATTCGTATATAAGGGACTGAACTGGAAGGGAGTATGGGAAAGCCTTGAAAAGTGCATCGACACGCTTTCGATCGTACTTATTCTTATCGCGGTAAGTTCCGCGTTCGGCACCTGCCTTACACTTCTTCATGTTCCGGACAAGGCGGCAGCTCTTATAACAGGCATATCCGACAACCCGGTTATCGTTATCCTGCTGCTCAACCTTATCCTGCTTATACTCGGAATGATAATGGACATGGCACCCATAATCCTGATAGCTACTCCGATACTTCTGCCGGTGGCAACGAGCGTGGGACTTCACCCGATACAGTTCGGTATAATGATGATACTCAACTGCGGTATAGGACTGCTCACACCGCCTGTCGGCACTGTGCTGTATATCGGTTCCGCAGTGGCGAAGCGCCCCATGGAAAAGGTCGTCAAGGCTACGCTTCCGTTCTATCTTTGCATGATAGCCGCGCTGCTTCTTATCTCGTTCATTCCGCAGATAAGCCTGTGGCTGCCGGAGATAACGGGTTCGATGTGACGCTATGAGTTCAGATAAAAGTATTACCGCAGAAGTAAAGCTGGACAAAAAAACATTCCGGAGATTTGCCTTTTTTGACGCATTTGTATTGAAAAAGCGGTGGATAAGACCGGCAGTGTTCTGCGGGATAATGACAGTATCCGCTGTCGCCGCACTCCTCATCGCAAAGGAACAATCTTGGCTGATAGCGGGCGTGCTGCTCGCGGTCGGTGTCGGTCTGCCCGCGGTGTATGTCATTTCCTTTCTCGATCAGGTGAATATGCAGGCAAAGAAAAACGGTCTGTCAGCAAAACGCAGTACATACACTGTGATAATAGACAACGGCGGCGTAACGGTACACAATCACCGTAAGGAGGGAGAGAAACTGCACCTTACATGGAACGATATATCCGGCGCATACCGCAGACGGGACTGCATATATCTTTATGCAGGCATGAACAGAGCGTTTCTGCTCCCGGACGGTCAGGCTGACATATCCGGCAGCGAACTGTGGGAGTATATTTCGGCACGGCACTCTGACAATTCCCGGTCATGATCCGGGATCGTTTCAAAGACATCAATTACAGCTTTCCCGAAAGGCTCGGGGAAGCTGTGTTTTTTACTGCGGAACATTTATTCTGCCGTCAAAAGCAACGATTGCACAGCCGCCTTTTTGTGCAATCCTACAAATCTGCGCTATTCCCCTTGACTATGACGTAACGTAATAGTATATACTGAGTACAGCGAAGAAGATCGGAGGTAAATGCTATGAGCAGCTCAATGACAGTAAACGATGTCAGCAGGATAACGGGACTGAGTGTGCGCACACTGCAATACTACGACAAGATCGGGCTTCTGGCTCCTGCCGGACATACCGATGCGGGGTACAGGCTGTATGACGATACGGCACTTGAGAAATTGCAGCAGATCATGTTGTTCCGTGAACTGGAGTTTCCGCTCAAAGAGATAAAGGAGATAATCGATGACCCGCGTTTTGACCGCGGAAAGGCACTTGAACAGCAGATCGAACTGCTGAAATTGCGGCGGGAACATCTCGATAACCTCATCAGATTCGCATACGAAATCAAAAACTCAGGAGGCGAACATAGTATGAGTAAAAACAAAAATGATTTTTCAGCATTCGACACCGCAAAGCTTGACGAGTACGCAAAGCGGGCAAAGGCACAATGGTGCAATACCGATGAATACCGTGAATTTGCAAAGAGAGATGCTCCGCGTACCGCAGAGGATAAAGAGCGGCTTGCACAGGAGACAATGGAGCTGTTCGCACAGTTCGGAGCAATGCGTGACCGTGACCCCGCCAACAGCGAAGTGCAGGCACAGGTGAAGCGTTTGCAGAAATTCTTCTGCGAGAATTTCTATAACTGCACCAACGAGATACTACGCGGACTCGGAAAGATGTACGCGGGCGGAGGTGAGTTCACCGAAAACATCGACAATGCCGGCGGAAAAGGGACAGCGGAGTTCGTTGACCGCGCGATAGATATCTACTGCAGCTGAAGGCTATACATCTGTATGACTTTCCGGACATACATCTTTTTCTTGGCTGTTGGTTTGCTATTGGTGATTACTTCGGCAATTGAATGATCGGGTTTAATGGGCAGCACATTACGTTCTTTCCCCTGCTGTCGGCAGGCGAGAGAAAAATCAAACTGCCTAATTGCCGCGTTAAAATAGGTCATATCCCGCAAGCCTGTCTCATATCTTTTATAAAATAATATATGAAAGGGCAATAACCATGGCAAATATCCAGATACTCAAAAGCAAGATTCCGTTTATCATCACGCTTTTCTGCTGCGTGACAGTCTCCGCGCTCGCGGCAAGTGTCCGTGCAGCAGAGGACAGAAAGGCTGCCGAGACTGCGGCAAAAGCGGAACCGAAGCAGGTCATTGTGCTTGACGCGGGACACCCGACGTATCTGTAAACACAGACTCCCTGAATACAAAACATCTCCTCTCAGAGTGACCTGAGGGGAGATGTTTTTGTTGACAAAATATCCGCTATATATTATAATAGTAGGTGAAGGTACAAGCCACTTGACGGAGGTATAAGCTATGTCTAAAAAAACAGAGGACGCGCTCCGCGCGTTTCATGAATTCATGGATAAGAACATGGACGATGATATGACGGAAGATGATCTCAACAGGCTGTCAAAGCAGTTTATAAACGAGTATAACGGTCAGATCCGCATGAATGTTACCGAAAAATCTGCCAAAACGTCGGCGGATTATCTTGAACTTGCAGAAAATACGACCGGTAAGACCAAAAAGCTGCAATATGTAAAGAAAGCGCTGGAGCTTGACCCGGACAACTTCGACGCGGAAATAATGCTCGTCGACCTGACAAGCAAGACCTTGAACGAAGAGTTGGCAAAGTACGAGGAAGCAGTCGAACGTGCCACCGATGTTATGAAGAAAAAAGGGCTGATGACAAAAGATGATATCGGAGATTATTGGCTTCTCATAGAAACACGTCCCTATATGCGGCTCAGATATGAGTATATCAGGTTGTTGATAGGCTGCGGAAAGTTTCGGAAAGCCGCCGACGAGTGCAAGGAGCTGCTGCGGCTGTGCAAGACGGACAACCTCGGTGTGCGCTACACGCTTATGCACATATACGCACATCTTGAAATGGAGAACGAGGCTCTGCGGCTGTTCAAGAAATTTGACGGAAGCGATGAAACACAGATGCTCCTGCCGATGGCTATACTTTACTATAAGGTCGGCAAGCTTGATATTGCCAAGAAATATCTTACCGAACTTGTGACATTAAACAAGGATACTAAAAAATTTATTAAAGATCTTATAACATCGGCAAAGGATAATGATCCGTTTGATGATATCGGGTTCGGTTATGCGCCGAATTCTTACGAAGAATTGTCTTTTGATCTGCAGGAGAACTCATTCCTGTTCGTGCTCTGTACTCCGTTCCTCGAATGGGCAGACGAACAGCTCAAACGGAAGAGAAAGAGCAATAAAGACACAGGCAACGAATAAGGAAATGAGCTTTTTACTGCAAATAACGGAAATTTTCAGTCACCAACAAAGATAAGCGTTGATCCGGCTGCACGGAATGGGTGATAATGTGGAAGCGCGTCGGCAGCGCTACAGGAGGCGGAATGGGGAAACAGTTGAATTACTACATGGGATATGACGAGTTCATGACAGTCGCTCAAGCCGCATCAGACAACGGCTGCACGATCATCAGCCGAACTTATGAAAATAACCGTTGGAACATAAAGCGCGGGGATCCTGTTGATATTGTGTCCGATGACCAAAGAGACTACTATTTCGTTACAGATGATGCAGACGATGATATTTTCGATGAAAGCGACGGCTGCTATATTTCCGAAAAGACAAGGCTGAATGTTATTGAAGCAGGGTTTTCTATTCCTGACAGTAAAAAGCGGCTGATAATGAAAAATCGCCTCTATCTTTCAAGCGGGGTATATGACGCGAACGGCTCATTTGTGAAGTGTTCTGACACAACTGCGAAAGTTTATGACAAGCTCGCGCGTATAGTAAGGAAACTTGCACCATATACCGAGGTTTCGCATTTGGCAGTCAACCCGCTTTACGAAAACCAGAAGATCACTTCTGAAAAGTATATCACCCCATATTATCTGTCCCTTGTAAAGATGGGCGATTATATATTGGGGTAAACAACTGGTTATAAAATTATATGATACTGTACTCGCGCAGTCGTGAGATCGCATAACAGAGAATCTTACTGCAATAACAGCACCCCCCGCCCGGATATTCCGGGCGGGGTTTGTTGCTTATTGTTTCAGTCTGTCGTTGAGCTCTTTTATCCTCTTTTTCCAGATAAGATATTACATTCACCTTCAAAGCAATTATTGTGCATTTTGCACAACCATATAATCCATTAAATATACATGATTGACAAATATTTGGAAATAGATATTTTTTTCATAATCGCAGCTAAAGTTTTTTAAAAATATGACGATATTACGTTTGTAAGGGTCAAGCGAAGGCTGACTGCAGCGGCACAGAACATTGGCTCGACACCAAAACACAAATCACAGATCATCATTAAAAAGCCGATACCAAGATGGTTCGGCTCAAAACAACAGGACCTGTCGTAAAGGAAATGGCAGGTAAGAGCCTTACTCCCACCCAAGGGATAGGCTCGGAAATCAAGGAGGAACAATTATGGGAATGGTAGTACAGCACAACATTAGCGCAATGAACGCAAACGAGGCTATGCGTAAGAACGTGTCCGGTCTCAAGAAGCAGACTGAAAAGCTTTCCACAGGTTACAACATTAACCGTGCAGCTGATAACGCAGCAGGTCTCGCGATCTCCGAAAAGATGAGATCTCAGATTCGTGGTCTGACACAGGCTTCCGCTAACTCGAACGACGCTATCTCGCTCATTCAGACAGCTGAAGGCGGTCTTCAGGAATCTGAAGATATACTCCAGAGAATGAGAGAACTCTCCGTACAGTCCGCTAACGGTACTTACACAGATGAAGACCGTGAGCAGATCCAGTACGAAGTTGACGCTCTTAAGTCCGAAGTTGACAGAATCTCTCAGGCTACAGAGTTCAACGAGATGAAGCTTCTCGACGGCTCGCTTTCCGGCACAGGTTCTACAACAGAGTACGGTCCTCGCTATGGAGCAACAATAACAGCAGGCGGCGCAGCAGCAGGCGGATTTGCAACAGGTACGGTTATCACATCCAACATTTCCGGCGTTAAGGTTCAGATGAGTACAGGTGCTTCCGGTAAGGGCGGCGAGAACGCAGCTTGGGACAGCGCAGGTACAACACTCACTATCAATCTTGTTGATGGTCAGAGTTATACACAGGGAGATATTGATAAGCTGATTGCAGGTGCTAACAGAGAAAAGGATGGACAGGTTGCCAACCTTCCTGAAGTAAGCGTTAAGCTTGCTAATGGAGTACAGGCGGCTGTAAGTGCAACTGGTACACAGGCTACTGTTGCTGGACAGAGAGCATCGGTAAGTGTTGATGTAAGCGCCGCTCTTGTAAGCACAGCCGGAACTGAAGGATACGCTGATACAATAAAGTTTACAGCTAATTCCTACGGTGAAGATACAAGAACAATTAATATTGCATTTGATGTTGCTGCCGGCAAGGAAAATATTACAGCAAGTTCAGGCAACTCTACAAATGAAACTGATTTCAAACGTGCGGGTGAATTCACTCTCCATCTTTCTACAGGTAAAGAGTACACCAACGGTGATATTGAGAAGCTCCTTGCAAAAGAAGGTCTTGATTATTCAGTAGAGATGTCCGATTCTAACAAGCCTGACGGTGATGTAACGCTTTATGCAAACAAGGCAGTTACAACAATTTCCGGCAAACTCGGCGCTGATACTTCTGGTGCAGGCGTTTATAAAGATGCCGTATCGTCAACAGGTGAAGGTCTTACATTCCAGATCGGCGCTAACGGCGTTGAGGATCAGAGACTCACAGTTAACGTTGACGACATGAGCGCTAAGGCACTTGGCGTAGATAATGTTTCTGTTGCTAAGCAGGACGACGCCAATGCAGCAATCAACAAGATTGATGACGCACTCAAGAAGGTTTCTACTCAGAGAGCTAAGCTCGGTGCAGTTCAGAACAGACTTGAACATACAGTTAACAGCCTGAATACAGCTAATGAGAACCTCTCCGCAGCTGAATCTCAGATTCGTGATACTGATATGGCTACTGAGATGATCAAGTACACCAAGTCTAACATTCTGCAGCAGGCATCTCAGTCTATGCTCGCACAGGCTAACCAGCAGCCTCAGGGCGTTCTCCAGCTCCTCGGCTAATTTTAACAGATCAGTCAAAGCAGCTTGAGAATCAAGTCAGATACATTGCGTAAATACTAACTGACCTAATTGGACCCCGCGGGGATAAAACCTTGCGGGGTTTTTGGCGGATTAAAAGATGTATCTTATTGTAAACACACTCAAATTTATGGATATGTTTACAATAAGACATATTTACACTATGGAGGTTTTTATGCTTCTCACAATAGGAATGATCGTTAAAAACGAAGAAAAACTGCTTGAAAAATGCCTTAATGGCATTAAGCCTATTCTTGACAATGTTGACAGTGAGCTTATTATAGCCGATACCGGTTCTACTGACAGTACGGTCGAGATCGCTCAAAAGTTTACAGATAACGTATTTTATTTTGAATGGATAAAAGATTTTGCCGCAGCAAGAAATTCTACACTGGAAAAAGCGCACGGCGAATGGTATATGTTTATTGACGCCGATGAGATATTCCGTTCATGTGATAACATTATTCATTTTTTTAATTCCGGAGAATATAAGAAGTATAATTCAGCATCATTCACTATCAGAAATTTTATGGGGGAAGCACCTGATAGCTATGTCGATTTTGCCGGACCGCGTATTACCAAAATTTTACCGCATACAAGGTTTATAGGTGAGATACATGAATCCCTCAATTCTTATGGTGCGCCATTCAAAAAGCTGAATGATATTGCCGATCACTACGGATATCTTTTCAATCAAGATAATGATTTCGATGAGAAATTCAAGCGCAACTCAGAAGCACTTCTGAAAAAATATGAGGATGAAAAAGATACAAATGAGATGCTGTATGCTCAATTGTATGAATGCTTTATCGGTAATGACAGGGAAAAAGCTGATCGTTTCCTGAAAGAAGGCATTGAGCTTTGCAAAAAGAATAACAGCATAGTTCTTACGGTATTGTATTGCGATAAAATGAGTACCGCATTCGCAGAGGCAAGGTATGAAGATGCGCTTGAAACAAGTGAAGAATACTTCGGAATGAGTAAGGCTGTGCGCGGGCATGAACTTACAACCGATGCAGAAATATATGGATTAAAAGCATCATCTTTATATCATCTTAACAGATACGATGAAGCTATTGAGTCATACAAGAAATACTTTGATGATTTTAAACTGATACAGAGCGGTAAACTCAATACTTATGATATGTTCTTGCAGACATATACAGTTGCTACTGACAGGAATTTTCTTCCTACGCTTTGCGGCTTTGTTCAGTGCTGTCAGCTTGCCGAAAAGTACAATACTGCTGTTTCATACCTCCAATCGCTTCCTATCAGCAAATATATAGTTAATAAAGGTCATGTTTCATATCTTGCTTTGCTTGAAATAGATATCCTCGAACACTTTGAATTTGAAGGCACCTATAAACTCTACAAGCAATTTGATGAAGATGGTCGGAAAGTGTTTAAAGCACTTCTCCGTGACAGAATGTATAGATATGATAAGAAAGAAGTCATAATATCCGCACTCTCGGAGCTTGCTAAAGATGATGCTTTATTATCCAGAAAAATTGATATATACAAAGAATACTTTTCCGGTTCTGATATACCTTATGAACAGATACAGTCTTTTGCGGAAGAGTCCAGCATAAATGACAATGCTGATCTTTTCTACATATCAATGGATAAGGGATATGACATATCTCCTTTGTTCAAATGCGACAATTTCGATATGAAGCTTTGTATTTATATCAATTATATGAGTTTTTACGGATTTCCGGCAATTGCTGAAAAATACAATGTGGGTAAAATATCAGACATTGATTCTTTGCCGGATGTCGCCAAATTCTATGAATACTGCATGAAGATGATTCCTATATACAGGTGTCCTAAGCCTAATGTATTCCTGAAACTGTCGGTTGAACAATTGTTTGAATCGTTCGCGGAAATAGGAAGACGTTATGCTTGCGAGAGCGGGAAAAGCGAAGACGAACTACCTGATAATATTAAAGCTGCTGTTATTGCAGGTGATATTATCAGATTCCGCCGCGAAAAAAAGTATAGAGAATGCTTTGCGGCAATGAAAAAAGCAATTATTGCTTACGAAGGCATCGCCGCAGTTATAAATGAATATCAGAAGTCTGTTGTTGCTGAGTATGAACAAACTGTAAATGTGTCGCCTACTGACGAAATTCAACGCTTGGCTGTGCAAATCAAGAAAAATATAAGAAGATCTATTGCTGCCGGAGATCATTCTGAAGCATTGCGAATTCTTGATGAGTATAAAAAAATTAATCCGTATGACCCGGATATTGATGTTCTGTACAGCAAGATTGGCATACAGGCATAATAAAGGTGCTGTCACATGATTTTGTCGATTGGAATGATCGTAAAAAACGAAGAAAAATACCTTGACAGGTGTCTCAAGGCAATGAGACCGATACTTGATAATGTTGACAGTGAGCTTATTATTGCTGATACCGGTTCAACAGACAGTACTGTTGAAATAGCAAAGAACTATACTGACAAAGTATTTACGTTTGAATGGATAAATGATTTTGCCGCTGCCCGCAATTCTACACTTGCTTGTGCGTCCGGTGAATGGTATATGTTTCTCGATGCAGACGAGATATTTGAATCATCTTGTGATATCATTAAGTTCTTTAATTCTGGAGAATACAACAATTATAATTCTGCAACTTTTATAGTCAGAAGTCTTTATGACAGTGAAGATAGTTCTGATTTCAATGCCCCAAGACTTACAAAAAGACTTTCTGATACTACGTTTTTAGGAATTGTCCATGAATCACTCAATACATTCGGTGATCCTGTAAAGAATCTGTCTGATATTGCACTTCATTACGGATATCTCCACAATGAAGTTTCACATGAAGAAAAATTCAGACGTAATTCTGAACTGCTGCTGAAAAAATATGATTTGCAGGGTGACACTGATCCGATAATTTATCTACAGCTGTACGAATGTTTTTATTTTCATGACCGTAAAAAAGCGGAAGAATTCCTCGAAAAAGGTATTGATATATGTGCGAAGCGTGAAAGCCCGATACTGATCGCATTGTATTGCCATAAAGCCCATTTGGCGTATTTTGATGAACATTATAACGAAGCTCTAAATATAACCAAACAGTATTTTTCGTTGAGTAAAAAAATACGTCCCGGAATTATGTCAACAGACTGCGAGATGCATGGTTTTCGTGCATCATCACTGTATCATTTAGGACGATATGAAGAAGCAATTGTTGCATATTCCAGTTTCTTTGATCTGTATAACAGTGTAAGCACAGGCAGAATTAAAACTCCTGATGCCGATATGCTTGTATATTATATTGCATCGGAAAGAAATCTGCCGGTTGCGGTATATGAGTTTTTGTCCGCTTGTGTAAAAAGTCGTGATACAGCCTCCGCCGCTTATGTTCTTGCTGAAATCACTTTTTCGCGAATCTTATTATCCGCAACTCACATAAAAGCGATAACCGATAGTATAGAATATTTGATTACAATTTGTACAAACACAGTTGAAAGTAATGCGTTGTCAGCAAGGCTTAAAGAGCTTTCGTAAACAAGCCGAAAGGAGTATCGGTAATGAAAACAGTGATTCTTGCAGGAGGACTTGGTACTCGTATCAGCGAGGAAAGTCATCTCAAACCCAAACCGATGATAGAACTCGGCGGTAATCCCATTCTGTGGCACATAATGAAATACTATTCCTATTACGGATATAACGAATTTATAATTTGCTGTGGTTACAAAGGTTATGTTATCAAGGAATATTTTGCGGATTATTATCTTCATCGTTCCGATATCACATTCGATTTTTCAAACGAAAACAAAATGATAATACACAACAATGTAGCAGAGCCGTGGAAAGTTACAATAATAGATACCGGAATAAACACACAAACCGGTGCTCGTATAAAGCGAATACAGAAGTATCTTAATGGTGAAAGATTTATGCTTACTTACGGCGATGGCGTTTCCGATGTAGATATAAAAGCACTTGTTGCGTATCATGAGAAGCACGGCAAATATGCAACGATGACAGCAATACAACCCGGTGGACGATTCGGCGTTCTGGACATAGACAGATACAACAATATCAAGAGGTTTACCGAAAAAGCTAAAGAAGACGGAGGCTGGATAAACGGCGGTTTTATGGTTCTGGAACCACAGATATTCGAATATCTCAACGATGATCCCAATTTAATCTTTGAACGCAAGCCATTGGAATCAATTGCAAGTGACTCTCAGCTCGCAGCGTATAAGCATAACGGCTTTTGGCAATGTATGGACACAATGAGAGACAAGATCATCCTTGAGGAATTAATCGAACAAAATCGGGCGCCATGGATGGTTTGGTAATAAAGGAGAAAAGTTAATGGATCAAATATTGACCAATAAACTGAATACACTTATAAAATCAATTAAAGACTCGCTTACTGACATAAATAGTTCCGGAAAAAAAGGAAAGGGTCTTGAAAAGGCGGTAAAGGAAAGTCGGGATATTGTTACACAGGTGCTTGAACAGCAACTTGGTGGAGTTTCACTCGAAGAACAGATCAATATTTCTCAGATACCTGACGATGATTGGATTATCACAGCACAACATATCATAGATGTCATTAACGACCCATTTGTTCCCGTAAATCGTTATGATACATATTTTTTGCAACTTTTCACTTATCTGAAAAGCACTGATACTGATACACTTGTTAATAACATGTCGTATTCATTGAAAAAGATCGAGCAGGAGCGACTCGATGATTTTGAGTTACTTATTCAAATGCTTGAGCAATATAAAACGGGTGGAGATTGTGACTGTGGTAAAAATGATTTCTCGTTTTTGAATGAGAGAGCATCTGTTCTGAAACGTCATTGTTATGATTTTCTTTGGGTATTTAAACATTTAGATGATTATTCATCAAAACGAACGTTCTGTGCTGTACTTATGAATTGGACAGACTTGCAAACAGAAGCGCTGATCTCGGTAAGATCATTGTTTAAAAAATATTTTGAAGCAGATATTTTTTCCGATGGGAGAAATGAACTGTTTATTGATGTTGGAGCTCATGATGGTGAAACAATAGAAGGTTTTGTCACAGTATATGGAACGGAATATCAAAAGATTATTGCCTATGAGGTTTCCGGAGATAGTATTTCAAAACTTAATGGCAAGATTGATGAATTGAAATTTCACGATGTTATAGTTCTCAGAAAATCTGTTGGATCAGTAAACGGAAAGGTTGCTTTCAAAGAAGAGGAAGATGATGTTACACTCATTGGAGTTGCACCGAAGGAAAACAAAGAAGAATGGCTTGATGCAGTAAGAATAGACGACGAAAAAGAAACACCGACATTTATCAAAATTGGAGCTACCGGTAATGAAAAAGATGTGATAACAGGTTGCAGAAAAACAATAAAAAAACATAGTCCCAAGCTGGCTATATGTTTGCATCACTCATATAGCAACATATGGAGAATACCAAGTATGATATATGAGATCAAGCCTGACTACAAGCTATATATGAGATATTACGGCGGGCATATATTGCCTACTGATTATGTTTTATACTGTAAGCCTGCAAATCAGAGTCAAAAATGAATATGGATAATTTTTTTTGGAACGGAAAAAGAGTTCTTATAACCGGCAATACCGGTTTTAAAGGTTCATGGCTATCGCGCATCCTGCTTAATGCAGGTGCAGATGTTTATGGATACGCACTTGAAAACAGCGACAAATATAGCATCTTCAATGCTATAAGTCTTGAAAAGGAAATGCACTGTTTCTATGGTGACATCTGTGACGAGACAAAACTATCTGCAGTTATAGCTGAGACTTCTCCGGAGATCGTTTTTCATCTTGCAGCTCAGCCGATAGTGCGCAGATCGTATGATGATCCCGTCTATACATACCGGACAAATGTTATAGGTACAGCGAGCCTTTTGAATTGCCTGAGAAAATGTGATGATCTCAGAGCAGTGGTTAATGTTACCACAGATAAAGTTTACGAAAACAATGAAAGCGGCGATCCGTTCCGCGAATCGGACAGGCTTGGCGGGTACGACCCTTACTCCGGAAGCAAGGCGTGTTCTGAGTTGGTGACTTCTACATTCGTTTCATCATTTTTTAACCCGGAACAATATGGTATATCACATAGTGCAGCGGTAGCAACTGCACGCGCCGGAAATGTTATAGGCGGAGGAGATAACGCACCTGACAGGATAATACCTGATTGCATCAGAGCTGTGCGTGAGAACAAGACGGTCACGTTGCGGAATCCCGGTGCTGTCAGACCGTGGCAGCACGTTCTTGAGCCGCTGGTTCTGTATATAATGCTTGCCGAAAAGCTTTACGAAAAAGGAACCGAATATAGCGGCGCATATAATGTGGGGCCTTCGCTGAAAGACTGTATGTGTGTTGAAGAAATAGTCAAAAAAATGCAGAGTTATATTCCGGCATTGAAGTATGATCTCAGCACTTCCGAAAGGCGAAGCGAGCCGCATGAAGCAGAGAAACTAACACTTGCAACAGATAAGATCGAAAAAGTGCTGGGATTCAGGAATAAATGGGGTATAGACGATTGCATACGAAATACCGCTGTCTGGTATTCTGACCAGCTTAGCGGTAAAGATATGAGGGTTGTGACAGATAAAATGATACAGGAATACTTTGAAGAATTATGAAAAAGCTGCTTCATATTGCCGCACACCTCGGCGGTGGTGCCGGCAAAGCGATCAGCGGACTGATAAAGAATATCGGCGGTTATGAAAATACCGTAATTCTTCTTGAAGACCCACAGGACAAAACATACTGCGATATTTGCCGCAAAACAGGCGCAGAGATGATAATTGTTCCGACTATTGATGTAATCACACAGAAAGCGGAAGAATCCGATGCAGTGATCCTCAACTGGTGGGCGCATCCGCTGACAGTTGACCTGCTTGCTAAACTCGACAGTATCGAAACAAGACTTGTGATATGGTCGCATATAAATGGATTGCAATACCCTGTTCTTACTTCTGAATTTCTTTGTGGGTTTGACCGGGTAATGTTTACATCACCGTGTTCGATCAAGAACAAGAACTTCACTGCCGAACAGCGCGAACGTCTCTCAGAAAAATGCAGTTATGTATATGGAACAGGAGATTTCAAGCCTGAGGAGTATCCTCACAGATCAGACTACAGATCAGACGATAAAATCAGGATCGGATATTTAGGGACACTTGATTATGCAAAACTAAATCCGGATTTTCCGGAAATATGTCATGGGATCAGACAGCGTATTTCCAATGCAGAGTTTATTCTGTGCGGTAAATATACTCCTGAGTTTGAAAACGCCTTCTTCAGCGAATATACAAAGCTACGAAACTGTGTTTCATTCACGGGATTTGTGAGCGAACCCGAAAAGCTGCTGCCTACTTTCGACGTGTTCTGCTATCCGCTTGCAAGAGAGAATTACGCAACTACCGAAAACGCTCTTCTTGAAGCAATGGCAGCAGGGCTTCCTGTTATAGTTCTGAACAATCCCGCAGAAAGTGAGATCATTGAAAATGGGATAACCGGTATTGTTGCAGATGATACAGAGAGTCTCGTAGAAAGAACCTCCGAACTGTGTAAGAATGAAGAATACCGGAAACAGCTTGGAACAGCTGCGCGAAGCGCTGTTATTCAGAAATGTGATGCATCTGTGAATGCAGGCTGTTTTGTGGATACAATAGAAAATGTTCTTAAAACAGAAAAGAAAAACCACAAATTAAGGTCTGTTATTGGCAGTAATATCTGGGACAGCTTCCTGTATTTCTGCGGTAATGACAGACAGGCGATCATTGATCTCATGAATGGTGAAAAATCGAAACTGCCGGAGATATTTTACAGCGAAAGTAAAAGCTCTCCTGTGCAGTATCTTAAATACTTTGATGACAACAATATAAAGATATTAGCTGAAAGGATATCGAGAAATGCCCGAATGGAAGAATGAGGCGGAGGCAAGGGAGCAGATAAAGGGACTGGTTGCCGAATACTACAAAACCTTTTTGTCAGAAAAGAAGCCGTTTGAACCCGGCGATCGTATAAATTATGCAGGACGTTTGTTTGATGAAAATGAAATGTGTGCATTGACCGATGCAACTCTTGATTTCTGGCTCACAAGCGGACGATTCTGCGAAAAGTTTGAAAAGGAGTTTTCTGAATATTTCGGCGTCAGATACACACATCTTGTCAATTCTGGCTCATCTGCAAATCTGCTTGCGTTTATGACGCTTACAGCACCGGAGCTTGGAAAAAAGCAGATACTTCCCGGCGACGAAGTTATAACAGTTGCTTGTGGTTTTCCGACGACGGTTTCTCCTATTATCAATTATGGCGCAGTTCCTGTTTTTCTTGATGTGACCATACCTCAGTATAACATAGATGTATCAATGCTCGAAGCTGCATACAGCAAAAAGACAAAAGCAGTGATGATCGCGCACACGCTCGGAAATCCGTTTGATATTGCGAGTGTAAGTGAGTTTTGCAAAAAGCATGATCTATGGCTCATCGAAGATAACTGTGATGCTCTGGGGTCTGAATACACAATAAACGGAGAGACAAGATTCACGGGAACTTGGGGAGATATCGGAACAAGCAGCTTCTATCCTCCGCATCATATAACAATGGGAGAAGGTGGAGCGGTCTATACAAACGACCCGCTGTTAAATAAGCTGATGCTTTCATTCCGGGACTGGGGCCGTGACTGTATATGCCCTTCGGGACATGATAATTTCTGCGGTCATCGTTATGACAAACAGTTTGGCGAGCTGCCGCAGGGATATGATCACAAATACGTTTACAGCCACTTCGGATACAATCTGAAAGCCACGGAAATGCAGGCTGCTATAGGCTGCGAGCAGTTAAAAAAACTTTCGGAATTTACACGCAGGAGACGCGAAAACAGGAATAAGCTTTATGACTTGCTGAAAAAGCATGAAGATATCTTGATACTTCCGGAAGCAGCTGAAAACAGCGCTCCGTCCTGGTTTGGATTTTTGATGACGATACGTCCGAAAAGCGGTGTAAAGCGAAATGATGTTACACGTTTTCTCGAAGAACATAATATACAGACAAGACTGTTGTTCAGCGGCGATCTGATAAAGCACCCTTGTTTTGACAGCATCAGAAATACCGAAAGATACAGAGTGATCGGTGACTTGAAGAATACAGATCTCATTATGAACAACTCATTCTGGATCGGTGTATATCCCGGCATGACAGATAAAATGCTGGAGTATATGGCTGATATCATCGCGGAGGCTATTAGAAAAAAATGAAAGCGATAGTTACCGGCGCTTCCGGATTTGTCGGAAAAGCTGTATGTGATGAACTCACAGAAAGCGGGTATGAAGTCACTGCAATTGTGAGAGATGAAAACTTGGAGAAAAGCCGGAATATAAACGCAGCAACTATCGTTTCTTGTCAGATGTCAGAATACAGACAGCTTAGCGAGGTCATCGGCGAACGAGGATTTGACGTATTATACCACTTTGCATGGAGCGGCACCTCCGGTCCTGAACGTGGAAATTACGATATTCAGCTCCGGAATATCCGCGCTTCGTGCGAACTCGCTGAACAGTGCGCAGTGCTGAAATGCAAACGCTTTGTTTACGCTGCAAGTATTATGGAGTACGAAATAGCAGCTCTTATGGAAAGTGATAAAAACCTTGCAATATCATCAGTATATTCCACTGCAAAACTTGCGGCAGATAATATGGTAAGAGCAGTGTCTTCCGCAAATAACATCGAATATATACGAGCAGTTATATCCAATATCTATGGTGCAGGCGAATCAAGTCCGCGGCTTATCAATACAAGCATAAGAAAGCTGTTGAAAGGTGAGCATTGCTCATTCTCAGCCGGCGAGCAGATGTACGATTTCATCTACATAACAGATGCGGCAAAAATATTCGTTGAACTCGGCAAAAAAGGAAAGCCGAATAAAACATATTATATCGGGAGTCGCTCTCCGCAGCCGCTGAAATACTTTTTTAGCGAAATGCGTGATGTGGTTGCACCTGATGCGGAGATCGGGCTCGGAGATATACCATTCGACGGTATATCGCTTGATTACAGTAAATTTGACACCGATGCTGTATATAATGATACAGGGCTGGAAGCTAATGTGACATTTGCTGAAGGGATAAAGCTGACCGCCGACTGGATAAAAGAGGGAAACTGATGAGTGCGTTTAAAATTATAGGTACATCACTCAAAGATGCTTTTGTTATTGAGGCATTTCATGTTAAAGATAACAGGGGTGCTTTTGTAAAGTATTTTGAGAAAGATGCTTTTATTGATCTGGGAATAGAGTTTAGTTTAAATGAATCATTTATATCTGTTTCCGACAAAAACGTTATCAGGGGAATGCACTTTCAGTTAAATAGCCCACAAGCAAAGCTTGTGAGTGTTCCTAAAGGCGTAATATATGATGTTATAATTGATCTCAGGAAGAACAGTGGCACCTATGGAAAATGGACAGGTGTTGAGCTGAGTAGTGATAATAACTGTTCGTTGTATGTTCCTCGCGGATTTGCTCATGGATTCCGGTCGCTTGAAAATGATACCGTTGTGCTTTATCAGTGTGACGGAAAGTATGACAAGGAATCTGATACCGGGATACGGTTTGATGATCCGGATATCGGGATTGAATGGAACATCGACATCGCAGATGTTATATGTTCGGAAAAAGACAGAAATCTAATGAGCTTTAGAAGCTTTAGAGAAAAAACATTTTTGGAGATTAACGGAGGAATCGGAAATGGCAGAAGTAAAGCCGAGTTATGATACCAAGCGTCAGAAATTATCGGAGGTCATACCGTTGGATTCGCCTCTGAGTATGTATGTTGAACCTACACGTATATGCAATTTCAAATGCTTCTATTGTATGCACAGCACGCGCGGCGAGAAGGACGGCATTCTTGAAAAAACAGGCTTCAGATTGGCTCATATGGATATGGCACTTTTTGAAAAGATCGTAGCAGAGATAAACGCCTTTCCCACTGCTGTAAAGAGAGTTTGTTTTTCCGGATTGGGTGAGCCGCTTACGAATCCTAAGCTTCCTGAAATGATAAAAAAACTCCGGGATTCAGGATTTTCCGGAAGAATAGATGTTATCAGCAACGGCTCATGTCTCACACATGAACTGACCGATAAGCTGATAAATGCAGGTCTTAATCGTCTGCAAGTCTCAATACAGGGACTTGATACTGATGCATACACAAAGAACTGTGGTTTTGCAGTAGATGTTGACAAGCTGCGTGATGAACTTGCGTACTTCCATGAAAAAGCAAGCGGCACACAGGCTTCACTATTTGTAAAGATCATTGATATAATGCTTAAAGATGAAAAAGACCGTGAGCGCTTCTTTGATATGTTCGGAAGTATCTGTGACACGATCTTTGTCGAACATCTGGTGATAATGGAACAGCAGATGGGAGATCATAAAGGCCGTGCCGATCATACGAGAAATCTCAACGGTGAATATGTCGAAAAACGCGTTGTTTGCGGAGTTATGTTCTACTTCCTGCAAGTCAACATTGACGGTGAGACTTTCCCGTGTTCTACGCCCGGACTTCCCAATTCTTTTTCAATGGGTTGTGTAAAGGAACAGTCCTTACAGGAAATATGGAACGGAAACCGCAGATATGGACTTATGTGCAAAAACCTGAAAGACGGATATTCAACCATACCTGCTTGCAGCGAATGCTCATCGTGTATAGCTATTGCCGATGATACAGAATATCTTGATGACTGCCGCGAAGAAATGCTGGAGCGCATAAAGAAACAATGAATGAGAAAATAAAACCGCTTGTTGGGTTGCAGCGAGTTCCGCTGCATGAGCATATACCGCTTGATACGCCGTTTTCTGTATATATATTTCCGACTAATCACTGCAATTTCAGGTGTAATTACTGTTCTCACTCGCTCTCATTGCCGCAATTTAAAGAACAGTACGGCTTTGCGCCGGAAACGATGTCAATGGATATATATAAAGCTTCAATAGACCAGCTTACAGAATTTCCGGGACGAGTGAAAACCATATCTCTGACCGGGCAGGGCGAACCGCTGGTCAATCCTGAACTGCCCCAAATGGTTGCTTATGCAAAAGAGAGAAACGCGGCAAACAGAATAGAGTTTATGAGCAACGGAGCGCTGTTGACCGAAGAAAGATCTGCTGCTCTTGTTGATGCCGGTCTTGACTGCATTCGGATTTCGCTGCAAGGATTATCAACGGAAAAGTATAAAAAAGTTTGCGGTTCAAACGTGGATTTTGAACGTTTTGTTGAGCAGATCACATGGCTTTACCGTCACAAAAAACAATGCGAGGTATTTGTTAAGATCATGGACATCGCACTTGAAAAAGGTGAAGATGAAAAGTTCTATAAAATGTTCACACCTATTGCTGACCGTGTATATATTGAACAGTGCAGACCTGTATATTCCGGCGTAGCTTCCACGGAAGGGATTTCTACAAAAGCTGATCGTTACGGGCATGAACATACACACAGAACTGTATGTCCGCTGTGCTTTTTCATGCTCGGCATTTTCCCGAATGGGGACGTTTACCCGTGCGAGACAATATATCGACCGGAACTGCTCGGAAATGTAAAAAACGATAGACTGACTGATATGTGGAACAGTGATAAGATGCACGAGTTTCAGATGCAGCAGCTTACTGAGGGAAAGAACGCAAATCCGCGCTGCGCATTATGCTGCGCTCCGGATGATGTTTCGCAGCCTGAAGATGTACTTGATAATTATTCACATGAAATACTCGAAAGGTTGAGTGAAAAATGGAATTAAAAGAAGGAATGACACCCGGTGGGAAACGAACGCCGTTGCGAGACGTTTTGCCGCTTGACACCCCATATTTAATACAAGTTTTTCCTGTTTATGCCTGCAACTTTCACTGTAATTTCTGCCTTCATGCGCTTGACCGCAGCAAACACGGCTATATATCAGATACCACACTTATGGATCTTGTGCTATATAAAAAGTGCATAGATGATATGAAACAGTTCCCGCGAAAGCTGAAAATGCTCAGATTTGCAGCAATAGGCGAGCCGTTACTGCACCCGCAGATCACAGATATGATCGCTTATGCTAAACAAGCCGGAATAGCAGATTCGGTGGATATAGTTACAAACGGTTCTCTGTTAACGCATGAATTGTCTGAAAAGCTGATAGATTCAGGGCTTGATCGGCTTCGTATATCGGTTGATGGTATATCAGATGAGTCGTTTGCT
>JAGAWN010000268.1 GCA_017941355.1 Ruminiclostridium sp. | reverse complement strand
GTTGTTTAAATGCGCCTGCGGTGCATTTAAACAACGGACACATTCCTTGATGTCAAGCTCATTTCGTCCTTCGGACGAACAAAAGTGCAAGGAAAATCCTAAAATATAAAAATTTTCCTTGCACTTTTGCAGCCAACAAATTGCTTCAAGCTGCGCTATGAAGCAATTTGTTGGCTGATGAGCAGACATTAATTATGTATGCACGAGTGTGCTTTATGAAACGACGTAAAGGAAAACGGATAGAAAATGATCCATAACAGGAAAATACAACAGATAGCCGATGAGGTGGAAAAAGTCATAGTCGGAAAGCGTGATGTGGTGACAATGCTGCTTATCTCGCTGCTGTCGGGCGGTCATGTGCTGGTCGAGGATGTGCCGGGTACAGGCAAGACGACACTTGCCGCCGCTATGGGCAAGGCAGCGGGACTCATGAGCCGCCGTGCGCAGTTCACCCCGGACGTTACCGCCTCCGACATCACCGGCTTCACGATGCTGAACAAAGAGACCAATAACTTCGAGTACCGTCCGGGAATGGTAATGACAAACATTCTGCTGGCGGACGAGATCAACCGTGCCACGCCGAAAACGCAGTCCGCTCTGCTTGAAGCTATGGAGGAGCAGACCGTAACGGTTGACGGCGTAACTCACAAGCTCCCGTCGCCGTTTATGGTCATCGCAACGCAGAACGAGCTGGGCTATGTCGGGACCTTCCCTCTCCCGGAAGCACAGCTTGACCGCTTTATGATGAAAGTTTCCATGGGATATCCGACTATCGAACAGGAAGTAGGCATCATAGCAAGCAGACAGAAGAACGATCCCTTTGACCTGATAATCCCGACCTGCACCAAAGAGGACATTCTCGCCGCAAAAGAGGACGTCAAATCCACAAACATCGAACCGTCCGTTTACCGCTACATCGTTGAGATAGTGGCAGGGACACGCGTTCACCCGGCTGTGGAGCTTGGCGCAAGCCCCCGCGCTTCGCTGGCGCTGATGAGAGCGGCACAAAGCTACGCTTTTCTCAACAGCAGAGGCTATGTCGTGCCGGAGGACGTTCTGAGAATGACACCTTTCGTTCTGCCGCACAGAATACGGCTTTCACAGGAAGCGAAGATAAAACACGCGGATACCATGGACATACTCCGCGACGTGATAAAGACAATAAAACCGCCGTTTACAAGAGGTAAGTGAGCATTGGCTAAATACAGGCTTTTTTACGCGGTGATATGGATCGGCTCCGCGGCATTCGCACTGTCATACGAGAGCAAGCTGACATTCGTGCTGTTTGCGGGAGTCACGGTCCTGCCGATAATTTCGCTTATCCTCATGGTATTGTCCGGGACCCTGCTCAAACTCGAAGTTGTACCGGATTCGGACTATGTGGGAAAGCTGCAGGACTTCGGGATAACCGTGAAAGTCATAAACCGCTTTATAATGCCGGTCTCGCCGATGATGATAATAGGTACGTTCCACGACAGGAACGGCAGCGTCATCGAGGGCAGACGGCTGGTGCTGAGCGTCGCTTCACTGCGCAGATGCGAATATGCGTTCGAGGGCAACATACGCTGCCGCGGCGAATACCTGCTGGGGATCGAACACGCGGAGATCTTCGATATCCTGCGTATCTTCCGGTTCCGTATGCGCAAGACCCCGATGTGCAAAGTTGTTGTAACGCCGCGGCGTGTGCTGCTGGACGAAACGACCGCTCTCTGCACCGACGACTATGACAGCAGCATAACAAAGATCTCGTTCATGGAGAGCGGATCTTTCGCCTCAGTGCGCAAATATGAGGACGGCGATCTTATGAAGCACGTCCACTGGAAGCTGACCGCAAAGCATGACGAACTTATGGTGAAGCAGTCGGAGCAGAACCTGGGCAGCAGCGCACTTATCGTCACCGACATACACGAGACCTCCGAGATGCCGGAGGATAATCTGCAGGCGGCAGACGCTGCGGTTGAAGCGGCGCTGGCGCTTACCAAAAAGATCATTGCCGACGGGCGTACAGCGGTGAATGTTTACCGTCCGGGAGACGGACGTGTTGACGTTCTTTCGGCTGTGAAAGACGAGGATTACGAGAAACTGCTGGGTGTGTTCTCGGTCATACCGGTCACACAAAGCGGAAAAGGCGCAGATTCACTGATACCGAGAGCCGCCGAATACCTGACCGGCAGCGAACCGCTGTTCATTATCACTCCCGCGCTCAGCGGAACGGAGTTTGCCGCGATACTGAGAGCCGTGGGCGGTGCCTGCGGAGAGATACGGGTTTACCTCACCGCTTCAAGACCCGACGACCGGCTTATTGCCGAAGCGGGTGCGGCAAAGAAAGCGTCGGTCTGGACTATTGACCGCAACGACATTTCACTGTCACTCAGAAATTCGATGCAGTTCGGCTTATAATACAGCGCCCCGCCGACTGCCCACAAGGATAGAAAATGAGATTCGGAAAATACCGCAGCAACGAAAAGATACTGCATGACGAATACTTCGGCGAACAGCCTCCCGCAGCCTGCCTGCTCGCGGTAAGGCTTGTTTTGCTGTGTCTGATGTCCTCTTCGCTGGTGATGGTATTCTGTGACCTTTACGGCGGCGGTATGGATATGCTGATACCTGCCGTGACGGCTGCCGCGCTGTCGGGGATCGTGTATATTCTCGCGTCACTGTTTCCGGTCCCGATCATTTACGGCGCTGTGACCGCGGCGGCGGGCGGTATCCTGTGGGTGCTGCGCGAACGCGTTCTGACACTGGCACCGTACTTTTACGACTATATTCTTCTGAAACTCGACAGCAGGCTCCTGAAAACCTCTGATTTTTTACTGCATGACCCGCTTCGCATAAAATCCGGAGTCATGCCGGAGCGGCAGCTCATGAACGAAGCTTTTTTCTGGGCTGCGGTGCTGCTGGCTGTAATATGCTCCGTTATATTTACCGCAGCGGTGCGCACACGGTTTCATCTTTCGGTTCCCGTGATAACCGCCGCAATAATAACCGCACCGGCAGTCGCGGCTGAGATCGCGGGATTTCTGCCGTCATTCCTGCTGTATGTTGTCAGCGTGTTCGCCTTTGAAGCCGTAACAACAAGCTACGAACTGGACAGCGGATTTATTTACGGAAGCCTGACATCGGCGCACCTTGCGGATATGCGAAGTGACCACGAATACCGAAAACGTACAAGATACTACACCCTCGCCAAAAAGGCGGACAGTGACACCGTGCGCTTTCACCGGTATTCCGGCAACATGATCGCTATGGCTGTGATCTCGGCTGCGGCGTTCTTCGGTGCAGCCGCGCTGATACCGGAGGGCAAGGGCATTAACTATCAGCAGGTATTCGATACCGTTGCGGCTATCGGGAACAGCGCCGTTGACACCGTGGGCAACATCTTCGGGGTAGCTATCGGAGCCGCGGACGACAGGGGCTATTTCAGCTCCGACAGGTTCGGGGACGTTTCCGACAGCATAAGCCTGCAGCCCCCCGGAAGCAGCGATCGTCCGGTCATCGAGGTGAAGCTCTCCCGCAGCGACATTCCGGTGTACCTGCGCGGCGACATCGGTACGGAGTACACGGACAACTCATGGGTCAGCGTTTCCGCGTTCGCGGACAGGTACAGTGCCGCAGTGGACAACGGATTCTATCCGGAATCTGAATACCAGGTATTCAGACGGCTCGTTACAGCCCGCGGGGGAGACCCCGACAGACTGATACCGCTCCAGATGGTGTCGGTAAAGTACCTGCGCAGCACAAGCGTGGTTTTCCAGCCTGTGGCGACCTATGAACTCACCTACAAAGACAGCACGGTTTACAACTATTTCGGAGATTTCATACTGCGCACCAAAAACGGCGCGGTGAGAAACTGCGAGGGGCTTGCGCTCACTCCCGCGATCACCCGCAAAAACCTTTCCGGGTTCGTTTCGGAAGCCATGACCGCCGAGACAGCTTCTGCCGCGCTTCTGTCAGACCGCACCATATCCGCGCCCGATATGTCCGTGGAATACTACCTGGGACAGATCAACGGCTACCGCGGATTCATAGAAAGCGCATACAAGAAGCAGGATCCGGTAATATCAGACTTTGTACGCGGCGTAACTGTCTCGCAGTACACCGGAAGCGGCGGCTACACCGACGCTGAGAAGCGCTTAAACGCGGCGCTTTCGCTCTGCGACTATTTCAAAGACAACTTCACATACTCACTGACCGCAGACAACGGCGAGGACATTCTGAGCGGATTCCTGTACGACACCCATGAGGGACACTGCGCACTGTTCGCTACGGCGATGACTCTCGCGCTGCGGGAAATGGGGATACCGGCGAGATACGTCACCGGCTACGTTGTGTATCCCGGCAGCGGAACGACGGACGAAAGCGGAAACTGCACCTACACCCTGACCGAGCGCGAACTGCACGCATGGACGGAGGTGTATTTCCGAGGGATAGGCTGGCTGCCGTTTGATCCGACAGCGGAAGTCCCCGGATATGCGGAGCTTGTTTACGGAGATCCCGGAAAGTTCACCGAAGGCGAAGCCGCGGAAGCGGCTCCCGCAGAGGAAGCAGCCGAAACAACGGAGACAAGCGCGGAAACCACCGCCGCTCCCGAAGAATACGATCCCGATACCACTACCGTTGTGGGTACAGACCCTGACACAACAGCCGCTCCCGAGGACGACGGCGATCCTCTGTCCGATGACAGCAGCGCTCCGGGCGGCAGCGTGCCGGATGCCGGATCCCCGCCGGCAGGCTCCGGCGAAAGCCTGTTCCTGCGGCTGCTGCCGGTAATTGCGATAATGGCGGTGATAGCCGCTCTCGCGGTTGTGACGGTGCTGTTCTTCCGAAGTCTCGCGGACGCCGAAAAGCGGAAGATCAGCAGTTTCCGTTCTCTGCCCGCGTATAACGCCTGCGAGGATATGTACGATCTGGTAATGAAACTGCTGGAAAAGGAGGGGCTTACTCCGGGAGCCGAGCAGTTCTACGACTTTGCCGAGCGCGTGGACGGAAGTATCGAAATGAAAGGCGTGAACGCGTTTATGATGGACGTTATGCCCACTTTCGAGAAGTGCGAATTCGGCACTCCCGAAACCGCTCCGATAAGCGAGGAGGAGCGCGAGGCGGTTTACCGCTATACCTCAGCTGTTTACGGAAAAGTAATGGACGATCTCTCGTCTATGAAAAGATTTTTCTTCAAAATTTCATTGTTTTTGTAAAAAAAGTGTTGCAAAAAAGGAAATAATTTGTTATAATCATAGTATAATCCCTTACGCCGTTACAAAGATCCGGCTGCTGAGGGTTCCTGATCATTCCGCCGTGCAAAGTTCCGGCAGAATATGATAAAGGCTATTATTTTTTCATATAGGGGGACTGTAATTATGAATCTTATAACCCGCTCGGATTTCGACGGACTTGCCTGCGGCGCTCTGCTTTACGAAGCAGGGATCATTGACACTTTCACTTTCAAGCACCCTAAAGACATTCAGGATGGACTTGTTCCGGTAACAGAAAATGACGTTCTCGCAAACGTGCCTTTCGTTGAGGGCTGCGGACTGTGGTTCGACCATCACTCCAGCGAGTTCGAGCGCCAGGAGCTTGCCGGCAAGTACAAGGGCGAAAGCCGCATCACTCCGAGCTGCGCAAGGATCATATACGAATATTACGGCGGAAAAGAGCGTTTCCCGCAGTTCGATGACCTTATGGAAGCTGTAGATAAAGTTGACAGCGGTAATCTCACCGTTGACGAGGTGCTGCACCCCACAGGCTGGATACTCGTCGGCTTTCTCATGGATCCCAGAACCGGTCTCGGACGCTTCCGCAACTTCACTATAAGCAACTATCAGCTTATGGAAAAGCTTCTTGTCAGCTGCCGCAGCATGACCACCGAGGAAATACTTGCAATGCCCGATATTCAGGAGCGTATAAAAGTCTATAACGAGCAGTCCGAACTGTTCACCGAAATGGTTCACGCTCACACCGTCATCAAGGGCGACGTTATAATCACAGACCTGCGCGGCGTTGACCCGATCTATACCGGCAACCGCTTCATGATCTACAGCCTCTATCCCGAGCAGAACATATCCGCATGGATAGTTGCGGGCAAGGGCGGCGTAGGCTGTTCGGCTGCGGTAGGCTATTCCGTTATCAACAAGACCAGCCATGTCGATGTGGGAAGTCTGATGCTCAAATACGGCGGCGGCGGTCATCACAAGGTAGGCACCTGCCAGTTCAAGGACGAGGAGATCCCCGAAAAGCTCGACAAGATGCTTGACGAGCTTGTGAACTACGACAAGTACTATCCCAACGCAAAGTGATTTCTGATATTATCTGTTCCCCTGTCTCACGGCGGGGGAACAAGCATATTATACGACATGAAAGAGAGAGGTGCGAAATGAAAAAGATACGTTTCCGCGCATTAGCCGCGTTACTGCTTGTATGCTGTCTGTTCCTTGCCGGGTGCGGCAGCACCGGGTATACTTCTTCCTACAACGCAGTAGGGTTTGTACACAACAATACCGACAGCAAAGCCGATATGAGCTTTGCGGAATTTCAGGGAACAAAGGTCTTTGAACTGAAATTCGCCGAAAGCTTCAGCAAATCCCTGATATACTCGCTGAGGCTCGAAACCGGAAATGCCACGATATACTATGACACCGACGGTACCAAACAGGAACTTGTAAAGTTAAGTTCCGGTGACAGGATCGACGACAAGCTGAAAGATCTCACCTGCGAGTCCATGTACATCATCGTGGAAACCGACGGGAAATGCCTGAACGGCAATTTCTCTTTCGAGACGAAAGTATTATAAGGGAACCTCTAAAAACCCATTTGAGAGAAAACGCGCCAGCCCCGCCGATCGGGGGATCGGCGGTTACAGGAGGGCAATATGACCGCACAGGAGTTCGGAACCAGACTCAACAAAAACATCTCAGAAGTCATCAAGGGCAAGGAGCATGAAACGGCAATAATAACTGCCGCAATGCTCGCAGGCGGTCATGTGCTGCTCGAAGATGTACCCGGAACGGGAAAGACCATGCTTGCCCGGGCGGCAGCAAAGTCGCTGGACTGCGAATTCCGTCGTATCCAGTTCACGCCCGATCTGCTGCCCTCGGACATCACCGGAATAAACTACTTCAACATGAAAACTCAGGAGTTCATCTTCCGAAAAGGCGCGGTCTTTACCAACATTCTGCTGGCGGACGAGATAAACCGTGCCACTCCCCGCACCCAGTCCGCGCTTCTGGAATGTATGGAGGAGAAGCAGACCACCGTTGACGGCGAGACTTACAAGCTGGCTGCGCCTTTCTTTGTAATTGCGACACAGAACCCGGTTGAGACAGCAGGAACTTATCCGCTGCCGGAAGCACAGCTTGACCGTTTCATTGTACGGCTGAGTCTCGGCTACAGCGGGAGGAAGAGTGAACTTGAAATGCTTGCCGCCATCGGAGAAACTCACCCCATTGACAGCATATCGCCTGTCCTTACAGCAGCCGATCTTGCGGCAGCGTCCTCCGAGGCACTTAACGTGAAGCTCGGTGACGCGTCGGCAAGCTATATCTGTGAGCTTGGAGACGCTACCCGCCGCAGCGAAAAAGTGAGGTTGGGATTAAGCCCGCGCGGACTGCTGGCACTCAAAAAAATGTCGCAGGCGTATGCGGCGTTGTCCGGCAGCGGTTTCGTGACCCCCGATCACATCAAGGCTGTCGCGCCCTACGTTATCCCGCACCGCCTTATCTGCAAAGAATACGCGATAAGCCGCTCCGGCAGCACTGCCGAGGACGTTGTAAAGCAGATACTTGATGATACGGCAGTGCCGACTGAGGATTTCGGGGGCTGACATGGAAATACTGGCGATACTGCTCATTGCCGCCATAGCGATAATCGTCGAGCAGCAGATATTCGTGCGGCTTGTGCTGAAAAACGTAACATACACAGCCCGATTCAGCACCTCCGAGGCTATGGAGGGCGACACTGTCGAGATCATCGAGGAGATAGTCAACGATAAACGCCTGCCCGTACCGTGGGTAAAGACGGAGCTCAGCACGAGCCGCTGGCTTGAATTTGCGGGAACGCAGGCTGCGCGTGCTTCGGACACGCGCTTTGTACCAAGCGTTTTTTCGCTGCGCCCGAGACAGAAATGCACCCGCACCCGAAAGGTCATTGCGCAAAAGCGCGGGAATTTCAAGCTGGAGAGCGTTTCTATCGTAGGCAGCGACCTTTTAGGACTGGTTTCTGTGTCCCGCGCGCTGGAGATAAATGAGAGCATACGAATACTTCCGGCGCCATACGAGATACGGGAGAGCGGGCTGTCGCAGGAGGAACTGCTCGGGGAACTTACCGCCCGCCGGTTCATCTGTGATGACCCGTTCCTGATCTCCGGCTCCCGCGAGTACACCGGCAGAGAGCCGATGAACCGCATACACTGGAACAGCACCGCACGCAGCGCACAGCTCATGGTGTTCAACAACGACTACACCACTCAGAACCGTGCGGCGGTGGTAATGAATATGCAGAAAAGCCCGATAGGCGATCCGCGCCCGCTCACGAACGGAGACATCGAGACTTACATCAAAGCGGCGGCTTTCATCTTCGATGTACTTGCCGCAAACGGTGCGGAGTGCGGCTTCTACACAAACGGCTCCGGCGGCGTTCATGAAAAGGGCGGTTCCGGAAAGGAAGACTATATGCGGCTTCTGCGGGTATTGTCGGATATCGAAAACACCTGCTCCATAGACTTCCGGGATTTCATGGAACAGACCGAGATCGCGGATATCTACTTCCGTGACCGGACGGATATCATTATTCTCACAGCGTACATCGACGATTTCACAGCGGACTTCGCGGCAGTGATGCGCAGGCGCGGCAAGAACGTTGTGTTCTACTGCAACGACGACACTGTGAACGAGACACATCTGCTGCGGCTCGGAAGAGTCGGCAGATTCTACTACTGAACGGAGGGGAAAGCCGTGCGCGGTACAGTGCTTAAAATACTCGCTACACTGGCGTTCGCTGCAGTGGTATTCCCATTCATGTTCGCCTGCGACATCAACACATACGGCAATATAAGTGCGCTTCGTATGCTGTTCTATTACGGCATCGGCGCAGCGGTATTCCTGCTCGGGTATGTCTCCGCGCAGGCTTCAAAGGCACACCGGAAACTGCGTATCCCGCTTCGCGCCGCCGGATTTCTCTGTTTCGGCGCAGGGTTCCTGTCCCTGCTCATAACCGGCGACGGCGTTACTGTTTTTGCATTCGGAGTATGCTGCGTATTTGCGTATTTCATAGGCGAACGCGCAGGGTATAAGAACTTCGCGGATATGTTCCCGATGTCAGCATTCGCGTTTTACATCTTTCTGACTATAGGCTGCTACATTTTCGTAAGAGTCGCCGCAAACGAGGATATCAACACCGCCGCGGCGGACACGGTGGTTGCCGCGTTCGCGGTCGAGTTCACCTGCGCGGCTCTGCTCGTCAACCAGAGCGGTATCTTCGACAGGGCTAATATGCGCAAGGAAACAAAATCGTCGCTGCCGAAGGGACTGACAGCGTACAATGCTGCGCTGATACTCGGCTTTACGGTGACGGCGCTGGTACTGCTGATTTTCCGCAAGCAGCTTGCATGGCTGCTGACGGAGGCGATAATGGCGCTGGTGCGGGTAATGATGTGGTTTATGTCGCTGTTTCACGCGGAGCCGATGACCATTGAAACTCCGGAGGGCGGCGAACTGGGTCCGGGGTGGATCTTCTACGAATACAGCTGGTATATAGCGGAAGCGTTCGGCATTATCTCGCTTATTGCACTGGCGGTCATTTTCAGAAAGAAGATCTTTGCGGCTATAAAGGGCTTCTTTGCCCGTCTCGGCGCGTTTTTCAGCGGCAGACCGGAGGAATCGGAACACCCGGAGTTCATCGACGTGTTCGAGAACTACTCTTCCGGGCGCAGGAACGGCTTTACCGGGGACAACGTTTATGCTGTTCAGCGGAAATACAAGTCCGAGACAGACCCGGTGAAACGGTTCCGCTACGGCTACCGTATCCTGCTGTTCCGCATAAAAGCCGTAAATCAGCGGCTCACTCCCGCGGACACGGTCTCGGTTCAGGCGCAGCGCGGAGAAGCACGCTTCGGACATGACGAGATGCAGTCCGCCGCCATGACCTACGACGGCGTAAGATACGGCGGTCAGGTGCCTGACGGGGAACAGCTCTCGCAGCTGGACGAGATGATCTCCCGCTGACCGGCAGTTGACTTTTTACCTGTTTTATGCTATGATTAATTAATGTCTGCTCATCAGCCGCGAAAAGTCTTCATAGCGCAGCTTGAAGGCTTTTCACGGTTGCAAAAGTGCAAAGAAAATTCCCCATTTTTAAAATTTTCCTTGCACTTTTGTTCGTCCGAAGGACGAAATGAGCTTGACATCAAGGAATGTGTCCGTTGTTCCAATGCGCCGCAGGTGCATTGGAACAACATCTGAAAGTCTGTTTTACAGACTTTCAGGCAATAACTGCCAAAAGGCAGTTATTGAGGACACATTTATTAT
>JAGAWN010000267.1 GCA_017941355.1 Ruminiclostridium sp. | reverse complement strand
CGCTAATCAACGCAAGCATAGATCGGTAATATTACCGATCGCGAAAAAATCAAAAGTATACGGATACTTTTGATTCCGAAAAATGGGACCCCGACCCATTTTCGACTATGCAAATTCGCAGAATTTCATGAAGGGGGAGAAGAAATGCGAACAAACAGAAAGCATAAGGTCTTGACGTTCACCTTTGATGAGTGGAATAAAATAGAGAAGCTCGCCGAGAGGTGCAAGATGAAAACGGCAACATTTATCAAGACCGCCGCGCTGAAAGGTAAGGTGTTCGTGATTGACTTGAAAGAAAACCATGATTATGTGGTTGCACTTAACAGGATCGGCTCGAACATAAATCAGATCGCACGGATAGCAAACGAGACCGGGTATATACACCCCGATGATCTTGCAAGGCTCGACGAATTCAAGGAGGAAATTTGCCGTATATCAAAGTTATATCAATCAAAGATTCAGTCGCTGGCTGCCTGAATTACATTGCCAACCCTGAGAAAACGGAAGATAGGGAATTGCTGACGGGCATCAACACTTCCGCAGATCTGAAAGAGGCTTTGCAGGATTTCAAGCTGACATACGAGGTGTGTTCGCACAAAAGTTTTACTGCAACGCCGCTTGAGGGTAAGTCGCCGATTAAGGCATTTCATCTCGTCCAGTCGTTTGCGGCAGGCGAGTGCAGCGTAGAAACGGCGCACAGGATAGGTGTGGAGTGGGTGCAGAAAGCGTTTGGCGCGGACTATCAGGTGGTCGTGACCACCCACGTTGACACCGAGCATATCCACAATCACTTCCTGCTATGCCCCTACGATCTGAACGGCAAAAAGTTCAACAGCAACAAGGCAAGCCTTGACCGGGTTCGCAAGGTTTCGGACGCTATTTGCCGCAGTTATGGTATCGGAGAAATGGAGAAACTGCGCGCCCAGCCCGACCACAAGCCTTACGCGATTTGCTATGGCGAGTGGCTGCACCGCAAGCGGGGGACGTCGTGGAAAGTGCATATCGCCGAATATATCGACCACCTGATACCCCTTGCGAAAAATCTCGACGAGCTGTTAAAAATCATGGAGGCACACGGCTACACAGTCAAACGCGGGTTCTACATTTCTGTCAAGGCTCCTGAGCAGGGACGGGCGGTAAGACTGAAAACGCTCGGAGTGGACTACACAGAAAATATGCTCCGGCAGCGCATACAGGATTATCTTGATGCACAGCCAAAGCAGCGGACGATAGCAGAAATATATCAGCTGATACTTCGTGATTTTGAGCGCGAGACGCGGAATATCTGCTTTGCGGCGGGAGTAAAAGACACGACCGAGCTTCTCGTCAAGCAGCTTGCGCTCATCAATTCCGAGCATATAACAAGTGTAGGACAAGCTGATGGGCTTCTCGAAAAAACGCAGAAACGGATAACGGAACTTGAAACGGCGATCACGGATTTGAGTGCGGAGATACAGCACAAGCAGATCGTGGCTGCCGCCGCAGAACGTTTCTTTGGTAAGACCAAGCCTTATCCGGCTTCGCAGAAAAAGGCGGACAAGCTGATACTGAAAAATGCCGGGATCACAGCACTTGCCGATGTTACGGGGTATGCCGAAGATGTCGAAAAAGATAAAGCACGGCTCGTGGAAATGCAGGCGGAGCTTGCGGAACTGAAAAAACGCGAAGCGCTCCTGCACAACATCATCACGACTTACAACGACCGGGATGACTACATAACGAAGCTCGTCAAGCGAACCCGTGAAAAGCTGTCGGAACAGGAGCAGGCGAGGGTAGCCGAGCTCAAAGCCAAGATGTACACTGTCTATACGCCGATCGAGACCAAGAATTTCCATATAGCGAGGGCAAACATAGACTACTATAAAGAAAGCTTCGAGCAAAGCGTATTTGATGTTAATGCTGATCCCGATAAGATTGGCGAGGTGCTGACAACTATCAGAGATACGTCAAATCTGTATGCAGGCGATGTTATCTGCTTAGACAACGTCGGGTACTATCTGGATTATGACAAAATTTATCGTGTTGATGATTTTATGCAGTCCCGCGCAGAAGCCGAGCGCCAGCGTCAGGAACAGATCGAGCGTGAGCGTCAGGAAGAGCTTGCCCGTAAAGAGCAGGAACGTCTTGCCGATGAAGAACGCCGTCGTAAGCAGGAAGAGCAGGAGCGCAAAAAAGCGGAAGAAAAACAGAAACTGCAATCTGCGCCAAAGAAAAAGAGATCACTTTAGGTAAGAGAGGAAACACAAAGCCGGACAAGCTACAAATATATTACTTGCCGGTAGGGAATGGAGGAATTATTGAGAAAATTTGAAATTAAGACAACCACCGTAGTGGAGACTACGGACGAACAGATCAGAGCCCTTGCGGCGAGCTTTTATCCTACGATAAAGGCTTACTATGACACCGAAGAGGGCAGAAAGATGTTCGAGGAATTTATGGACGCGCAGAATGTGAGGGATAAAAAGCCCGCTGCGTGATTATAGCAAAACCAATCCGCCTCTAAACGGGGCGGATTGGAAATCTGTTAATTATTTCACATATACTATTATAATATAGTATTCAAAAAAAAATATCAAAATCACGCTTTAAACTATTGAAATCGTGATTAAAGTGTGCTATAATAGGGAAAAGAGACGATCAAGGAGGATAGAAAACTATGAAAGCAGTGATTTATGCAAGATATTCATGTGACAATCAGCGCGAGGAAAGCATAGAGGGGCAGCTCCGCGAGTGCCGGGAGTTTGCCGCCAAGAAAGACATGACCGTGATCGGAACATACATTGACCGTGCCATGTCCGCAAAGACCGACAACCGCCCTGAATTTCAGCGCATGATCGCGGAAAGCGGCAAGAATATGTTTGATACGGTCATTGTGTGGAAACTCGACCGATTCGCAAGAAACCGCTATGACAGCGCCCGTTACAAGATGCAGCTCCGGAAGAATGGTGTAAAAGTGGTATCAGCGACAGAGGTGATCTCCGAAGGCGCAGAGGGCATTATACTTGAATCCGTGCTTGAAGGCTATGCGGAATACTACTCTGCCGAGCTTTCCGAGAAAGTCATCAGGGGAATGACCGAAAACGCCTTGAAAAAGCAGTACAACGGGGGAAACGTCCCGACCGGCTACTACATTGACGAACAGAAGCACTACCAGATCGACCAGTTGGTCGCGCCGTTTGTTCGCGAAGCCTTTACAATGTACATCAACAACCGCCCGATAAAGGACATCGTGGCATATCTGAACGAGAATCACGTCACGACCTGCAAGAATAAGCCGTTCACAAAAACGTCGGTATCCGCTATGCTGCAGGTGCGCAAGTATATGGGCGAATATCGGTATCGTGATGTGGTGTTTGAGGACGGGATCCCGGCAATTATCACAAAGGAGATGTTCAAAATGGCGCAGGAACGCCTTGAAAAGAACCGTTATGCTCCTGCGACTATGAAAGCCGACATAACCTACCTGCTTACTACCAAGCTGATTTGTGGGCATTGCGGTGCGTTTATGGTCGGTGAAAGTGGCACGGGAACAGGCAATAAGAAGTACCACTATTATAAGTGCGTATCAGCCAAAAAGACAAAGAGTTGCCCGAAAAAGACGCTTCGCAAGGAATTCATCGAAAACCTTGTGGTTGACAGCGTTGTGAGGAATTTGTTTAATACCGATACGATTGATAGGATAGCCGACGCGGTCATGTCGGAGCAGGACAAGGAAAGTACCGTAATACCGCTGTTACAGCGGGAACTCTCGGAAACCGAGAAAACGCTGGGCAATGTTATGGCTGCAATCGAGCAGGGCATCATCACGGAGACCACAAAGCGCCGTATGAAAGAGCTTGAAGCCAAAAAGTCAGAGATCGAGACCAAAATTATCCGCGAGGAGATCAAGGAACGCCGGCTCACGAAGGAACAAATTGTGGCATGGCTGACCAAATTGACCGAACTTGACCTCGCGGACGAGGGAAACAAGCTGCGGATAATCGAGACCTACGTCAACTCGGTGTACGCCTATGATGATAAAATTGTCGTCAATTTCAATTGCAGGGAGGAGCCGGAAACGGTTCCCCTCCCGCTCAAAATAGTGACGGATGTATCGGATTTGTTGACGGTCGGGGAGCCATCATAAGTATCCAATTTAGATATTCAGCCCACAAAAGGCTTGGTTAAGCCATTTGTGGGCTGAAATCTTATGGATTTTAAAAAACACGTTTCGTAGATATTTTTTGACCGTTTTTGGGTACTTACTGGACTTGAACTGACCGAGTGTAGAAAAATTAAGTGATATTTTATTAAAAAGCAACAAATTAATAATATTTGACCAAATTCAAAGATTTTCTATATATCGTACAAAATATTTTATGAAAGTTTGTTAAAAACAATGAATCGTTTGACTTTTTCCGACCGATATGATATAATCGTAAAGGTCGCATACACGACCGGAATCGGAGCTGAAAGTCAATGGGAAACATCGAGGTCACGGTCATCGGCGGCGACATATCTCTTGCCGAACGTCAGGCATATATCGAACGAGGAAAAAATAATAAACCGAATATGATACTGACGGCAGTCAAGGTGGAACTGGACGGTGACTTTGCCGATATCACATATCAATACGCAGACCCGCCGCAGGATATGACAGTAAGCATTGGTGGCTGCATGATCGGTAAGTTCGGCAGTTTCAACCACGGCAAGCAAGCCGAATACCTTGACAGGATCCCGAACGATCTGAATTAAATAACATTTAGAGCCTGTAAGCTCAGATGCGAGTAACATCGCATTTGAACTTGCAGGCTCTTTTTTTGTTGCAAAAATTCGGTAGAAACAGAAAATTTCATTGGCGGCAGCAAGAAAAAATCGTCAATGTATATGAATTTTTCTCAGGAAGGAGCTCCTATGTATTTTACAGAAACCCCAAACCTTCAACGTATCGAACAGATGATGATCTCGATACCTTACCAAATTCCGCGAAGTTCATGCTTCCGGTGCAACGGTCAGAATTATCATGATCAGATAACCACAAAGCTTGCGATGCAGATACTTCTTGACAGCTTCGGAAGCAGAAAACTCGAAAAAAGAATGAAAGGAATAGATATGAAGCCACAGTTTACAAGCAAACAGCATTATGACCGTTTCACCGGATTCCTCAAATCCATGACATTAAGTCCCGCCCACTGCAGCCGCAACTATGTAGCTGCAGTTTTTCTTTTGTCTTCAAACTCAAATCTGTGGGAAAAGGCAAAGCCGCATATCAACAGGGCTGCCGTGGATTTTGATAAAATAAAGCTCGGCTCGGTCACTACAACGATACCCACTATCTTTTCCTTTGGCTCGAAATATTAATCTGTCATTATAAAACAACTTGTATGAAATCAATTCTCCATATGGATCAAATCTAATACCCATTCCCTTTGAATGATTGTTAGAGTACACACTAACAATTTTTACAGGCTTGTTAAACATATATGAGCAGGTCTCTAATTCACTGTCAAACCATGAAACCGATTTTGGTCCGATGAAATCTTCGTAAGAAAGTTTACCGTGATGTTTTTTTAACGTTTCTGTTGTAAACAAACCCCACATTCCTTTTATGGAGACAGCTATACGAAGAGGCAATTGTTGCCTATCTGCAAAAGCTATTCTTTTCTCTAAATTTCCTTGCGAGATTTTGTAATAATCTTTTCCTGTATGCTTAACCTCAAGCAGCATTTTATTACCATCACGCAATTCGACCTTAAAATCTGGAGTATATTCATCTGTTACATGTGAAAATTCTTCATCATATGCTTCAAAATGTTTCAAAGCGTCAAGGGCTTTAAGTATATATATAAACTCAGCCTCTTTTTCTTTACCAACTATCCTTTTCCTATAATCTTCAAAATCAATACCAAGATAGCTAGCCATTACTTTTTGCTCTTCCTCAGTTTTACCGAGAGCTAATTTATCAAACGCTAATATTTTAGAAAACTCAACATCCATTATTAGCACCTCCTAACGATATTATATCATAATAATATCATATAGTCAACAACCAAGAAAGGAGTCACATGAAAAGAATAAAAAACCTTATAGCGTCCGCTCTGCTTGCTGTGTTTATAGGCTTGCAAAGCGTTCCTGTTTATGCCGATGGTTCAGTCGGTGACCCGAACATAGATAACGGTGGCGGTGGTCTGCAGAGCGGTACGTCATCAAACTTCTGGTATCAGACCGATGACGGCGTTCGTGTCACGATAGTTGATTCCAAAACAGGTGCGGAAAAATCCGCATCTATCGACTACACGAACAAGCATCCGAATGATATTGCGCTGCATTTCGGCAAGAACAGCAAGCGTGACTACACCGGCGGCATGGCTCTGACAGCTGCGACAGGAACATACACCTACAAGAATCCCGCTCAGGCGCTTCCGATAATCGTCAGCGATGGCGAGTACTACGTTTCAAACATAGATGAAATACGCAGCTATTTCACAGATGAGCAGGTCGTGAAAGCGATAGCTTCCGATATGGGCTTCAAGTTTGATGATCTCATAAACGGCGACTACAAGCTCATGATCGAGCCTATCGTGTACATCACCTATAACGGAACACGATGTGCGATGACTGCGACAGAAGCTGCACTGTACAACCTCAAGACCGGCGGTGATCTCATAAACAAGTTCGGTCCTCTGTCACACAAGAACCTGCCGCTGGCGATGTTCCTTGAAGATGACGATCTCGGATATACCGCTTGGGCAGGTTCCACAACATCGAGAGCCATGGACAGCGACATCATCAACTATCTCGGTGTCGGCATCGTGTCTTTCAAAGAGCCGGACGAGGAAGTCGAAGTAGAAACGAGCGACTATGAATATCGTGTCGATACCGATGTTTACACCTCGGTGACCGTTTCGGGCGGCAAGCATACTCCCGACAATCCCGTGACTGTCATATTCGACATCAAGAACACTTCATACACTGTCAGCAATATCGTCTATCCCGATGGTGCTTCGCAGCTTGTTTGGGTGCGCTGGCATACTCCCACGACCCCGCAGAAGGTCACAATTAATGTAACTGTTATCGGCGGTGCATCCTCCAGTAAAAGCACTATAATAGCAAACATCGTAGATCTTGACGAGAATCCTCCGCCTGACCCGACAGCGTATGACCGCAACGATACATTTACTCCCGTGAACCCGCCGAACAAGGCGCAGAGGACGACCGCCGCATGGTCAAAATACTACGCTTACTGGGTACCGGATTGGGTGTGGATATCTCATTGGGTATGGCATACGATTGTAAACCCTGACGGCTCTTACAGCGGATACTGGCAGGATCACGGACATTGGGAAGATCAGGGCGATTGGGAGTTCGATCAGAATATGTTCTCCGCTTCTCTTTCGGCTGACATGACAATAACTCCCGATGAAAAGAACCCCACCAAGACCGGCAGGACAATGAAATCCGGCTACGGCATAAACGAGCGCGTGACAGCGACCGTCAGCGGCTCCGGTGAGCATACCGACATTCAGAATGCGGTCACTTACT
>JAGAWN010000266.1 GCA_017941355.1 Ruminiclostridium sp. | reverse complement strand
TCCGAAGGACGAAATGAGCTTGACATCAAGGAATGTGTCCGTTGTTTAAATGCACCGCAGGCGCATTTAAACAACATCTGAAAATCTGTTTTGCAGATTTTCAGTCAATAACTGCCAAAAGGCAGTTATTGAGGACACATTACTTATAACGATACGGCATCATGGAATATTCGAGATTATACAGCGTGGTTTTTGATGTCTGCTTGCAGATCATCGAATCAATATCCTCGCCGAGGATCCTATTGAACAGCCCCATGTGTCTGAAAGCAAACAATTCAACGTCCGCAAGGATCTCTGCCACCATTCTTTTGGGAAGATCGTGTCTGAAATCCGGGTATTCAAGTATTGTGAAACCGTCTGCTATTGCCGTATGCACCTTGATACGGGGATCCAGAAGTATCTCCGTCATTATCATTCCTCCCAGCGATTCGCCGAGAATGATATCTATTTTGCCGTCAAAATGCTCCACAAGCCATTCCGTTATCTTATGTGCTTCATCAATTACACTTGTGCCGTCAACATAAGGCTCGTCTGTATTGAAGCCGTCCTCTGCAACAGCTATGATATGACATTTCTTTTTTGCCACCTCGATAAAAGGCATAAAACTCAGCTGCCATGTGGTATCCGCCCCGTGCAGAAGCAGGAGAGTTGTCTTGTTTTCCGTACCGAATTCAAAGTATTTCATAGATTTCTTTTTTCTTCAGGGTACCTCTGAAAACCGCTTTGAGAAGAGAAAATGCGGCGCGGACAGCGCGTTTTCTATCAAATGTTCTTTATAGGCTCCCTTATAAACATATCTTTCTTACAAGCTCACACCATTCCTTCGGATAAACGCCGAGGAATTCCTCATGCCGCATATCCTGCTCATGTATCACCGGCGACTTGAAATATCTGTTATATCTTTCAAGATACTTCTCACCCATTTTCTTTGCGTAGAAAACATGAATCTCCGTTTCGCCGTTATCAATATGCTCCGGCAGCGGAGTTGTCAGATCGGACTTGAATCTATATCTGTGTTTCTTCCGAAAATTACCCGACCGCTTTGGTTCAGCCCTGCATATCTCCCGCCTGTTCCGGTTCGCAGTAGCTAACCGCATCTGTTATTATATCACACTTTTCGGATTAAGTCAATCATAATCGTTTTTTATTACTGCGGCGATCAAATGAAATAACGTAATATATCAGCCCGTTACCGCCGATCCGATCCCACACACATCTTTTGGTTTATAGCGCAGCCGCCTTGTCCCCATCTGCCTTACGCATTACTGCGGAAACAACGACAAAACGGTCATAAACTCCCGCCGCTCGGCTGCTCCTCCGGCAGTCATTTCTCTTTAATGGTTTTGACGCCGAAAATAAAGTAGATTATGTGGCAGACCCAAATGACCGCAAGTATGACGCACGGGATCCATATCCCCTTGCGTGCCATCAGGAAAAATCCTGCTCCCATCAGCACAGTCACTGTTGTGATTATGCCGATCTTTGTTTTAAGAAGCATTCCGCGCTTTTCGACGTAACTCTGAAGATGCTTTTTGTACACCCCGGTGTTTATGAACCATGTGTGCAGCCGCTCGGAACTCTTCGCAAAGCAGAACGCCGTCACGAGATAAAACGGTACCGTCGGAAGTATCGGCAGCACAATTCCGATACTCCCGAGAGCAAGGCAGATGCAGCCGAGCGCGATAAAAACAATTCTGCTTATCTTCATGTTTTCTCCATTCTTTGCTTTTCGCGCTTACTCAGAACACTCTCACATTCATGCAGCGTCATATCAGAGTATCCTTTCATCAGCTCATTCTCCCGTTTTCCACGCTGTAGCATCTGTCACATATCCGCATTGTCGAGGGTCTGTGGCTCACAAGCACCACCGTTTTGTCGCTTTCCTTATCCATAAGCGATTTTAAGATCACAGCTTCGTTGAGGCTGTCGAGATTGCTTGTCGGTTCGTCGAGAAGCATCAGCGGTGCATCGTGGAGGAACGCTCTTGCAAGCCCTATGCGCTGCCGCTCTCCGCCGGAAAGCGTTTCGCCGAGTTCTCCGACCTGTGTGTCATATCCGTTCGGAAGTGTCATGATAAAGTCGTGCAGTGCCGCTTTTTTGCAGGCTTCCGCCACCTCGCCGCGAGTCGCGTCCGGCTTTGCGATCTTCACATTGTATTCGACAGTTTCGTGAAAAAGCTGCGTGTCCTGCGTAACGAAGCTCTCATTGTCCCGCAGGGATCTTGTGTTTATGGTATTGATGTCAGTGCCGGATATCCTTATCTCACCACTGTTCGTTTCCCAGAAGCGCATAAGCAGCTTTAAGAACGTGGATTTGCCGCTTCCGGACTTTCCGACGATCCCGGTTATCCTGCCTTTTTCTATACCGAGAGAGAAGCCGTCAAGGATAGTTTCATCGCCGTATGCGAACGTCACGTTGTCCGCTTCGGCATTCTCGAATGAAACATCGGCGCCGTTTGTTATCTCATCTGTGACAGGCGTTTCTTCAAGGATATCGAGTACGCGGTTCCCTGCGGCAAGCGTATTCTGCAAAACACTTCCGAGGTTTGCGAGCGCTACCGCGGGACCGAAGCTTGACATCATCGCGATCACGCTTATCACGGCACGGTCAAAGCCGATCGCACCCGCGTTGTACATTGCAAGCGCCGCAAACAGCATCACAAGATCGAAAACAAGTATCGCGCTGTTCGTTATCGCGGCGTTGAGTCCCATATTCCCGCTCATCTTTTCCTGCTTTACCGCAAGTTCATCGGCACGGTGCTTTAAGCCGTCAATGCGCTTTTCGCCGGCACCGTACTGTATCGTTTCATCAAGTCCGCGCAGGTTCTCCAGTACGAACGCGGAGAGCTGCCCGGACTGAGTGCGGAACTCATCGGCTGTATTCCCGCTTATCCTGAATATCACCGCAGGCACGGCAGCTCCGACGCAAATATACGCGAAAGCCGCAATAATACCGAGTACGGCGTTCTGCGCACCTATAAAAACAGACATTATCACCGACATTATCACGGCGATGCAAACAGGCGATATCGTGTGTGCGTAGAATACCTCAAGAAGTTCGATATCAGACGTGATGACCGAGATAAGATCCCCCTTGTCACGTCCCTCAAGCTTCGCGGGACACAGTCTGCGAAGCGCCCCGAAGACCCTGCCGCGAATCAGAGCGAGGAGCGTGAACGCGATATAGTGGTTGAGGTACTGCTCAGTGCAGCGGAAAGCCGCACGGAAAACCGCCAGCAATACCACCGCCGCGAAAACGGTGCCGAGTGCGAACGTACCGTCGAACCCAAGTATATCAAGCATTGCGTATCCGCCCATTATCGTAATGAACTCAGCACAGAGAAATCCGCAAACGCCGAGGAATACCGCAAGGAGCATAAACCCCGCAAGCGGCTTCACAAGCTTTATCATTCGCATAATTATACTTATTCCGCTGCGCTTCTTCATATTGCCTCACTCCTTCCCACTTTTTCGAGAGCCTGCTGCGTATGCCACATCCCGGCATAAGCGCCGCCTGCCGAAAGCAGTTCATCGTGCGTTCCGCAGCCGACAAGACAGCCTCTCTCAAGTGTATATATCCTGTCCGCTTTCATTGAATTGACAAGTCTGTGCGAGATCATAATCACCGTCTTTGTCTTTGCAAGCTCACAGACCGTGCTTATTATCTCCGACTCGCTGTCCGCGTCAACAGAACTTGTCGCTTCATCAAAGATGTATATGGGTGTATCATGCAGCAAAGCCCGCGCAAGAGCAAGTCTCTGACGCTGACCGCCGGAGAGGTTTCCGGCATCTTCGGTGAGAAGCGTGTCAAGCCCCTGCTCCGAGTGCAGGAAACCGCTGAGCTTCGCCCGTTCGAGGGCTGCCCACATATCACTGTCGGTTGCGGTGAAATTCCCGATCTGAAGGTTTTCGCGGACTGTTCCTTTGAAAAGATGACTGTTGTGGGAGATATAGGTAATACTGTTCATCAGGCTTTCCTCGCTTATCTCAGACAACTCCGTGCCGCCGATCGTAACGCTGCCTGAATACCCCTTGTTCCGCCCCATAAGTATCGCCGCGAGTGTGGATTTTCCGCAGCCCGACTCGCCGCATACCGCGGTCATTCCTTTCATCGGTATTTCCATATCAACTCCGTGCAGCACCTCACGTTCGCCGTAGGAAAACCGCAGTCCGGATATCTTTATGCAGCAGTTTTCACGGTCAATGCTCCCCTGCCCGCGCTCCGGTTCGGGAAGATCAAGAACGCGGAAAAGTCTGTCGCTTGCAGCCATACCGTTCATTGCAACGTGGAAGAAGCTGCCGAGTTTACGCATCGGGATAAAGAAATCCGCTGACAGCATTATTATTGCAAAACAGCCCATAAAGCCGATATTTCCGGCGTTCATATCACTTGCCGCCAGCACAACGCCGAGCGCCGCGCCGCCATAAGCGATAAGATCCATTATAGTAACGGAATTGAGCTGCATCGTAAGCACTTTCATCGTGATGCGGCGGAAATGCTCGCTCTCCTGCTGCATTTTCTGCGCGGTGTATCCGTCTGCCCGGTATATTTTCAGAGTCGTGAGTCCCTGCAGGTTTTCAAGGAACGTGTCGCCCAGCGCGGCGTACTGCCCCCAGTATTTTCCGAGCAGCTTCTTTGCTATCTTCTGCACCGCCATTATCGCGCCCGGTATCAGCGGAACACATATCAGCAGCACGGCAGCCGACTGCACACTAACGAAGCACAGCACCGCAAACAGCGTCAGCGGCGCAAGAAAAGCGTAGAAGAACTGCGGCAGGAACTGCCCGTAATAGGTCTCAAGCTGGTCAACGCCCTCAACCGACAGCTGTACTATCTCGCTTGTGGGAACGCTCCCGCGGTAGCTTGTCCCGAGACGCAGAAGTTTACGGAATATGAGCTCGCGGAGCTTCTTCTTTACCGACTTGCTCGACAGATAGCTGCACCTTTCCTGAAGCCGCGAACACACAAAACGTATCGGCAGTGCGCATACCGCCGCAATGACCGCAAACGCGTAATCCCCCGTATCCGCAGACCGCGTTATCATCTTGTCAAGAAGATTTGCAATGCCAAAGATCATAACGATATTCGCCGCGAGCGATACCCATTGTGCAGCGACGTTTCCGAAAATATAGCGCTTGCTGTCGCCCATTTCTTTTATAAGTCTCTTTTTTATCATTACGTTTCGCCATCCGTTTCGAGATAATAACGCCGGGAAAAAGCGTTTTTGTGAGCAGAAAATAATAAAGGCTATACCGCACAGAGCGTGACGCTCTTATAACCGATGCCAAAAAGCCGCACGATGCGGCGCTATAAGCAGAGATACAAAGATTGCGTGCGCCTATTTGTGCGGTATAGCTAAAGCCGGATCATGCCGAACGCTTTCACTCCGAAGCACATTATCAGAAACCCGATCAGATCGTCTCGGTGTGAGAGCAATACAGCGGCAGGCTCAATTGATCTCACGGCACACGAAGGGGATCATCTCCGCTTCACCCGACACCGTTATTGACTTTGAAGGTCAGAACGTCAAATCCCTTTATTTTGCTGCCGTCCGTGCTGCCGGAAAGTGTCAGGAGCATCTCCGGCTTGTTTTCCGCAAGCATCTCTTTGAGGATATCAATGCTGTCGGCTCTGACATCATTCCCCGAAAGCTCCGCCACAATTACAAGATCCTGCTGTCTCAGCACCAACAGTCTGCGCTCCTCATCGAGCAGTAAAACCTCCGGCAGTTCACGCCACAGTTCCGGGTGAGCGTGTCTGAAAGCGGTAAGCGACTTGTACACATTTAAGATATGCTTATCTGCCCTGTCCCCCCAGAGCATTCCACGTCTGTTATCAAAAGGCGCGAGTCCGCCGATGCCGGCCTCATCGCCGTAGCAGATGAACGGGGCTCCCGGGAACAGCATAGTGATTGCCGCCGCAGACAGCAGGATCCTCCGGTCTCCGCCGCATACCTCGCTTATGAACCTTGACGTGTCATGGGAGCCGATAAGGTTCCATAGTCCCGCGAAAACATTGCCGTGGTATCTTCCGCGTATCTTTCCGGCGGTGTCGATAAAGTCACCGATCCGCCCTCCGGAATACAGCCTGCGGATCGCTTTATACCAGGCATAGTTCATGCAGCTGTCCCATTCGTCCCCCTCCAGAAAGTCGCCGCAAATGTGCCACGCTTCTCCTGCAAGCAGAGCGTCGGGCTTTATTTTTTTTACCTTGAGCCTTAGCTTTTTCCAGAACAGATGACCGATCTCATCTCCCACATCGAGCCGCCAGCCGTCGATGTCAAATTCCCGTATATAGCGGCAGACAACATCGGTGATATAGTCCGCAGTCTCTTCGTTGGTAAGATCAAGCTTCGGCATTCCTCCGTAGTAAGCAAAAGCCTTATACCCCGGAAGTTTATCCTTTCCGCCCATATCTACCGGGAACCGGTCTATATGATACCAGTTCCTGTACTCTGAGCTTTCCCCGTTCACGCGGATATCCCTGAACGCGAAGAAATCGGCGGAAGTGTGGTTGAATACACCGTCGAGAATGACCCGCAGACCGCAGCCGTGAGCCTTTTCCACCAGTTCTTTCAGATCCTGCTCCGTACCGAGTTCGGGACATATCCGATAATAATCCTTTGTGTCGTAGTGGTGCTGTGTTTCCGAATCAAACACCGGCGTAAGGTATATGATATCCGCGCCGAGTTCCTTTATATAGCCGAGCTTTCCGGTAATGCCCTTTATACTTCCGCCGAGACGGTCATCGAGACCTATCGGAGTTCTGTACCATTCGTTTTCGTCTATCTCTCCGGTGGGCGCGAACCGTGACGGGAATATCTGATAGACCACCTTTCCCGCAGCCCATTCCGGGATCTCCGGGAAGCCCTCTTCCCGCATCGTCTGCGGGCAGTCGAACATATCCTCGATATCTTCCGGCATACTCTCCGAGAACCGGTCATCACCGAAAAACAGCCTGCTTCCCGTGATATCCGTTATCTCGAAGAAATACCTCAGGCAGATCAGGTCAATATCAACCTGCGCTTCATAATAATCCCGCGCCTCGTCTGACGCGGTGCGCTGCATAACGAATGTGCGGCGTGTATCATACTTTTCCGCCGGCAGATATTTGTCACGGGTATGGAGAACGATCTCCCGGACATCATTTTTCTGCGTTTCCGCCCGGATACAGAAAGTGTTTTTTCTTACCGGAAAGCAGTATTCCCTTGTTGCCTTATGTATTATCGCAGCCTTGTTCATTTATCCGACCTCCGGCGGGACTTCACATCAAAGATCTTCATAGGGAGCATCGAAAATGAAGAACTTCTTCTCGTCTATCCCTTTGTCGTGAGCAAGCTTTTCCCGTATCGACTTGAATTCGGAATAATTCGACACTCCGATCATCACCACGTCAGCGGTGCTTATATCCACGGCATCGGGATCGGTAACGCGGCTGTCGCCTATCTTCTCAAAGTCCGGATCCACCCACGCCAGTATCTCGCATCTCCCCGCGCGCTTCAATCGCCTGTAGCAAGTCCTTCCCATAAGTCCGTAACCGTAGATGATGACCCTGCTGCCGTCGGGGATATCGTCGAGACGCACTATGACGGTGCTGTCGCAGTTCATATCCACGGCGTTGTCGAATATCCGGATAAGCTCTTCGCTGTAGTGCCTGCAAAAGCTTTCCCTGAACGTCAGAAGCTGTTTTGCAGACGGGAATCTGTGCCATTTCAGACATATCGCAAGAAAGACGTTCTCGATATGCTCCATTGTCTGTTCCGTGACACGGAAAGCGCCTATGTTCGGCATCTTCGTATCATACCTGCTGTCGGTGACGCGCGCATTGAGATATTTCTCAGCGGTGACTGCGGAGAATAAAGTGCCGCAGGCAAATTCGTCCCCGCGCAGCGGGTGGGTATGGTGCTGGCTTATATCGTGCAGGCAGACCACAGCGCCTTTTTTCAGATACGGGAGAATACTCAGAAAATCAAGCAGTTCACCGGGAAGAAAATGCACGGTATCGAGAACCGCAAAATCTATCCCGTCCCCTATCTCGTCCATAAATGCGGGCGCGATATTTCCGGTATGGAATGTCTGTCTGATATGCGCCTTTTCAAAATACTCTCTTGTGTTCTCATATACATATCCGATCTTCTTGTCCGCGTCAGTATCACATTCCGTAAGGACATCTATCGAATGTATCTCGCAGCCCTCCGTCCCGATATCAGCCATACACTGTGCTATTATTGATGTGGTGGCGCCGCAGTACACACCCACCTCAAGTATCCTGCGGGGTCTTTCCGCTCTGAGAAGTCCGCAGATGAAAGCGCTCTCGTCCTCACGCATAAGCGGTTCTTCCCACTCGATGGTATTAAGCCGTTCATATACTTCTTTTCTTGGTTCGTAGAATGCTTCGACAGCATTAAGATGTATCATGTTACGTCTCCTTTAAAAATCTCATTATAAGCGTGTTTATCCCGGCATTATTATAATACTCGATCGTATCCGCCTGACCAGCTACTATCCGTATTCCGAAATTTGAAGCCTTGTCCTTTGAAGAATGTATCTCCATGCGCTTTCTCGGGTCAAACTCGCGGCAGTTGTCACGGATACGGACTGTAAGTCCGTCCTCAGACGCGGCGACTCTTATATCGGCGTATCTGCCGGATCTGTTCCCGAAACCGTGTTTCAGTACATTGTACGCCATTTCCTCTATGCACAGCCCCACATGAGTGGAAAGCCGCCTTTTATAACCGTGATCCATGCAGAATTTTATAGCCGCCGATGATGCTTCCACGACCTGCTCCGCGTCCTCTATCGCATATACGAAGCAGTCTTTCTCTGACACGCCGAAGCTGTCGGGAAGTTTGAGGAGCGCAGACAATGACAGATCGGGCTTTTTCCTGTAATAAAACACCGATGCGATTATCACAAGTATGCAGAGAATATCGACAATGGTATTTGCAAGCCACGCGGCATCAGCGCCGAAAGATCCCACGGTAAGCAGAACGAACAAACCGATCGCCGCTGTTTCGGCAAAACTCATTATATTTATAAGTAACATTCTGTTCTGCGCACGATACGAATTCAGCAGCACATTGTACACAAGGTTCGGTATCAGAAATGTGAACCCGAGCAAGAACATTCTCTGCGAAACGGATCGGAGCTGCTCATCTCCGGGCGCGAAGATCAGCGCGAGGATCGGCGATGTTATCATAAAAGCCCCGACAGCTGCGGTGCAGCATATCAGTCCCATTCTGAGTGTAATGCGGGAGAGATAAATGTAACTGCCGCGATCCTGTTCGCCGTAATAAATACTCGCGAGCGTGGAAAACGCGTTCGCGAACCCGGCTGGGATCGCTCCTGCAAAAGCGCATACCGAAGAAAGTATGCCGGCTGCCGCCACCCCTATCTCGCCTGTGTACTGTGAAAGCGAGTAGTTGAAGCAGTAGTTCTTGATGATGACACCTACCGAGAACATCAGCGAGGGCAAGCCTCGTTTTGCTGCGGAAAGCACAAGCTTCATGCTGAATTTGTCTTTCAGCTGAAAGTGAAACAGCCTGTCCGCCCCGAAAAATCCGGGAAGCAAGACCGCAAGCGATACAAAGCTCCCGACGGTTGATGCAATGCCTATCCCGAAAAGTCCGAAGTCCTTAACGAGAAGCCAGTCCAGCACAACATTTCCGACGATCATCACGCCTATGCTGACATACGATCTTTTCAGTTCATTGTTGAGCGAACAGAGCGCCATAAGCAGAGCCACAAGCGTCTGCGGCACAATGCCGGGGCAGTAGCCCATTATGTACTCACACATCGCGTCGTTGACCGCACCCTTCACTCCGAGCAGTTCACCGAGCCGGCTCGCAAAGCACATACACAGTATCGTGAACACGATAAAAAAAACAGTTATTGTAAGGAATGAGCTGATAAACAGCCGGTTCACTTTATCATTCCTGCCGGCGCCTATGAAATTGCCCGCAAGCACCTGTGTCCCGAGTATCATTATATATGAGAACCCGACGGCTACAGTCACAGGCGAAAAAAAGCCTACGGCCGCAAGTGCTTCCGGACCGAGAATACGCGATATGAACAGATTATCTATCACTCCGCAGGCACAGGTAGCGACAAGAATGAACATATTGCTGACCGCAATATGAAAAAGCGACTCTTTTATCAGCTTCTTTTGTGCTGCATCTACCCTTTTTTCTCCGGAGATTACCCTGTCTTTCATATTCACCACACCTTTTCATCGTATTATTCTACATCATTTGGGTATCATTGTCAAGTACCTGCAGACCGCTGCTCCTGCTTCAGCACCGAAAAATACAGGGATTTATTTCTGTCACCTACCTCAGACAAATGCAGGAATTATTCATCATTCCGTTTCCGAAACCGATACCTCCCATGCCTGCTGTCATGAGGGGATGATCTAACGCCGATCCCTGTATTGACTTTCTGACCGTTTCATGGTAAAATACAAGTTAGCGATATACAACCGTTTAAGGAGGCTGTTAAAATGAAATATGCAGGAATGCCGGCAGGAATGTGGATGCTGTTTTCCGGGTCATTCAGAAAACACCTGAACTCTGTACTGGGATACGACCCTTCCGAGGCAGGCGAAATCACGTCAAAAGCCCGGAAAAAGTATAAGGAGATAATTGCTTCCGTTCCGCTATTTGAAAAGGGCGACAGATTCAGAATGAACCTTGTCAACTGTGCAATGTTGTCATCTTTCCTGATCAATATGCCCAAAAGACCGACGGTAGAGCAGGCTGCCGTGTATTACCGCGAGTCAATGATGACCGGCGCGATGAAATGGTTCTGCCGCATGAACGGAAAGAAGAAGTTTTCAGACTCCGACATAGCCGGCATGAAGAAAGCCGCCGCCCTGAACCCTGCCAACCGGAATCCGTATTCATGGAACATGGATTATCTGCCGTATGAGGACGGAAGCGGATATGAAGCAAGATTTACGACCTGCGGGATATGCAGGCTGATGAAAGAACTCGGACTCTACGATCTCGTTCCCGCGATGTGCAGGCTCGACTATACCATGAGCGAAGCAGGCGGGGCTTCGGACTTTGTACGGGAATACACTCTTGCTTCGGGCGGTCCGTACTGCGACTGCGGATATAAGAAAAAGAGCTGATCCCCGGTGTCAGACAGCAATTGCGGTAAAACCGGACGGTTTACGCAATATACCCATATTACCTCGTGGGAACGCCCCGCCGCGAAAGCTGTCCGGGTCACTTTCTTCTCTTTCGCTTTTGTGATCCTCTGCTTTATTATGAAAGCATTGAATAAAACTATTGCAAAATATGCCGGAATATGATACAATATAGTGATAACATAAATGCGATGCAGGACAGTAAAGGAGTGAACCCGTGAGATATGATATACACAATAACCGATCTGACAGAACCCGACAACGGCTGCGAGGGCTTCATGCCGGGTGAAGAGCCTATGGCAACGCTTAAACTGAGATCCGGGGACGGCACCGAAAGGATCGTAAAGCTGCCCGATATTCTTGCATACCGGCTGAAATGGGATACGGGCGTTACTGTTACGGACGAGGATATCGAAAAATACTGCGAATGACACGGGGAACGGCAGCTATGACACCGTTCCGGCATATCAGAGTACAACTGCGGAACAAAGGGAGAAAAACATGATAAAAATATATTGCTACGCTCGCTGCACGACCTGCAAAAAAGCGCTGAAATGGCTGGACGAAAAAGGTATTGAATATGAGACGATCGACATAAAAGCCGATCACCCGGACGAGGAAGCTCTGCGGAAATACCATGCTGCCAGCGGGCTGCCGCTGAAACGTTTCTTCAACACAAGCGGCACCCTGTACCGTGAACTTGAACTTTCCAAGAAGCTGCCGGACATGAGCGAGGACGAGCAGTTCTCGCTGCTTGCGTCCGACGGAATGTTGGTAAAGCGCCCGCTCGCGGTGAGCGGCGATCTCGTCCTTGCGGGATTCAGAGAAGCGGAATGGCAGGAAAAGCTGTTATGATAAGAGAGATAATCCATGATCCGATTTTCCTTGCAATGAAGTCGGAGCCTGCGTCAGCAGATGATATGCAGACAGCCGCCGATCTTCTGGACACGCTGACCGCAAACAAGGAAACGTGTGTGGGAATGGCAGCCAACATGATCGGCGTTCTGAAACGCATAATCGTTTTCGACAACGGCGGCGAATACATAACAATGTTCAACCCGGAGATCATCAAATGCAGCAAGCCGTACAACACAAGCGAGGGCTGCCTTTCTCTTACAGGTGAGCCGCGCCCGGTAAAACGCTTCGCAAGCATCAAAGTCCGCTGGCAGAACGAGAGATTTGAAACACGCATCAGAACATTCACCGATCGTCCCGCACAGATAATCCAGCACGAGATCGACCACTGCAGCGGGAT
>JAGAWN010000265.1 GCA_017941355.1 Ruminiclostridium sp. | reverse complement strand
TTAACAAACTTTCATAAAATATTTTGTACGATATATAGAAAATATTTGAATTTGGTCAAATATTATTAATTTGTTGCTTTTTAATAAAATATCACTTAATTTTTCTACACTCGGTCAGTTCAAGTCCAGTAACTACCCAAAAACGGTCAAAAAATATCTACGAAACGTGTTTTTTAAAATCAATAAGATTTCAGCCCACAAATGGCTTAACCAAGCCTTTTGTGGGCTGAATATCTAAATTGGATACTTATGATGGCTCCTGTTACTGGACTTGAATTTCAAATTCAGCTTTTATCAATTTTGCTTAATGTGCCGCAATCCCACTTATAATGCGGTATTACGCTATCTATCGTTAAGTAATCAAAAGTCATTTTTTGTCCCTTTTTGTAAAAACAAGGTACAAATAAGAGCCCACTCCGCAGCACTTATCTGTAGAAAAATCTATATTTCTACGGAGGAAATCTACCATGAAAAGTATAATCGAACAGATCTACTACGGCGAGCTCAGCCCCTGTTCCCTGCCTACTCCCACTTGTGAGAAGTACATCAAAGCCCGTGACGCAATTGAACACATAAGGGAGCGTATCTTGCAGAAGTACCCGGATTGCAAAGACCTTCTCGAAGAATACACGGACGCGATACACGTTACCGCTTCGTGCGAGGGATTACAGGACTTTAAAACAGGCGTTCGGCTCGGAGCCGAGCTCATGATCGAGATACTTGACGAAACCGAATAATTCTTGTGGCTGCATATCTGAAACGGTGTGCAGCCGTTTTTTATTTGCCAAGTATATAACGTATTACTACCACCTATACAACACACGATTCAAGATATCTTGTTTTCCGGACTCTAGACCGTTTAAAAAGTTGCTGACCTATTAACCGCAAACCCTCATTATTTCCCTTTTTGGACATTTCTTTTTGGTCAGATTCTTTTTGGTCATTTGACCGAAAAGATGTTTATTTCAGTTCATCAGTCTTCCTAAGATGCCGTCCTATATCCATTCCGCCATACATAATACGCACAATGTTCACTGAGTCGGTGCTAACCACATAGAAAACTTCATAGTTATCTACCGGAAAATGTCCTAATTCTTTGGATCTCCACGGGTCTTCGTCATAAACCTTGTATCTTTTGGGATTTTCGTCAAGCTTTAGTACAGCACTCTGAATACGGCGTACCAGATCAGCCGCCGTGTCGGGCTCTATCAACTGATAAGCAACATATTCATATATTCCGCGAATATCACGCTTTGCGCTCGCAGTATAGTTTACTTTGCACTTCATACACCAAAATCCCTGCGAAGTTCAGCCGCAACTTCCTCTGCTGAAAACACCCTTCCCTGCTCAATATCGTCCATTCCTTTAGAGATCTCAGTGTCAAACTGCTCTTTTGTCATTGACGCAAGCGACAGCGGAGTATTCTCCGGCAGCTTAACTTCAAAAGGTATGCCGCGGTGAATAACGACCTGCCTTAAAAACATTCCTATCGCGTTGGACATGGGTATTCCGAGCTGATCAAGTACAGATTCCGCCTGCTCCTTTATGTTCGGCTCAACTCGCGCAAATACATTTGATGTTCTTGCCATAGCTATCCCTCCTTTTGCTTTTTCTATATTATAGCACATTTGCTTGCGAATTGCAAGCGTTTTGCAAACATTTAATTAATCAATAATATACTATAGGGAGCATCCGATTACTAATAAGATTATTGAACAGCGCGTCGTATGTTTCTCCAAAATGATTACAATTCAAAATACTGTTTCAGTTTAGATAATACATCGTTGTGATTCTTTTTATAATCATCATATGTCCATGTCTGATAATTACCGTATATTTTAAATGATAATGGAAAGCTTCCTACATTCGCTGAAAAATACCGTTCCTTTTTGCTTGTAAAATCATAATTGCTTAATGAAGAATTTTTCCTTCTCGATATTAACATAAGATTTCCAAGCTTATTAGTACAATCTTCGCGCTGACTGTCAGTGAAATCTTTTGACCACTGACTACCCGCCTCCGGGTTCTGTGGTAGAATATGTTCTATGGATATTATTTCAGGCAAATTCATAGGCGTTTCGTTTCCACTAAATATAACACTTACAAGGAGTAACAGATACCGACAGTATTTCTTTCCATAAACGGGTGAATCGAGCTGTTTCAAGGTTAGTCCTTTGTCATAGTTGAAAGCATCACTTCTCAAAACATTATCAGCCGTTTTTGATTGATCAATAGCATCAATTATTCTGCATACATTTTCGATTCTTTTAGTGAAATATAATTCATCTACCCAATCAGCAGTAAATTTCCGATTAAGTGCATTGAGGAACGATTCTAATTCACTGTCACTGAATTTCTTTACATAATGCAAAACAGGCGCTTTCCAGAAATCCGCTTCAAATCCGCGCTCCATAGCTTTCAATAGATTTAAGACTTCTGTTGAGTATGTTTTGTTGTCAAATACTTTTTGATAAATAGCAAAATAGTTATTTATACAATCAAGGGTATTGGCTCCTTCTGTTAATATCGGTGCGAGCTTTTTGGTTTCTTTTGTATTCCGATCATATTCAGTTGGATGATATATATTATCCTCAAACTCCTTCAACAACGAAACAGCAGCTTTTCGTTTTACAAGACATAAACGAATAAACTCAAGAAATTGGTCATAATCCTCACCAAAATAGTTTTCTGTCAATTCCCATTTAGAAGCATAATCCTGTCGAGTAATGTCATTTTGGATTTGGGCAAGATTTTTGGCTTTAAGTATGTCACTGTTACGGAGTTTTATTCCTCTGTTATTCATAACGTTGAAAAGATGAAAAGCATCCTCAAGTTCAGTTGATGAAATGTAAATAAGTTTTGTATGGATTCGGAAGAATCCGTAAAAGGTGTCAATTTTATCTTGCGTATCATCTTCAAAATATTCATGTATAGCAAGTATGACCTCAGCCATATGAGAGCAGTTTACATCAGAATTGTTTTTTTGGATTCTGCTTAGCTCGTCTGTTTTCATAGTGCCATTTTCTTGCTTGATATATGTATTAACAAACTCCTGAACATTTCCTCTTATCCCAAAAATCACACGTAGACGCTCAGGTATGCCGTTGTCTGGATCAGCTTCTTGAAAAATTGCATCTTTACAGTTATCTTTTCTCTTTTCATTATTTGTGAGATCACGGATAACAGCATGAATAAGTAACATGGTAGTTAATCGTTGCTGACCATCGAGCACTTCAAATTCTTCGTAACTTGAAGTTCCGTCATTACACTTTGTCGTCTTCCAAACCAATGACCCAAGGAAATATTCTCTGTTAGCAGATTCATCAAATTTCTGAAGCTCTTTTAGTTTATACGCTTCCTTCATAATATCATCAAGCAGATCGCTCGCTTGTTCTTTCCCCCATACATATGGGCGCTGATACTCTGGAATCTTATACCATTTATCGGTAAACAAATCTTTTACTGCTATAAATCCGTGTTTAATTTGTTCAGACATTATTGACTTCCTCCTCCATTAATATTTTATTCCGTCGCTTTCTTCAGCGAATTATATATTTCCTCTGTAAATATTCCAAGCACCTCTCGCTTCATTTCCTCATCATTGAGAAGCAACGAGAAGAAGTCCTTATTCTGCTCCAGACCTTCGATCAGCGCGTCGTCGATGTCGTCAAAATACGAAAACTCGAAATCCTTGACGGTATTATTCTTCGCGCTTGCTTTCAGCTTTTCAGATTTGAGCAGAATATCCTTGATCTGAAGCATAGCCTTGACTGCTACATCGTTATCATAAGATTTGCCGGTTCTTGAATTGATCTCGTCAATTATCTGTGAGAGCCGTTCTTCCTTTGCAGGGGTAAGTCCGAATGTATCCGCAGAAGGCAGCTTTACTACCGGTTTTGCTGTCATATTGGGATTTGTATGCTCTTCCTGTTTTTTCTGGACAAACTGTGTAGCGCGTATTTTTCCGTCAAGGTCAAATCCCGGTCCCGGATGCTTGATATTGATGTGC
>JAGAWN010000264.1 GCA_017941355.1 Ruminiclostridium sp. | reverse complement strand
TTTGAATCATCATCGCTGTTATAGACTTGAACATCTGCAACGCCTTCAATTTTCAAAAGCAATTGCTTTAATTCTTCAATTTGCTCACTAGAATTAACTAACTGCTCAATATTTGCCAGAAAATCTACTACTTCATCAGATTTATCCCCAATACTGCCGTCCCAAGAGCCGCCTTCAATTTGATACTGGTACTCAAACTTGAGTGGGTTAGGATTACGGCTTGCTTTTGACACATCTACTTCGGAACTCTCACCCGGACGCACCTTTCTTGCGAATACTGCAACTCTTGTATCAGTGTCAGGACCGAATGGATAGTAGAAAGTCGAAAGGGTCAGGATACTGTCTCCGTAGGTCAGGTCAACATCAGTACACAAGACACTTCTGTCCATTATATCAGTAATGAAACTGTTGAACTCATCAGCATCAGCGAAGTCGAGTATTTGATTGTATGGGTAAACTTCGCCTTTCTCTTCCTGTGTATTGAACAGCGCGCAGGCGAATACCTTCCATTCAGCGTTCTCATAGAGCGTATTGAATGTTACAGTTGGATTCTCTTTGTAGAATCTCAGATTGTCATTTGAATCGCTGTCTTCATAATATCTGGTGAGGTTTGCGAACATTTTATCTCCATACCACATATTATGACCATACAGAACGGTATTGCCGGAGAGCAGCCCTTTGTCGAAATTATTGCGGAAATCCGCAAATATAGCACCTCGCTCTACCTTATCCTTAAAGACGTTGTGCGTGAGGTAATAGTCATTATCCTCCGCCTGAACCACTGGATAGTCTATAACAGGATCATCGGTACTTCCTATTCTTATCCAGCCTACAATATCATTATTTGTCTCGTAGAGCTCTGCAAAGCTATCCTGAATTGAGGGCGCTTCCGCCGGTCTGCTGCTGAGATAAACGATTATATCATTGACCCTTATCTCGTCAATATCCGACGGGTCAAAACTTTGCGTAATAAATCGTATGTACAGTTTATCGCCTTCCTGCCGCTCATACCAATCCTGTGCGGATATAATGCCTGTCGGCCTTATCTCCGTACCGTCAGTCAGCTTGATAATAGTTTTAGGTTCAAGCTGTGCCGCTATGCCGCGCTCCTCCGGTTTATTCTCAAAAGTCAGGCTGATGCCGCTTGACGAAGCGTCGATATGTATAAGCTTTTTTGTGATTCCGGTATCATTGATCGGAATATCCGTACCGAGCAGGTCAGCGGAGATTAGATGAACGCCTTCGGGTATATCCGCCGTAAATGTGTAACGTGTCCCGTCCGCTTCCGACACGAGATCAACTTTTGTGCTATGAACTATTCCGGGATAGTATACGGATGCCTTCATTACCACACGGCTGTCAGAGCGATTCAGCAGATAACCGCTGATAAGTCCGCCCTCGCTTTCGATCCTTACGCTGTTATCTATGTCAGACGGCATCTCTCCTTCGTATACAACATCATACGCAAGATGAAGCGTCATGCCGTCAAAGGTACACCAGCGCGGTTCAACATAAAACCCGTTAAAATCGTATCTCGTTCCCTCCGGAATATCGACTGCGGGATACGCGTTTCCTTCAAGGAGATCTTTATCGCTCTGAGTCAGAAACATACCTCCGCTAGTGGGGTCATTTTCCGATGATGTCGTTTCATTATACCCTGCGCCCGCCCCCTGCACATCCGGACCTTTCAGCCCGCCGTGCTCGTTCAGCCAGCTAAGCCCGAACACAGCTCCGGCAAGCACTGCTGCTGTTCCGGCAATACCTATTAACGTATTCCGTATTCTGTGAGGTCTGTACTCACTGCGGTCAGTCAGTACCTCCCGTATGCTGCTGCCGTTTCCGGTTATCACTGCATTATGTTTTGCTTTGGCGCTGATAGTCGCCGCAAATTCTTTGTCACTCATGCGGTGAGCGTTTGTTTGTAGCGTCCTGTAAGCATCATCATACATTTCTTTATATGTCATCTTCGATCTCTCCTTTTATCAGGGTTTTAAGCTTCTCCCTGCCGCTTTTCAGCCGCTGCTTCACTGCAGACTGGCTGATTTTAAGTATCGCGGCAGTCTCTTGTACCGAATAGCCCTCGTAATAATGCAGATATATCGCTATCTGCTGTTTCGCGGGGAGCGCCATTACGGCGGGCAATACAGAGCTTCCGGTATTGTCACGGGTAGGCAGCTCACCGACCTCGGAAAGCGATACTATGTGTTTTCGCCTGAACGAACGCACAGCGTCTATGCTCATATTCGCAGAACAGCGGAGAAGCCATGCTTTTACATGATCGTCGCTTTCAAAGCTACCGGTGTATGTATATAACCGCAGGAACACATCCTGTGCTATATCCTCCGCCTCGTCGACATCATGCAGTATGAACAGAGCAGCTCGCGTAACGCTGCTGCGATACAGCACGACATACCGTTCAAAGTCGTTATATGTCATTGTTTCCGTCCTCCCGAAAGATCTTTCTGCTTATAATACGAATGAGAAGCCCTAAAAGGACAGGCTATTATAAAAAACAGCAATATTACTAATATTATACATCATTTTTATTGCAAATGCAACAAATGCGCACAGGATTTACCCGTGCACATATTATATATGTATATCATATTTACCGTGTATCTGTTAAATCATTTTGAGTTTCCTCAGATATATGGTCTTTTATGTCATTTCCTGATAGGGAAGGGGAGTCATTCTCATCAGACAGCTCCGGGTCGGTTGACATAGGCTCCGTTTCGCTGTCTGATGTGCTTTGCGGTTGTGATTTTGAAGCCAGTTCCGCATATTCGCCGAAAATCTCGGCAAACTCAATAAAATCTGAAGCATACATCGACACAGCCATTTCTAACTCCGGTATCCAACTTTCACGGAAAGGAAGCATACAGACTACGATATCAGCGTTCGTTTTTGCTGATGACACCGCATTGGATGCTTCGTCCGAGACCTCTTCTTCAGATAATCCGCTTGCTGCAGCAAGCCCCTTGCGGTAAACATCTGTCGCATGAGCAAGCTTCGCGTCGGTGTACCCCGCAAATGCTGTAATATTTCCTATCAATACGGTATCATCCCAGTCAATCGATGCAGGTTCTTCCTGAAATATTTCTTGCTCGGTTTCTGTGGTTTCCGAGGCTTTCTCACTCATTACAGCCAGTATCTCGCTTTCGACTGATGTATCAGATACACTTATATATCCGCTAACATCATTGTTAAGCTCTATAAAACGAGCACTAAGAGTCAGAGCCTTTTCTTTGTCCGGTACTCCCCATGTAGCTGATCCGATGACAAGCATATCTTTAAGCTGCTTTCCGGTCTCGACCAGTTCGGAAACGACCGTATACGATGCATCCCAAGCCTCATCGAAGGTACAGCCCTTGCTTTTAGCCACACCTTTTGCACAGGCGGAAGCCATTCCCATTATGTCGGTATCGGTGAATTCGGAATACCGGTTAACCGCTTCGTTAAAACCGTTGTCGCTCCAGTCCACATCAGGAAGATTCAGCTCCTGATAACTTTTTGTGGGCTGGGGGGTTGCTGTCACGGCAGGGGATTCGGTCTTTCCGCAGCTGCACATTCCTGCCGTTAAGAGTGCTAACGCCGCGATCATTATTTTCTTTTTCATTGATTTTGTCCTCACTTTTCAAAATATATTTGACCATTCGGTCAATAATATTATGATGACGAGAACGACCGAATAAGGCAAAGGAATATTAACTTTGGGTTAATGTCATAATCTGACTGCATATTTAAAACGATCCTCTTTTGGTATATACTATCAGTAAGATACATAATCTGTTAGTTAATAATAAGGAGCGTTCGTATGAATATTGATTCTGTAGGAAAATACATCAGAGAGTACCGTAAAAAGAGGAATATGTCGCAGGAAACACTTGCTGAAATGATTGATGTATCCGTACCGTATATAAGTCAGTTGGAGACTGCGCAGAAATATCCGGCACTTGAGACACTTATCAATATTGCTAATGTTCTTGATGTATCTCCGAATCATCTCTTGTGCGATACCATGAACGATGAGTATGAGATGAAACGCTCTGTTATGCTTGATGAGATATCGGAGCTGCCGGAACGTGAACAGGAACGCATTTTTACAGTCGTTCGAGCCATGATTGATGAAGCAAAGAGATGACATTATTCGACAAATCGGCGAGTGATCGTCGATTTTTTTATTTTCCGACTGATTATGCGCTTTTTCGACACGGATTTGTAGTATAATGTAACTGTGAGTTAAGCGTATAACCCAAAAGTTAAAAGGAGCGTAATATCATGAAAAATATCATCAAAGAAACAGCAAAGCAGAACAATACGTCCGTAAAAGAAGTGCGCCGTGAGATAGGGAAAGCTATTGACGAAGGCATGAAGTGTACTGACCCGTATGCTGTCGAGTTCTGGAAGCAGTTCGGAGGCCAAAAGCCTACTGTGGAAGAGTTTCTGAAAGCGCTTTCTGCTTGTGTTTCAAATGAGATCGGCAGGGGATAAGTGTCTGCAATCAGGATAGCGTCCGATGAAAAAAAGAACAGCCCGACTTTGTGCGCCAGGCTGTCCGATGATGGATTTACTTTGCAACAGCGTCCTTGAGACCCTGACCAGCTTTGAAAGCGGGAACCTTTGTAGCCGCGATCTTGATCTTCTTCTTGGTCTGAGGATTGATACCTGTTCTTGCAGCACGTTCACGAGCCTCAAATGTTCCGAAGCCTACGAGCTGTACCTTATCACCGCCGGCGAGTGTCTCGGTGATGATCTCAGTAATAGCATCAAGTGCTTTTCCGGAATCCTTCTTTGTGAGTTCTGTCTTTTCTGCAATAGCTGTTATAAGTTCTGCCTTTGTCATATCAACTTCTCCTTGAACATATTCTTCCGCCGTATATACTCGGCAACATTGAACATTATACAGCATTTGTCAAAATTTGTCAACAAATTTTAGTAAAAAACTACCTAACCAGACAAAAAACCTTTTAAATAAAGGCTTGTATGTGTCTTGTTACCGTCACAGCAATATAGCGGGGAAATCAATGGTTTTGAACTGAAATGATGAAAACAGCGCCGTTTTCAAAGATACAACGCTGTTTTCACGAATCATCAAATATCAGTACTATGAAGCTTTCCTTCTGTCATTTAACCTGGTATACACCCTTGAGTAGTCAAGCATTTGTTTGCAATAAGGACAGGAGAGACCTATTTTGAGTTGCTCCCCGCGCATTTCAAACCCCATTTTCATAAGTTCAATAGACTTGTTGGAGCTTGAGATCTCCTTTAACAAATAGCTCCTGTAGCCCTTTTCACCGTTTTTAACAGCTTCTTGTCGTTGGTTCTTAAAGTGACCGACCACATTGTTGACTGGGAGAGGAAGGACAATATATCGTACCATATCTTCATAAACCGCAATATCATTCCATAAAAGGAATGACAATGATTTGCCGCAGTTATGGCAGATCAGACCCTCATCACTCTCCTGATACGCAGAAACGATCTTGGCAAAAAGTTCCTCTACGGATATGTAGCCCTCCAGATACAGCATCTCGGCTTCAAGGGAGACCGCTTTTATGTGGATCTCATGCTTAGTCATCGGCATATCCCTGTACTGCGATACATAGCTGAATGCCTCTGCACTGGTATTCTCTCTTCTTCTTGACCTCATTATCTCAATTTCAGTCATACGAAATCCTCCTTTCATCAGGACCTTCGTATATATTATGATTACGCTAAGCGCTTTTGAAGGATTTTTCCTATCAGATGTTTTAAGATGTAGTACCTTAATTTCTGTTCGGCACATTCTTATGTTCCAAACATGAACATCCATAATACTGATATCTATTTCAACCTCCACTCTTGACATAACCACATCTATATTATGATTACGAAGGAACTATAATATAGAGAAAGCCCACTGCTATTATGCTGTGGGTGTCGGATTATGTCTTATAAGTAAAAAAGAAAAACTGGCGACAGATTTCTGCCGCCAGCCGACTGCTGTTAATTAGTCTAACAAGATATATATTCAGACATACTTCTTCCAAATTTCCGGAAATTTTCCAAAAGCGGTTTTCTATTGTGTCTGTTTTTGTACGATTTAAACGAAGAACTCCGAATATTCAGTGCATAAACCTATGCAACCCTACTAAATCGGACGTACTAATCACAGTTGGGGTTTCCGCGAACTGCAAAAATGGAGTACGAATATAGATTGAACAAGCAACTAATATTCAGACTAATGCAATCTACTCCGTAAACACTTCCGCGATATAGAAGAACCCGTTTTGTGCCACGATCGAGATGCCGACATTGGCTTTGCTGCCGTCCATACAGACATTTCGGCTACTTTCGGCGGTCTGGAGCCTTGTATTGATCTCGTCTGCGGACTTCTCGCCGCATCTCCAGACATTTATAGATACAGCCTTTTCGACACCGTAGCGCTTGGCAAGCTCTTCCACCGTGCCATACAGCGGGGATTCGATGTCGCCGTAGTTATACTTTGCCATATCAGCCGCGAATATTGTCGAAAGCCTGCCTGCATCGCTGTCATAGGTCATT
>JAGAWN010000263.1 GCA_017941355.1 Ruminiclostridium sp. | reverse complement strand
TTGGCATTCAGAAAGTTTATGACCGCGATCTGCACTTTCTGACCCGTCATAAGGATCTTTTTCAGCGCGTTCTTGTACGCTTCAAAGCTCAGCGATCCGACCGTTGCGTCGGAGTTCTCCTCCGGGCGCAGCACGAACAGGATTATCAGTATCATCGAGAACGCCGTAACTATCATCTCGATCAGCAGATACGGGAAGAAAAACTGCACGATAACTGCCGACAGCGACAGAACATACAGCGAAATAAGCGAGAACACCTTTCCTTTCGTGAGAAAGCGGCGGCATGACAGGAGATAGACCGTTCCCACCAGAGCGTACATAAATGAGATGCCGTACAGCGCCATTATCCCCGCTCCGCGTTCGTAGCCTGATTCGGGGTCAATACGGAATACCGCGCGGGTAATGGGGTTGGTAAGAATGATTATCAGTTCGACCGCAAACGGCGTAAGCACTATCGCTTTCATTCGCTTTCTGCGGACTCTGTACCATGTGCCGGTTATTGCGAATACGAAAAAGAAATAGCAGACTATCGTGGCGTTCCGGGTAATGAAGTACAGGTGCGTGAACACCTCCGCCATAAGCAGGCGCGTGTCAGAAACCGGGAGCTGACGGCAGGCGTACTCCAGTGCCACGTCCGTTATCGCGGCGGCAGCCGAAAAGGCAAGAAGAGATATGAACAGCTTGTTGGATATTCCGTGTGTCATCTTGCGGACAAACACAGTTATGAGTATGACAAGAAAGATCGGTATCGAGCATACGTCAAAATACAGAATATTCTGCAAACAGTTCACCTCCTCCGGCATTATTTGTCGAATTATACAGCCTGTGCATTGTTGTGTTCTCTTATAAACGAAATAAACTGCTGCTCCGGCAGCGGCTTTGAGAAATAGTATCCCTGAATGTAGTCCACACCGAGTCCTGTCAGACATTCAAGCTGATCCGACGTCTCGACTCCCTCGCAGACTATCTCCTTATTGATATCCTTCATCATGCTGACGGTATTGCGCATTACCGACATACCGGAATTGTTCGCCATATCGTCAACCATTGTCTTGTCGATCTTGATTATTTTAAGCGGCAGCCGCGAGATACGCTGCATATTCGAGTAACCCGTTCCGTAGTCGTCCAGCGAGAAGCTGAATCCGTTCTCGGAAAGCCGTTTTATGTTCATATCGGTAGTCTCGCCGATATTCTCGTATGTTGTCTCGGTGATCTCGAGATTTACACGCTCCGGATTCACATGATACCTGTGTTCAAGCTCAATGATCTTGTCAGAAAGGTCACCCTGGAGACACTGCGCGACAGACAGATTCAGCTCGATATAGGAAAGTCCCAGTTCGTTGAAATCGTTCTCGCTGATGAATCTGAAAACCGAATCGAGAACAAAATCCCCTATCGGTATCATAAGCCCTTTCCTTTCTGCGGCGGGTATGAACAGCGCGGGTGAAACAAAGCCGTATTCCTCGTCAATAAGGCGGATAAGCGCCTCGGCAGATACGAACTTCCCCTCCTTGACGGAGTAAATGGGCTGATAGTACATCTGAAACTTCTTTTCGCTGATAGCGCGGTTAAGGATCAGATCCATGTCGTTTTTAATGCGGAAGCTCTCTGTACCGATGATATCCCCCGCGTGGGTATATAACTGATCGTAGGGTATCACACGGTGGAACTGATGTCCGATATTGATGATAGTGGCGGCATCTGCGGTATCTTCGGGATAACATATCTCGCAGAAACGCGGGATTATCTTCGCTCCCCTGCTCTCGAACTCGATGATGTCCTGCACAAGAGCGCTGTAGATATCGAAAACTATGGATTCAAAATCGAAATCGTAGTTGTCGATGATGATGTAAAGCCGTCCGGGCTGCTCGAAATACATATCAAAATATAGCTTGTTCCCGGTGCAGAAAAGGCGGATATGCCGCACAACGGACTCAACGAACGAGAGATACCTTTCCTCGCCGAAATACTTTCTGAGCTGCGTCGCGTTCAGCAGGCGCATGACTATGATCTTTTCGTGGGTGGAGTTCTTGCAGATCTTCCGCACCTCACCGCTGTACACCTTGAAACTCGGCATTCCGGTGGAATTGTCTATGTAGTCCTCCGGGCGCAGCACAAGAAGCACAACAAAGAGTTCCGCAAGCGCGGTCATTATCATTTCCACAAGGAACCGCGGGTAGAAAAGCTGGGAAACCACCGCTGCCATGTTCAGAACATACATCATCAGCAGCGACAGGCACTTCGACAGCGACAGCATTTTCCGTTTCCGGAACAGGTAAACGATCCCCCACAGCGAGTAGATCACCGCGACGGCGTAAAACGCATACAGACCCGGTTCGCGTATATATCCCTCGTCCGGCGTGACTCTGAATACAACACCTGTGAACAGATTCACGGCGAGCAGTATCAGCAATGCCGCGTAAGGTATGAACGTGATACAGATCCTGTGTTTCTGCGTCATATAGTACCAGTTCCTGGTTTCGGCAATTATGAACAGCAGGAACAGTATTGGTGTCAGTGAATGGAATACATGGTACAGTCCCGCAAACAGAGTTACCGTAAACACTTCCCCGCCGTTCAGCGGAGCGTCGGAAGCCACCGCTCCTGCAACCGCGTCACATATCGCGGTTATCATGGAGGAGGAGACAAGCCCGATAAACAGCCGGTTTGAGGGACCATAGATCATTTTACGCACAAAGTTTGCGTACAGGATAACGAAATAAATGGGGATCGCAACATAATCAAGATACACTATTCTGTCCATACTGCGACCCCCTTTTCGTGCAATTATCACTTTATTATACCACAGATCCGATCAGATTTGTGAAAAAGATCGTTATTTTTTGGCTTTATGTCCTATTTTCTACGTTTTGCACAATAGCATGATCGGGCATTTGTACGTTTTAAACACTTTTACTCGCTCACCTCCTGCCTGTACGCATATCGAAAGCGGGAGATAACGAAAACAGTGATCTCCTTGACACCTGCGCCCCGATATGCTATAATACATCGTGGATCAACGCAACAGAAAATGGAGCAGCAACGATGACAGGATATAACATTGACAGACGCACCGGCGACGTTTTCCCGGAACGTACAATGCCGCTGACAGGATTCGGGGACGCGTCATGACCGGGACATACAGAATGGCGGGAAAGGTGATCGGGATAAACTCGCTTTACGACGAGGTTCACCGCTATTGCGCCGACTACCGCTGCGACGGAAAACCGGACTTTTGCGTGACCGTTTCGCAGTCCGACATAGACAGGGAACGCGCAAAGTCACTTAATGCGCAGCCTCCGCTCACCTCCCCGCGGGACGCATATCTTGAAGAACTTGCGGTTTACCGTAAGATCGCGGAAAAGATGCCGGATTATGACACTATACTGTTCCACGGCTCGGTGGTTGCGGTTGACGGAGCGGGCTACCTGTTCACGGCAAGATCCGGAACCGGCAAATCCACTCATACCCGGCTCTGGCGCGAACTCTTCGGCAGCCGCGCGGTCATGGTGAACGATGACAAGCCGCTGCTGCATATTGCCGACACCGTTACAGCCTGCGGGACACCGTACAACGGCAAGCACAGGCTCTCTGCAAACATCTCTGTACCGCTGAAAGCAGTATGTGTGCTTACAAGAGCCGCCGAAAACAGCATAGTGCGCATTGACGCGCATACCGCCTACCCGGTGTTGCTTCAGCAGGCATATCGTCCCGCGGATGTCGAAGCTATGCGTAAGACCGTTGAACTGCTGGACGGACTGACACGCTCGGTCAAGCTGTTCAGACTCGGCTGCAACATGAACATTGAAGCCGCGCAGATCGCGTATGAGGCAATGTCGCGGGAATAACGGCATACGGTAACCAATAAAAACACAGCCTTGCGGGAAGGCTGTGTTTTTCGATATTCAGATCTCCGTCACAAACGGGGTTATCAGTATTATTATCATACAAACCGGGCAGATAAAGCGTATCATTACACGGTACATACCCCGCGCTGCGAACTTCTTTTCGCCGTAAAGAACTTCTTCCTCCACATACTTCGTTTTTGCAACGTACGCTATCAGTATGCAGGTAAGGAACGCAAGTATCGGCATCATCACCGAGTTCGTGATAAAGTCGAAGAAATCGAGGAACTGCATACCGATTATGGTTACCTCAGACCAGTCACTGTAACCGAGTACGGAAAGCATTCCGAGCAGCAGCGTGATTATTATTACCGCGATGCAGGCTTTGACGCGGGAGAGACGGAACTTCTCCATTACTGCCGCGACCACGGTCTCCATAAGGGAAATGGACGATGTAAGCGCTGCCAGAGCCACGAGTATGAAGAAAGCAGCACCGATGAAATCCCCGAACGGCATGGAGCCGAATACTTCCGGTAGCGTTATGAACATAAGTCCGGGACCTTTGTTGAGTGCTTCCGGGTCACCGCCTGAAAACACGAATACCGACGGCACGATTATAAGACCTGCGAGGAAAGCAACTCCGGTATCGAAAAGCTCGATATGTCTCACGCACTTTTCGAGGGAATCCTCCTTGCGCATATACGAACCGTATGTGACGAGTATGCCCATTGCGATAGACATTGAGTAGAAAAGCTGACTGGAGGCTGCCGCAACGGTCTTGAACAGCTTCTCTGCCGTGAAATCGTCAAAACTCGGGAGCAGATAGTAAGCGGCTCCTTCCATTGCGCCATCGAGAGTCATGGTGTAGATCGCAATACCGACTATAAGCAGGAAAAGAACCGGCATCAGTATCTTGCTTATACGCTCGATACCGTTCTGCACACCGAGCAGAATAACCGCAACATTAAGCAGCAGATAGATCAGGAAGAACAGCGTTGCGCCGCCGGAGCTGCTTATGAACGATGAGAAGAACGACATCGACTCTCCCGATTCCGTGACCGTCGTTCCGGCGGCTATTCTTCCCTGCCCCGTTGCGAAAAGGGTCATATATTTCAGCACCCAGCCGCCTATCACGCAGTAATACGGCAGTATCAGCGCCGGTATCGCCGCCGCTACCCAGCCCATGAAGCCGAACCGCGGATCGACTGCCTTGTAAGCGCCGAGAACGCTTTTCCCGGTGCGTCTGCCGATCGCTATCTCAGTGAGCATCAGAGAGAAACCGAAAGTTACCGCAAGTATTATATAGATAAGAAGAAAGAACCCGCCTCCGTATTTTGCGGCGAGATATGGGAACCTCCAGATATTTCCGAGTCCGACGGCAGAACCCGCTGCCGCAAGTATGAAACCGAGTCCGCTGCCGAAACTGCTATTCTCATGGTTCTTTTTTTCTTTGTTCATTTACGTTACCTCTCCGTTCTGGCTTTGCGGCGTGATGAAGCCGCACACACATATATAATTATAACTCAAATAATTTATTTTTTCAACATGAGCCGGTTTTTTTATTGCCCGAAAAACACGGCTTATCCGGCGAAATGTTTGTGCAGCTTCAACAATTCTCATCACACCCTCAGACGTTGACATTGCCGGTTTTTTGTAGTATAATATGATTT
>JAGAWN010000262.1 GCA_017941355.1 Ruminiclostridium sp. | reverse complement strand
GAAATTGCAAGACTTGTTGAAGCCAAGCGACCTGCGTTTTTTCTGCTTGAAAATGTACCCGGACTGTTATCGATTAACAAGGGGGAAACTTTCAAAGTCATCCTTGAAACATTTTCCGACTTGGGGTATTCATTTGAATGGATGGTGCTTAACAGCGCACACTTCGGAGTGCCGCAGCAAAGGCGGCGGCTCTATATTGTCGGATATACTCGAGAAGAATGTGCCGGCAGAATATTCCCTGTCAGAGGCGGCAATGCGCAAGCTCTTAAGCTTGTCCTTCCCGGACCGCAAGGATCAAGGGTTTACGATCCCGAGGGAGCAGCTTGCACCCAATGCGCAGGATCCGGTGGCGGAGGAGGAAAAACAGGACTGTACTTCATGGACTTGAATCCCGATCCCCTGCTCACCGATGAGGCGAGATGCGTGACGGCAAGACAGGATTCGGGTATTAGCAAACGGCGCGGCGAGCATTCGGGAGTGTTCATAGAATCCGATGAGCCGTGTGCGGTGATCAATCCGTTTAAGGAGAACACTTGGCAGAACGGCAGACGGATCAAAGAGCCGAACGAGCCGATGTTCACGATCACGGCGCAGGACAGGCACGGTGTACTCCACAAAGGGTATATCCGCCGTCTGACCCCGCTTGAGTGCTGGCGGCTGCAGGGCTTCGAGGACGATCAGTTCTATCTCGCCTACACGACAACTCAGGCGAACACCCACCTATACCGAATGGCGGGAAACTCGGTCACAGTCCCCGTCATAACCGCTATAGCACAGAAAATCAAGGCGGCCGCGGAGATGATTGGGCTTGATACGACATAATAGGAAACGAGGTATATATATGACCGGAGTAAACGCACAAACCGAGGAATATGAGAGCTTCTTCATTCTCGGTCAGGACGCTCTGTTTACGAACGCGCGGCTCGACCGTACAACGATCCCCGAGGGATTGTACGCATACGATCTGCGGGACGCTTGTGACGGCAACATCAATGAGTTAAAGGACTTTGTTCTCGTGAACCATTGGGGAACTGTCCTCGTCAAAGAGCCTATAGAGGGTGCAAGCGAGGGCGTTCAAATAAAGCCGTATGATTACAACTACATCGGCGACATCACGAATGTAGACGAGTTTATGAGCGAACCGTCACAGGTTCAGACAATGTAAATAACCGTATTGCCTGCAAGGACAGGCAATACCTTTAAAATATAATATAGCATATTTTCCCCGTTCGGTCAAGCCTGTCATTGCAGGCTGCGCCGAGAGAGGGGGTGATGATATAAACAGCTTTATGAGCTGGATAGGCGGCAAGAAAAGCAGCCGCGACATAATAATCCCGAGGTTTCCTCTGTACTACGAAAAGTACATCGAGGTGTTCGGGGGCGGCGGGTGGATTCTTTTCGCAAAGCCGCCCGGTAACGACTTCGAGGTGTTCAACGACTTCAACAGCAACATCTCGAATCTGTACACCTGCGTCCGTGACAAGAGCGCGGAGCTGATCGAACGGCTCCGTTTCGTGCTGAACAGCCGTGAGGACTTCGACCGTATAAAGCACATTATCAGCGAGAAAGCCGAGATCGGTGACGTTCAGCGCGCCGCGGAGTTCTATCAGCTTATCCGATACAGCTACGCAAGCGGGTGTGACAGCTTCGGCGGCAAGCCACATTCCATGTGGAGCAACTTCCCGCTGATAGAACAGGCTTCGCGCCGTTTGCAGAGAGTCATAATCGAAAACAGAGACTTTGAGAAGCTCATCTCCGCCCAGGACAGCGAGGTGAGCTTTTTCTACTGCGACCCGCCCTACTACGCGACCGAGAGCTATTACGAAAACGTAGGTTTCACAAGAGCCGACCATGAACGGCTCCGGAATGCACTTGCGGGTATAAGCGGAAAGTTCCTTGTTTCGTACAACGACTGTGAGGAGATCCGCAGCTTGTACGACGGCTGTCAGATGTACGCTTACGAGCGGCTCAACAACATCAGACAGCGATTCGACGGCGGCAGTATGTTCGGCGAACTGCTGATCGCCAACTACGACATGGACGAGCGGAAAAAGAATCCACCAAAACAGATCAGTTTCTTTGATGACAACGAATTTATGGAGGAAATGCAATGATAACATTTCAGACAAGACTTACGAAAAAGGGAAACATTAAAGTTCCCCTCGACATTCTTAACCTTATGTCGGCTTGCCCCGGCGACGATGTGATCGTGTCTATCGATCTCGACTGCGATTCTCTTGTGGTCAGCAGATACGATGACGAGGACGGTATCAATGTTCCCGCAGACCTGCTCGACGAGGCGGGAATCGACACCGAAAACTATCAGATGTACGCCGACAACGGCAGGGTCGTGATTATCGAGGGGGACGAGTACGATGAATGAAAATCAGATAATTGAGTTCACAAATGAGCAGTTTGGAAAGATACGCACTACGCTTATCGACGGCGAACCGTGGTTCATCAGCAGAGATGTGGCAATAGCTCTTGGGTATAGTAACCCCAACAAAGCTGTAAAGGATCATGTTGACGAGGAAGATAAGGGTATAACGAATCGTTATACCCTTGGTGGAAACCAGAATCTTAGCATAATAAACGAATCCGGTCTCTACTCGCTGATACTCTCCAGTAAACTTCCGAACGCGAAGGTGTTCAAGCGCTGGGTAACGAGCGAGGTTATTCCCTCTATACGCAAGACCGGCGGATATGCTACACCCGAGGCTATATACAAGACGCTGATCGAGCCGAAGAACCTCATCATCGTGCTTGAAACGCTTGCCGAAGAACAGGCGAAGAACAAAAGACTGACCGCTGAGAACGCAGTGCTCTCCGTCAAGGCTAAGTATTACGACGCTATCCTCGCCAGCGCCGAGTCGCTTCCGATAACGCAGATCGCAAAGGACTACGGAATGTCAGCGGTCACGCTGAACCGTCTTCTCTCCGAAATGGAGATACAGTACAAGAGATGCGGAACTTGGATACTCTATCAGGACTACGCCGACAAGGGGTACACGCAGACAAAGACTTTCATTATCAACGAAACGAAGTCAAAGTCATATACCTGTTGGACTCAGAAAGGTCGGCTTTTCCTGTACAATCTTCTGAAAGCACACGGGATAGTACCGATGTGTGAACGCCCCGAGATCTCTGGGTACATAAGCCGCTGACGGCTTATTGATATATACCGATCGGACACCCTCGGAAAAAGCGGTCAGAGCTGACAAGTGCCGCAGATATCAGACTTTGAGCAGCATCGTCCGCCATAACGCACGGATGTCTGGAAAACAACAATTTTACTTATGAAAGGAAAGAAAACCATGAAGAACTTTTTTAAGAAGCTCCGCAACATTTTCAAGAGCGGTGTAATGACCGTAAAGAATGCGTTCTCCGACGCTATCCGCGGCGTGAGGTTCGCCATTG
>JAGAWN010000261.1 GCA_017941355.1 Ruminiclostridium sp. | reverse complement strand
GCTTGACATTGGGCTCGAAATATGGTAGAATATCTTATATCAAGATTAACTACTCGGTTCGTGGTAATCTATTTAAAATTGAACATTTAGCTAGAAAACGGCTCAAATCCGCACTATAAGCGGATTTGTAAGCAATAAAGCACTCGTCGCTTTATGTACACAACACGGTCGGGGGTTCGAGTCCGTTCACCAGCTCCAAAAATCGCTTAACCAATAGGGTTAAGCGATTTTTTGTTTTTCTTTTTTAATTACCTGTTTGTGGCAACACAATATCGTCAAATAATTATGTAAAACCTCTTGACAAGTGACCGCTCGTTCGCTATAATATATATTAAGTGAACTATCGGTCACATTTTTCTGCCGGAGGTTTTTATGGCTAAAGATACAAGAGACAGAATACTTATGGCTGCGCTGGAAATGTTTTCGCAGAACGGCTATGCAGGCACGAATATCAGGGAGCTTACTGCCTCGCTTGGTCTTGTGAAATCGTCGATGTACAAGCATTTTAAGAGTAAGGAGGACATCTGGAACACCCTGCTGGACGAGATGATCGCTTATTACAACCAGCGCTTCGGCTCGCAGGAAAATCTTCCGCCTGTGCCGGATTCGCTTGACGGGCTGGTGGAGATGACAATGCGCATGGTGGATTTTACGGTGCATGACGAGCGTATTGTGATGACGAGAAAGCTGCTCTCTATCGAACAGTACCGCGACGAGCGTGCCAGAGAGCTTGCGACAAAGCATTTTCTCACCGGGCTGACCGAGATGTTTACGCATATCTTTGAGGGCATGATGAACAAGGGGCTGCTGCGGCGTGACGACCCGGAAATGCTCGCCTTTGCCTACACTGCGCCGATCTCCGCGCTCATACATCTCTGCACCCGTGAGCCGGAGAAAACGGCTGACGCTATATTACAAATCAAAGCGTTCAGCGAGCATTTTATCCAAGTTTACAGGCAGGATGACTGGTTAAATAAAACTTGACCGCCCGGACAGGCATATGGTATTGCCCGCAGTGAGAAAGGATGACAACGAATGGTTTTGAAAACGAAAAGACTGTTGCTTCGAGAAATGAACCCGAATGATTATCAAGCGCTGTTTCTGGTGTTCGGCGACGCTGAAACCATGCGGCATTATCTGCACACCTTCGATGGGCAACACGTTAAAGATTGGATCGAAAGGAACATGAACCGCTATCAGAAAGACGGCTTCGGGCTGTGGGCTGTTTGCCTGAAGGAAACCGGTGAGTTGATCGGCGACTGCGGGCTGACACTCCAGAATATTCATGGAGAGATACTGCCGGAGATCGGCTACCATATCCGCCGTGACTGCCAGCGGAAAGGCTATGCAGGAGAGGCCGCCAAAGCAGTTCGGGATTGGGCGTTCCGAAACACAGATTATCCAACCCTTTATTCCTACTGTAAATACACAAATGTACCTTCCATAAAAACAGCAGAATCCATAGGTATGCATTTTATATGCGAATATCCGGATGAAACAAATGGAGCGACCCATGTGTCGTCGATTTCAAGGGAAGAATGGCTGAATGAAATTACTGAGAATCACCGTACAGGAAATGGAGAATAAAATAATGAATATAAAAGCACTCGTCGTCATTGACATTCAAAATGACATTACTAAGAATTACAGAAAGATCATTGATCGGATCAATCAGGCTATCGACTGGGCTGTGGCAGAGAATATGCAGATCATTTATATCAAGCATAATAATCTGTCGGCAGGAACCAGAACCTTTAAGCCTGACACAAAAGGAGCAGAACTTGTGCCGGAGCTGAAAATCGTTTCGGATCATATTTTCGTTAAGACAAAGTCCAACGCTTTAACCAACGAAGAGTTTGCCGAATTCATCAGAACAAAGGATATCAGGGAGTTTTATATTACCGGTGCTGATGCCACGGGCTGTGTAAAATCTACCTGTTTCAACATGACAAAGGCTGGATATGATGTTCATGTCATCTCCGATTGTGTGACCAGCTGCGACTTAAAGAAGATGCCGGAAATGCTTGCCTATTATGCGGAGAAGGGCTGTGAGGTCAAGAGCCTTGCTTTCTATATGGGAATTAAATATCAATACAGGAGATTGGACAGTAATAATTTCACAGGCCATTCATTGGATGATTTTGTCCGCCACCAGACTGTTACAGAGTGTTGGAGAAAGACAGATAACGGTTGGGAACTTGTGCCGAATGTCTTTGAAGAAAACTGGTCGCAGGAGCAGTGCCGGAAAATGGCGGAAGAAATATTGCATAATATAAACCTTGACCAGACCGGCTTTGGTGCATTCGACGGCGAGCGGATCATTGGTTTTGCGACCGTCTCCCACCGTATATTCGGAGTTACAGCAAAATGTGTGCAGTTGGTTTGTTTTCAGATATCAGAGGAATACAGGCGTCAGGGCATCGGCAGGAGGCTCTTTTCTCTTGTCTGCGAAGAGGCTCGGCGGCTTGGCGCAGACAAACTGTACATATCCGCTCATTCCTCAAAAGAGTCACAGGCGGCATACCAGGCACTTGGCTGTACGCCTGCGGAGGAGGTCAATGAGAAACTGGCAGCAGAGGAACCATTTGACGTCCAGATGGAATACAGATTATATAGCGTATAAGTGAGGTGCGGTTTTTGAATTTGCAGTTATTAAAAGCGGATACATCAGATGCATTGACACTGAACGGAATTTCCAAGCGTGCATTTGACAGTGATGTTTTCGTAGGCGGAGCATCGGCAGAAGGTCCGCCCGGGTATATGTCGGTTTCATTTCATACGGAGATGGCAAACCAAGGACATCTGTCTGTATGTAATGCTGCAACACTGACATTATCATACATCGATCTGAAATACAGCGGAGCTATCGTAGGCGCGATGGCAACCTTTGCAGCTATACAAGAGGGATATATGATAAGCCCAAAGCATCGATGAAGAAAGAGCATTATGAGGCAGGGCAATTTGCGCCCGATTTTGTGGTGACGCACAGGTATTGGATATAATGGGAGTGATAACAATTGCAAGTGATAAGCTATTTTGAAAGCAAAGAGCAAAAGCACTGGCTCGATGAGATAGGAAAAAGCGACTGGAGCGCCGGAAGATTCCTGCACGAATTATTAAGTCAGGGCACTTTCTTCGATACGGTGGGCGAAGGCTCGGAGCTTCTTTTGCTTACTGATGGTGACAACCTCGTTTCCTTCTGCACTTATGCCGTGAGAGATGAGATTGCGTCAACGGAATATTCCCCCTGGATAGGTTTTGTCTATACCTTCCCGAAATACCGTGGGCACAGGTACGTGGGGCGGTTATTTGAGGTTATCGAGTCCATTGCCAAAGAACACGATATACCCGATATTTATCTATCCACCGATCATATCGGACTGTATGAAAAATACGGATTTGAGTACATGACGCAGATGGAGAGCATATACGGCGGTATGTCAAGGGTTTATGTAAAGCATATCGGAAGATGAAAAAGACCGAGGAGGAGCTGTAATGGAATACATCAGGGTCACAAAGGATAACATTGAAAGCGAGCATATCTGCTGTGCGATATCAAACAACAGGGACATTCAGGTGGCGTCCAAAAAGGCGTGGCTCAGGTCGCGTTTTGACGAGGGGCTCGTGTTTCTTAAAGCGGCGGAGAGGGGAAAATGCTTTATCGAGTATATCCCTGCCGAAAACGCTTGGCTGCCGATCGTCGCAGAGGGCTATATGTATATAGACTGCCTGTGGGTTTCGGGATCCTTCAAGGGGCACGGATATTCAAACGAGCTTCTGGAGCAGTGTATAAGCGACAGCAAAAGCAAGGGCAGAGTCGGGCTTTGTATTCTGACAAGCGGTAAGAAAAAGCCCTTTCTTGCCGACCCGAAATACTTAAAGCACAAGGGCTTCAGTGTCTGTGATGAAGCGGCGGGAGGTATACAGCTTGCATATCTGCCGTTTGATGTAAGCGCCCCAAAGCCTGCGTTCAAGGAATGTGCAAAGCACCCGCAGGTCGATGAAAAGGGCTATGTGATTTTCTACACAGACCAATGCCCGTTCAACGCAAAGTATGTTCCCATTGTGGAGCAGACAGCCCGGGAGCACGGTATACCGTTCAGGGCGATACATATCAAGAGCAAAGAGCAGGCGCAGAACGCACCCGCAGCGACCACAACCTACGCTCTGTTTTGCGACGGAGAATTTCTGACCAACGAGCAGATGAATGATAAAAGGTTTCTGAAGCTGGTGGGTCGTTAAAGCCAAATTAATCCGGGGCAGCAGGATTTATGAGGATAAAAAAAGGAGCAGTTATGAACAAAACCATATCTATCAGGGAGGAACGCCTGTCCCCCGAAGAATATATTGATTTTCTGAAAAGAACTGACCTTGGCTCTCAGTACCCGAAGGAGCGCTTTGAGGAGCGTGTCGCAAGGCTTTTGAAAAATGCGACGATAAGCCTTGCTGCAAGAAATGAAAGTGGAATTTTGGTGGGAGTTCTGCTGGGACTGACTGACTACGCCTACTGGCTGTATGTCACCGATCTGGGCGTTGACAGAGCTTATGAGCGGCAGGGCATAGGGAGCGAGCTTATGCGGACAGCACATAAAATAGCAGGCGGTGAAAAGGACATTGCCGTATATCTTATCGCAAACGAGGAGGCAGTCCCGTTCTACGAGAATCTGGGTATGAAAAAGTCAGAAGAGGTGATGGAGTACAACCGCATCGAATGGACGGGGTTTACGGTGGAGTAGCCTGCGCGGCTGTCGCGGTATCAAGATATACGAGCCAGCTTGACCCGCCGAGGCTTCGGGAGATTGAAGATTTTATCAACAAACAGAGGTGATGTTATGAACACAAAACTGATAATAACCGAGGGTCTGCCCGGCAGCGGCAAGAGTACGACTGCCGCACTAATCGCGGAGATTTTGAAGAAACAGGGCAAAAGGGTCGTCTGCGTTGACGAGGGCGAGGAGCACCCTGCGGACTACCGAGACTATGACTTTCCCGATTTTGAGACCGAGCGGCGTATGATACTTGAAAAATGGCGCAGCTTCGCGGACAGTGCCGACAGTGACACGGTATATGTTTTCAACTGCGTTTTCCTGCAAAATCCAATGTGTGAGACTATGATGCGCTTCGGTATGGAGCAGGCTGAGTCACAGAAATACATTTCGGAGATAGCCGATATCATAAGACCGCTTTCGCCTGTCATTATCTATATTGATGTGCAGGACGTGCGGGCGGTTATCGAGAACGTCCTCGACGAGCGCGGCAAGGGCTGGCTTGATGCTGTGATAGATTATCACGTCTCACAGGGCTATGGAAAGCAGAACGGACTGAGCGGCTTTGAGGGATATATCGCCTGTCTCGAGGAGCGAAAAAAGCGGGAGACCGCTATCCTGAAAGCTTTGGATATCGAAAGTCATATTATCGAAAGAGATATGATATCCAAGAAGTTGCTGGAGGATATGCTCCTCCGGAGCGAGGAGGCTTGAATATGGTAACAAAGGAACAGCTGAGAACTGCACTTGAAGAGCTCGGCGTCGAAAAAGGCATGACCCTTGAAGTACACAGCTCGCTTTCGAGCTTTGGTGAGCTTGAGGGCGGTGCTATGACGGTCATCGACACGCTCGAGGAGCTTGTAACGGAGGAGGGCAGCATTTTTATGCCCGCGCTCAGGCTCAGCCCCGAGCTGCCGCTGACCGATGATGACAAGGCTCTCGGCATAACGGTCAAGATAAAGATACTCCCATCCGATGCGGAGCGCACTGCAATGGGGCTGGTGGCTGACACATTCAGAAAGCTGCCCGATACCTTCGCGGGGCAGGACACCATAAGTACTGCCGGCTGGGGCAGGCACGGTAAGGAAGCACTGACAGGCGGGCTCGATTATGCGATACATCACGGCGGAAAGGCGCTGCTGCTTGGCGTGGATATTTACAAGCTGACGGCTATGCACTATGTTGAGGGCGCAACACCCGAGGATATTTCAAAGAGATATGAGCCTACCGAAGCCGTGAACAAAATATATCCGCCCGATGAATGGTTAATCGAATGTGGTCACCCGCCCGTGAAGGCGTGGTACAAAATACAGTCGGCAGCTTACGAAAAAGGGCTGATTAAGGAAGCGATGATAGGGAACTGCAAGGCAATGTTCTTCGATATACACGACGCTATCTCGATATACGAAAACGAACTGAGGACAGACCCATACGGTCTATGGGAGTTAGGAGAAAAGCATGGATAATTATTGCGGAGCTGATTGCTCAAATTTTGTGCTGATGAATTATTTAGAATATGATTGATCGGAATTTATGGGAGGAGTATCTGCCATGAGACTGAAGAATGTACTTATAGTTGTAAAGGATATTGAAAGAGCCAGACGATTCTATCATGATCTGTTCGGTCTTGAGTTGGTACTTGATAATGAAGGAAACATGATTCTTACGGAAGGGCTTGTTCTGCAGGAAGAGAAATACTGGACGGAGTTTCTTGGACGGGCGATCATTTCGGAGAACAATTCCAGCGAACTGTATTTTGAAGAACCTGACATAGAAGGATTCGTTGAGAAGCTGGAGAGTTATTATCCCGAAGTCAGGTATGTTAATCGCCTCATGACGCACAGCTGGGGACAGAAGGTAATACGATTCTATGACCCTGACGGCAATCTTATCGAAGTGGGAACGCCCGTTTAAAATGAGAAAGACAAATCAGGATTCAGGTGAACAATATGAATAAAGAATGGTCTGAACTGAACAAAACAATGCAATCTCAAATGAAAAAGAAAGATACTTATATTGACGGCATAAGTACCCTATTTGAATTACGTAAAAGCCTTATGCAGACAATCATATCATTCAAGAAAAATCTTTCGAGAGAGGATTATAATGCGATTCCTTTCATAAATGCAGACGGCTATCATAGTAAGACAATCGCATATTCTTTATGGCATATTTTCAGAATTGAGGATATTGTTGCACACACACTGATAAATTGTGATGAACAGATATTCTTTTCCGGCAATTACAAAGAGCGCATTAATTCCCCTATTATAACAACAGGTAACGAGCTTGTAAAGAATGATATTGCTGATTTTTCAAAGCAGTTGGATATAAATGAACTGTATTCATATATTTCTCAGGTCAAAGACAGCACCGAAGCAATTCTGCGTGAAATGCCTTATGAAATGCTGAAACAAAGAATATCTTCGGAACGCAGAGAGATACTGCAAAAAATGAATGTTGTAAGCAGCGACGAGAATGCTGCATGGCTTATTGACTATTGGTGCGGCAAAGATATTCGGGGCTTGATACAGATGCCATTTTCAAGACATTGGATCATGCATATAGAAGCAAGTTTGCGTATTGAGAATAAAATACGTAAATGACAGAGATTCTGTTATAAATTATAAAGATTCCAAAATGGGTCTTGAACTGCCAATACCCATTTCTGAGATCTCAGATTACGATTTAAGAACCCCTTTTGTTTCAGAAAGTGGTTAAGGAATCTTATGAATTAAGGAAAATATTGAGGTCGAGGTTTAAGCTGTTTATAAATTTTAAGGGAGAAAGGCAAATCGGAGTTTGACGAAAGAATTTAAAACTATATTGTTGATTGATGAATGGGGTAAAAAATCGTCATGATTGAAAAATTTTATGAAAAATATCTGATAGAATGTTCAAACAACTCAATACTAGAAGCTGTAGCATTTGAATTATTTAAAGAAAAGATATGTGATAAATTATCTGATATGAACAGCATTGCTATTGATAATGGAGTTGATGAACAAGGTGTTCTATACTATTCTTTATGGAGTAATGATGGAATTCAAACTTGCAATGTGCCCGTGTATGGGTATTATGCTTCATCAGAAAAGACCCTGTCAAAATTATTCTGTAAACTATCAGACACAGTAATAAGTAATGGTGATACAAAATTTCAAATAAATCTGTATGCTCATTATTATGAAGCATTAGCATTGTTTTCAATGATGCAATTTGGCTATATTTACGAGCAAGGCAGACTTGAAATTACAGATTATCCTTACCAATTTAACGATACATATACAATTAAGACTTTGGAGAAAGATGAGATTGAAAAACGCTGGGATGAAATATGGATACTGACAGATGCAATAATAAAACATTTAAAACAGGCACCTGTTTTTTATCCAGGTCATGAATTTACAGAGCAGGTATACAAAGAATTTTTTATGGATTCAGAGACGAATCTTCATATTGCTCTTTCAAAGGATGATGAAATAATTGGAATGATAGAAAGTAATAGTGAATCAGATGTGTTTGCTTTTCATAGCACCAAATCGGTAAATGTAGGGGAAATATATGTGATGCCGAAATATAGAGGAAGTTCTCTTTCTAAAGATTTGCTTCAATTTGTCATTGAACATGAAAAACAAAAGGATGCCAGATATCTATGGGTTGGACACGGAACGGCTAATCCGAATGCACGAGGATTCTGGAATAAATATTTTAAGACATATCAATATGAACTTGTAAGAACAATCAAAAATATTAAGTTTACAAATTCAGTTTGATAAATTCGGGTTTGTTGAAATGAGCGATAGGAGGGTCGTATGTTTTTTATCGGAATCAGTAAGGTGTTTTCAACAAAAGACGATTGGCAATATGAAACGATCGGTGCATTTTGGGATGAACTATCCAAAGAATATGGAAGAGAAAATCTCAGAGGTTTAGGCTATAACTGGACAACTGATACGATCGATTATGTCATCGGACTGAAGCAGGGCGACATAGATAACGCAAATTGTTCTGTAGTTTTGCCGGATTCAGGATGGATTGCCGTAAAAGGAAAAACAGCAGAATTAGGTCAGATTTATCAAGAAATCTATGCCAAAGGGGTCCTTACATATGAGATCGAATCTTTTACCGATGAAGGCGAATGTGAGATTTTGTATTATAGATAGTTTCCGGTTTTGGAGAAGGAAATGGAAGTAAAGATTAATGTGTGAAAAGATAAAAATGAATATACATATTAACCCTGCAGATATGAAATATATTGATAGCTGCGTAGATATTTTGCAAAATTCGGATTTAGGAAAAGCGTATTTCAGCGATTATGAAAAGGCAGCTGATATGCTTACATATGCAGTCGGACAAAAAAACGTATATGTTGCATTGGATGAAAATGAGAAATGTCTGGGCTTTATTTACTACATGACAAATGGTGTCTTTGGAAGTTACCCATATCTTCATATTGTTGCGGTAAAGGAAGAATACAGAAGTTGTGGTATCGGTAAACAGCTGATTAAGTATTTTGAGGATAATGCTTCCGTTTCTTCTTCGACAAAATATTTTTTAACTGTAGATGATTTTAATCCAAGAGCGAAGAAGCTATATGAAAATCTGGGATATAAGTGTGTCGGAGAACTGCCTGATTTTTATAAAAAGGGGATCAATTGCTATCTTATGATGAAAAGAAGAGGGTAAATAATTTTTCGATTTTGTGTTGATGAATGATATTGTATAATAAAACTTGACACAATCCAAGCAAACAAAGTATAATAAAAAACAAAGGAGC
>JAGAWN010000260.1 GCA_017941355.1 Ruminiclostridium sp. | reverse complement strand
CAAAAATGCGAGTGATTTACCCTTAAAAAACGATGTTAAATTTTCCCTTATAGTGAGAGGGAAAATAAACAGTCATTCTGATACATAAAAAAACGACCGGGATCGGTCAAAATATGAAACAGCCGGTATCCGTACACCGGCATAAAAAACACTCTTACGCAAGCAGAGAAAGTGTACGTACACTTTCCGGATTTTTGGGCTTGCCCCCAAAAAATCCGCGCGCTTTTCGAGGACGAAAAAGCGCCTTGCCCCACAGGCTCAGGCTAACGCTTGAACCTGTAATACACCGCTAACTGCGGCACAGAAAATAACCGGAAAAAAGAAAGGAGAGAAAAAATGCCGATAGTAAAGTCTATTGCGATACACGATAATGTCAAAGCAACATTGAAGTACATATTAAATCCTGAAAAAACTGAGGGACTGTTTTTGTGTAACTCTCTGAACTGCTTCACCAACGCCGAGGATGCATATCTGAACATGAAGTATATCTACGAGAATTACACGCACCACAAGTTTAATGAGCCCCTGCCAGCAGTCGGCAAGCGGCGGGTCAAGGCAATCCACTACATCCAGTCTTTCAAGCCCGACTCCAACCTAACACCGGAGCTGGTACACCGCATGGGTTGTGCTTTTATCCGAAAGGCGTTCGGCGACAATGTGCAGGCTGTAATCGCAACTCATGTGGACAAAGCGCACTATCACAATCACGTGTTGATCTGTACATACGGAATCGACGGACATAAGTTTAACGACAATTATACGACGCGCCGAGCAATACGCGAGCACTCGGACAGGGTATGCCTTGCATTTGGCGTGCCGTACATTGAGCCGAAACACAAGCGTGGTATGTCCTACGGCGAATGGCTGCACCACAAACGGGGAACGTCATGGAAAGAAAAGATTCGCCGCGAGATTGACACGCTTGTGATGACATCGAAGAATTTTGACGAGCTTGCCGCGACTCTCGAACAACGGGGTTATGCGATTCGGTACGGCGAACGTCCCGCGATAAAAGCGCCGGGGCAGCAGCGATTTGTGTGCTTCAAAACGCTCGGCGACGACTACACAATCGCGAATATCAACACGCGCATTTTGTGGCGAGACGATCTCGGCAACGCTTCCCGCGAAGACGCATACAACAAAGGACAGGTGTTGACTATCTGCTTTGCGGGTATTATCGCACAGCTCGCAAAGCGTATAGTCGAAGGGAAAAAGCGTGAAGTAAAGCGAGATGAAGAATTGCCATATCTGCCACACAACGACCGCGATGTGTTCCAGCTCGGTGCTCAGCTCGCGTTAATCAACAAGCTGAATATTCACTCCATAGGCGAACTTGAAGCGAAAATGAAGGAAGCGCAGACAGCTCACGATTCTGCGGTCAGGGAGTTTAATGCGATCACGGAAGAACATCACAGATTGAACGATCTGCTTGTTCAGTATGAGAACTTCCGCGCTCTCGATGATAAGCCTGATAAAACTCTGTCGGAAAAGATGAAGTTGCAACTTGCCAAGCAGTCGCTTTCCCGTCATGGTATCAAGTCTCCAGAAGATGTACGGAAGCTCGAATTACAGAAGCAGGATTACGATAACCGTATCGCAGAACTCAAAGAAAAGATGCAGACTAATACAAATCTGCTTGGTGCCTATCGCGAGATAATTGACACCTACAACGGTATCTCCAAGGGCGACTACATCACTAATCTGATGAAGTCCGAGGAGGAGCTTGAAACCGAGAGGCGGGATTCTGCACAAGAGAGGTCTGTACCAAAGCATGATACATCTGCGCCGAAGCCGATCGTGCTTGATACTGCACCGAAACCGAAGCAGCAGGAATCCGTGCAGGAGAAGTCCGAACCCAAACCGGACGAGTCCTCGCAAAAGTCGACCGTGCCGCATAAGAGCCGTGGTCGTGGTCGCGGTCGCGGTTAATAGGAGGTGATACTTTGATTTACATATACGGGGGCATACCGCCGTAGCTTTGTTATGCCCGGTCACGGGCAACACAGGCATACAGAAAGATATAAATATGGGAGAAGGAAGCAATTAGACCGGACAAGCCTTATAAAAATACATGGCTGCCGGTAAAGAATGGAGGTTAAATGAGAAGAAATGAACTCACGAATTCCGCCGTAGATAATAATGCTGATGTTAATAGCACACCAGCACCTACGCTCACGGAGGAGCAAAAGCAGTCTATCGTCACCGCGATGAAGATCGCTTATTACAAGGATTTTTACAGACGCGGTATCATCACCGCCGACCAGTTGGAGCAGTTACTCGCAATGCAGCCGAGCGCTCCGACTTCACAGACAGATAATGCTGCATAATTAGACAATGAAATTATCCCCTTGCAGGCAAAAAAATACTTGACAATTTTGCTTTAAAGGAGTAAAATATACTTGCAGGGGGATTTGCTTGATCCCCGATAAATGGGGGAAGGAGGAAAATGAACACTAAAACAAAAGTTGCGGCATACTGCCGCGTAAGCACTGATTTTCAGGATCAGCTCAATTCGCTTTCCGTTCAGATAGCGTACTTCACCGAGTATATCGGCGGTCACGAAGATTGGGAGCTCATCGAGGTCTATTACGACGAAGGTATCACCGGAACATCTACCAAGAAGCGT
>JAGAWN010000029.1 GCA_017941355.1 Ruminiclostridium sp. | reverse complement strand
GTTATGCGGTAATTCCCGATGCGCTTTTCCGGACGGGAAAGAACATACACATCGCGGAAAATGCCGGAAAGACGGAATTTGTCCTGATCTTCGAGGTATGTGCCGTCGCACCATTTCAGCACCGCTGCGGTAATGCTGTTTTCGCCCTCATGCAGCAGGGAAGTGATGTCAAATTCCGAGGTGTGGTGGGACACCTGCGAGTAGCCGGCAAACTGCCCGTTCACATAGAGATAGAAGCAGCTGTCAACGCCCTCGAAACAGAGTATTCTCCGCAGTCCGTCCGGCTTGTATGTATAACCCCTGCGGTACACTCCCACCGGGATATCGTCCGGCACATAAGGCGGGTCGTAGGGTATGGGATAGCACACATTGGTGTATTGCGCCTTGTCATAGCCGTGAAGCTGCCAGTTGGACGGAACAGGCAGCTTTGCCGGAAGATCCGCGTTGATGAAATCGTCCGGCAGGTCAACTATGCTGTCGTAGTATGTGAACTCCCACTCGCCGTTCAGCAGTTCAAAGAAACGGGACTGCTCACGCGGTACAAACGCGTTCTGTTCTTTCCCGAACGGGATAAAATACGCGTGATCGGGAAGAGTCCCGATATGCAGCCTTGCCGGGTCTTCGTGATATTTCATTTCTGCTTTCGGTGAGCAGGGTCTTGCAATTGCGGTAATGTCCATAACTGCTCCTTTCGTTACTGTGCAGTGAATGTAAAGGTAATTCCGATGCTTATGATACTTCCGGAAATCTTCAAAAACCCATAATCAAACGGCTGTGTAGATCTGCACAGCCGTCTGACGTTATATCCGGAATCTTGTGATCCGAACCTGTCCTCTCCCTTGCGGATCATCGTATCTCTGAAAACTGTCCGAGATGTTGTTTCAGAGGTATTCTTATGTTATTCTGATACCGCGTTTGTCGAAGAACTGGACCCTTGTGGCGGGATCCATGATATCGAACGGCAGGAACATATCCTGCGGCGTTTCGCTGATGCTGATATCGGTGGAGAGATCACCGCTGATTATGCGTATAGTCCGGCAGTCCTCATTTTCTATCAGCAGCGCGACACCGCTGTTCCAGCTGCATGACCATATATCCCGTGCGTACTCCTTGGTGTGCTCGTCGGAAACGAACTCATACGTTCCGTCTTTCTGATTACGGAATGTCATGGCGCGGCAGGAGGAAGAGAGTGAAAGTCCGTTGGTGTACCATGCGAGGGTGCGGTCTTTGTTGTATGTAGTTCCGCTCAGCACCAGACTTTCGTTTGAATAGTAGTCCTGCGCGTATCCGAGCAGACCGTCTTCTCCCTCGACCACGCCGTCGTTCCCGCATGAGCCGAGCATAGCGGCAGCGGCAAGGATCCCGGCTATGAGAGCCCCGCGTTTAGTTGTTCTTTTATGCTTCATTGTTCCTCACTACCCTCACTGTATTTCTTTTCTGAATTGTTTATGCCGTAGCAAAGAGCCATAAGGCTGTCACCGAGGTGTACATTCTCAACATTTATATCGGGGATATTCACAAGAGAAATGTCGTAATGCGAGAAATTCCAGAAAGCTCTGATGCCGAGTCCCGCAAGCTTTTCACAGACCTCCGGCGCAGCGGATTTCGGAATACACAGAATTGCGATAACAGGCTTGTTTGCGCTGCAGAAGCTTTCAAGACCTGTCATCGGCTGCACCTCGAAAGAACCTATGCGGGTGCCGACAAGCTGTTCGTTGTTGTCGAACACCCCGCACAGCCTGCACCCGTACTTTTCGTAATCGAGATGAACGCAAAGCGCGCGTCCGAGGTTTCCGGCTCCTATAAGCACTGCGGGATAATTCCTGTTCACGCCGAGTATCTCACCGATCTCGTCCCTCAGCTCCGCCGCGTTGTAGCCGTAGCCCTGCTGACCGAAGCCGCCGAAACAGTTGAGATCCTGCCTTATCTGCGAAGCGGTGACGTTCATTCTCTCTGCAAGCTCACGGGAGGATATCTTGCTTTTCCCCTCTTTCAGCAGCTCACCGAGAAACCTGTAATACCGCGGCAGTCTGCGAATGACGGACTTTGATACCTTATCGTTTTTAGACATTGTTATTGCTCCTTTTTGGCAGCCGAGCGTGTCTGCGCAGAGCGTCAAACCGTTGTTTCGGTATATCGGGTTTAAACGGACGCTTTGAGCCTTTCGTTGATCTCGTCAAGGAACTGCTCGGTATTGACCTTTCTCTTGTTGGGAAGTGTTGAAAGAACGTAGAGGTCTCCGGTCATAACACCGTCCTCGATCGTCTTTATCGTAGCAGCTTCAAGCTTCTTCGCAAACTCCGTAAGCTCCGGTGTGCCGTCAAGCTCACCGCGCTTTTTGAGTGCGCCTGTCCACGCGAATATGGTAGCCACAGAGTTTGTGGAGGTCTCCTCGCCTTTGAGGTGCTTGTAGTAGTGGCGGGTAACTGTTCCGTGGGCTGCCTCATACTCATAAACTCCCGACGGGGAAACGAGAACGGACGTCATCATTCCGAGGCTTCCGAACGCGGTAGCCACCATGTCGGACATAACATCGCCGTCGTAGTTTTTGCAAGCCCAGATATAGCCGCCCTCGGAGCGTACAACTCTTGCAACAGCGTCGTCTATCAGGGTGTAGAAGTATTCTATGCCTGCTTCAGCAAACTTGCTCTTATACTCTGTCTCGAAGATATCGGCAAAGATATCCTTGAATGTGTGGTCGTACTGCTTGGAGATAGTGTCCTTGGTTGCGAACCATATATCCTGCTTTGTGTCAAGCGCGAAGTTGAAGCAGGAACGCGCGAACGACGCGATGGAGCTGTTGATGTTGTGCAGACCCTGGATAATGCCGTCGCTGCCCTTGAACTCGTGAATGAGCTGGCGTGTCTCATTGCCGTCCTTGTCGGTGACGATAAGCTCTGCCTTGGAACCGTCCTTCACCTTCATCTCGCTGTTCTTATATACATCGCCGTAAGCGTGACGCGCAATGGTTATGGGCTTTGTCCATGTGGGGATAAGGGAGTTTATGCCCTTGACGATGATAGGAGCGCGGAAAACAGTTCCGTCGAGTATCGCTCTTATTGTGCCGTTGGGGGACTTCCACATCTCCTTGAGGTTGTACTCGGTCATTCTCTGCGCATTCGGAGTTATGGTCGCGCACTTGACCGCAACGCCGTACTTCTTGGTAGCGTTGGCGCTGTCAATGGTGATCTGGTCGTTCGTCTCGTTGCGCTTCACGAGTCCGAGATCGTAATACTCGGTTTTGAGTTCAACATACGGAAGCAGGAGCTTATCCTTTATCATCTTCCATATCACGCGGGTCATTTCGTCGCCGTCCATTTCGACGAGCGGGGTCTTCATCTGAATTTTTGCCATTTGTTTATATTCCTTTCGGTGTAATTTTATCCCTTTATATCGGTATCAAATATCATCTTTTTGCAGCCGGGACAGTAATCCGCTTCTATTGTAAATGCAGTGAGAGTGTATTTTGCGGCAGTCAGTTTGTCGATCCCGATCAACCTGTCAAACCAGCCGGTCTTTTTTTCGCCGGGTTTAAAGGTCACAGCGCTTCTTCCGTCGCCGGACAGTATCCCGGACTGCATTTCCTTTCCGCAGAACGGACAATTCATATTATCACACATATTCCTTTCGGTCATTTCTGTGCATTTTCGAGCTGTGCGCGGATATCAAGTTCCATGCCGATCAGTTCGCGCATAGGTATCACGCTGCGCGAACACTTCTCGGCATCTTTCCCCTCCGCAGTCCACGGCGGTGGGTAGAACGATATGCCGGAGCTGTCGGAAAGCGCGTCCGCGTCAAGATCCCAGCCCTTGTAGGAGAAGCTTTCATAGAAGCCGTCTGTGTCACCGGTAACTGCCCAGAACAGAAACTCACTGTAGGTAAAGTCCGTTTCCTCGGGATCGAGAGTATCCGGCGCAAAATACTGTATCATGCCGTCCCCGGCAAGGAAGAACAGCCCGCCGAAAATGTCCTCGGCTATGACTGCCGCACCGAAACGGTACATCTCGTTGCGCTCGCGGATATCCAACGCGCCTGCGCCGTAGATGCGCAGACGGTTCTCGACGATCATGCCGCCGGAGTTTGATATCACTGTGCCGAGAGTGCTATCCGCAGGTATTGCGAAGGCTTCAAGAGCCTTTCCCGCAAGATACGGCTCTGACTGCAATACCTTTATATATTTGGGTGAGGACTGGATACTGTCATTTATGGCTGTCCATTTGTCCATGGTAATATCCTCCGTGTAAAGCTGCTGCGTTATATTATAAAGATCAGCACAGAATAACGGCTGCAAGGCAGAAGCCTTTCGATCTATGGGGAAACATACGGCAACGCGGCGGGGCGTTCCCCGCCGGAGACGCTGCCGCGCGTCCGCGGCTTATCCGTTCTTCTTTGTGTAGTTGAGCAGACCGCCTTCAAGTATCATGCCCTTGCCGCGCTCGGAGAGTTCAAGCGTTGTGTGGAAGAACGTACCCTTTGTGATGTTCTTGACGAGTATCTTGTCACCGTGCTTTATGGCGGACTTGACACCCGGTATCTCCAGCTTGTCGCCCTGATCTATCTTGTCGTAATCGGCTTCGTTCACGAATGTGAGCGGGAGAATACCGTTGTTTATGAGGTTCTGCTTGTGAATGCGGGCGAAAGACTTGCAGATTATCGCCTTTACGCCGAGGTAGAGAGGTGCAAGAGCCGCGTGTTCACGGGACGAGCCCTGACCGTAGTTGGAGCCGCCGACGATGATAGACTGACCGGCTTCCTTTGCGCGCTTCGGGAATGTCTCGTCACATACTGTGAAGCAGTATTCCGAGATAGCGGGGATATTCGAGCGCAGCGGGAGTATCTTTGCGCCTGCGGGCATGATGTGGTCTGTGGTGATATTGTCACCGACTTTGAGTGTAACGCCCGCAGCGATATTCTCGGCAAGAGGCTTGTTTATCGGGAACGGCTTGATGTTGGGACCGCGGAGTATCTCCACATCGGGAGCTTCCTCCGGAGTCGCGGGTGCAACCACCATGTTGTCGTTGATGACAAACTTTTCGGGCATTACATAGGGAGGCATAGCGCCGATAGTTCTCGGGTCGGTCAGAACGCCGGTGATCGCGGAAATTGCCGCAGTCTCGGGAGAAACGAGATATATCTGACCGTCCTTTGTTCCGCTTCTTCCCTCGAAGTTGCGGTTGAAAGTACGCAGCGAGATGCCGTGGGAGTTCGGGGACTGTCCCATGCCTATGCACGGACCGCAGGCACATTCAAGTATTCTCGCGCCGGCGTCGATGAGGTCGGAAAGTGCGCCGCACTGCGCCATCATGTTATATACCTGCTTGGAACCGGGTGCGATAGCAAGGCTGACATCCGGGTGAACAGTCTTACCTTTTAATATATGTGCAACTTTCAGCAGATCCTGCATTGAGCTGTTGGTGCAGGAGCCGATGCAGACCTGATCTATCCTGATATTTCCTATCTCGTCGATAGTCTTTACGTTATCGGGGCTGTGAGGACAAGCTGCAAGCGGAACAAGCTCGGAGAGGTTTATCTCTACGGTCTGGTCGTACTCCGCGTCGGGATCTGCCGCAAGCGGGATATAGTCCTCCTCGCGTCCCTGAGCCTTCAGGAAAGCGCGTGTAGTCTCGTCGGAGGGGAAGATAGATGTTGTAGCGCCAAGCTCGGCACCCATGTTGGTGATAGTTGCACGCTCCGGCACGGACAGCGAAAGCACGCCCTCGCCGGTGTATTCCATGACCTTGCCCACGCCGCCCTTTACGGAGAGGGTCTGGAGTACCTTTAATATTACATCTTTCGCGGATACCCAGTCATTCAGCTTTCCGGTGAGCTTAATGTTCACCACTTCCGGCATGGTTATGTAGTACGCGCCGCCGCCCATTGCGACTGCAACATCGAGACCGCCGGCGCCGCAGGCAAACATTCCTATGCCGCCGCCGGTAGGTGTATGGCTGTCGGAGCCTATGAGCGTTTTGCCGGGCTTTCCGAAGCGCTCAAGGTGTACCTGGTGGCAAATGCCGTTGCCGGGACGTGAGAACCAGATTCCGTGCTTTTTTGCGACGCTTCCGATAAAGCGGTGGTCGTCCGCATTCTCGAAGCCGGACTGGAGAGTGTTGTGGTCGATGTACGCAACGGAACGTTCTGTCTTTACGCGGTCAACGCCCATTGCCTCGAACTGAAGATACGCCATTGTGCCGGTCGCGTCCTGAGTAAGAGTCTGGTCGATGCGAAGTCCGATCTCCCTGCCCTTGACCATTTCGCCGTCAACGATATGCTCCTTGATGATTTTTTCAGTAAGTGTAAGTCCCATTAAACTACCTCCTGTGAAAGATAATATTACATACTACATATTGTACTATATATAACGTGATTTGTCAATATTTTGTCAAGAAAAAGTTTCAATGTTCTGCGAACTTGTAATTATGAACAAAATGCACAATTTCATAGCAATAAATTTTATGAACAAAATCCGTGAAACCTATTGACTAAAAGGATTTGAGGTGTTATAATCATTATGCGAAACAATGCGCATGGAGGTGTAAGCAGTGAAAAAGATTTCATATTTATGCAGTTTTTTTGCACTGCTTCTTGTATTCTCCGTGCTGAGTTCATGCCGGAGCATTGAAACAGACGCTACGGTCACCGCTGCTGCCGCTGCGGGAAGTGTAAGCACGGTTCCCGTACAGAACGGGGAGTTTGTAGGCATAGCGCTTGACGGTGAGGGAGTAACTGCCGCTACCGCGGAACTTGTTCCTGATTTCGCGAACACAGGAACAAACAAAGCCGGTGTGTTGGCTGATGACGATACGCTTTCCTCGATAACCGCCGGAAGAGCGGAAGAAACGAGTGCTTCAACTGTCGGCGGCGGTTATGTGACGGCGACAGTGTCGGAAATGACAGCAGGAAAGGCTGAGACTACCACAGCTGCGACAGCCGCTTCGACAACGACAGCCGCTGTATCTTCCGGATCTGCCGCTGCTGAAACTACCGTATCGGCGGCAGTCTCTTCGGGATCCGCCGCAGGATCGTCTGCTGCAACTGCCGCGCCGGAAACGGAAGAAACTACTACAACCGCTGCACAGACAACAACCGCTGCGGAGACTGCCGCAGAAACGGCTGAAACTACAACTGCTGCCGCTGCGCACTCTTACACGAAGAACAGCTATAAGGCCGTAAATCACAGCTATGTGCGGGCAGCGTGGATATCGTACATTGAACTTCACAATCACCTTTACGGCAAGAATGAGACTGAATTCAGACGCGAGTTCGGAGATATGATGGATCACTGCCGGTCGGCGGGTATCAACACCGTCTATGTTCATGTCCGCGCGTTCGGCGATGCATATTACTATTCGTCGCTGTTCCCGTTTACAAAGCAGCTCACCGGGACTATTAATTCAAAAACCTCTTTCGATCCACTTAAAATAATGGTCTCCGAGGCTCATACCCGCGGAATGTCTTTCCATGCGTGGATAAATCCCATGCGGCTTTGCAGCGACAGCGATATGTCCGCCGTGCCGCAGGATTATCCGATAGGTAAGTGGTACAAAGGCTCGGAAAAGGGCAGGTACATCGTGAACGTGAACGGTACATGGTATCTCAATCCCGCTTACAGCGAGGTTTTGCAGCTTATAGGCGATAATGTCCGGGAAATAGTGTCCAGCTATGACGTTGACGGAGTTCACATTGACGACTACTTCTATCCGACGACGGACGCTTCCTTTGACAGCACGGCATTTGCTGAAAGCGGCAGTTCAAGCCTTTCTGCGTTCAGAATCGCGAATTGTTCATCTATGATCAAAACTATGCACGATGCGGCGCATGAATGCAGTTCCGCATGGTTCGGAGCCGCTCCGCAGGGCAATAACAATAACAATCTGAATCAGCTGTACGCCGATGTCCGTGCGTGGTGTGCCGGCGGATACATAGACTATTTCACACCGCAGATCTACTACGGATTTGAACACGCGTATATCCCGTTCAATGTCTGTGTTGACGAATGGGCGGGTATAATAAAAGGCACAGATACAAAGCTTTACGCCGGGCTGTCCGTGTATAAGGCGGGTGCCGAGGATAAATGGGCAGGCGCAGGAAAGTACGAGTGGCAGAACCACAGCGATATACTGAAACGTCAGGTGGAGTACGCAGACGCCAACGGCTGCTCCGGCGCGGCGTTATACAGCTACTCATACCTGTTTGACAGCGGATATGCAAACGCTGCGACAAAAGCCGAATTTGACGGCGTTAAGAAGCTTTTCACCGGTCAATAAGGAATGACATAAAGGAAGATAAAAATGAAAGAAGTAATGAGAAAGGCAGCCGCTCTGATCGCGGCTGCTGCGCTTGCGGTCACGGGATATACACTGCCCGCCTTTGCCGAAGCCGATACAGGCGAACCTGAAGCGGGGGAGATATCCGTGGAAAACGAGTCTGTACATACATCTCCGAAAAGTGAACGAAACTCCGCGGTAACTCTTCCCTCGAACATGAGAGCGGCGGTTCTGACACCGGGTACCGACTTTTTTACCGACAGCGGCGAAGATGCGTCCGCGCTGGACAGTGAACTTGACAACATCTACACAGAGTTTTCGGAGATAGGGCTTAACTCTGTCATAATCAACACGGTAAGCGGCGAAAACGCGTATTATTCCCTCGAACAGTCTGAAACCGCAGATCCGGTGCTTGCCGCAGTCACGTCCGCGTATGAGTTCGGCTTGTCGCCTTATGTCGTTTTCGACATAGGACACGCGCTGTCGGACTGCAGATCCGGTTCCGCTGCGATAGATACGCTGGTGTCGAAAGCTCACCGCTTTGCGGTCAGATACCCCTGTACGGGCATAATCCTTGACGATTACTATCTGCGCCGCGGGATAGCGTCGTTCGGCGACTATATGGACAACGGTTCCGGAATTGGCTACGGCAACTGGCTGTACGATGCGGCTGAGCAGTATTTCAGCAATGCTGCCGATGTTATCCGCGGAACCGACAATTCGATAGCCGTCGGTTTCTTCATCAACGATATGTGGGCAAACTCTTCGGTAAACGCTGAGGGAAGCGCCACAAATGATGCCGTACAGGCGCTTTACGACGGACACGCCGATACCAAAAGCTTCATCGAGAACGGATATGTGGATTTCGCGGTGGTGCGGGCTTACGGCTCCATCACATCGACATCGCTGCCGTTTGAGGAGGTCACCGGCTGGTGGGGAACGATTGCTGAAAATGCGGGGATCCCGCTCTATGTGCTGCACCACAACGAATATGTCGGGACATCGACTGTCGGCTGGGGCAGCGCGGATCAGCTTCTCAAGCAGCTTGCGGTTGCAAAGGAAGTTGAGAGTTACTCCGGCAGCGCGTTCAACTCATACGCGGATCTCGTGCGCAACCCGCTCGGCTCCACAGACGCGCTTCGCTCATACTTCAACGAGCAGATCGACGAGGACTCCCTGTTTGAAGATCTGAAAATGACATCTCCGGCAAACCTTGTGTTCACCACTACTGAGCCGTCGGTTACGTTCATGGGAACGTTTGACAGCAACTTCCCGGTATTGTTCAACGGCGAGGAGATCAAGCTCAACGACGCGGGAAACTTCTACTTTGAGGAACCGCTTTCCGACGGTCTGAACACGTTTACCGTCAGCCATAAATCCAAAACATACACCTACAGCATCACCCGCAGGATAACTGTCCTGAAATCCATAGGCAGTGCAGTCGCTGAGGGGAAAACGCTTACGGTTGACGGCGGTACGAAGATAAAGCTTACTGCCTATGCGTACAAGGGCGCGAACGTTTACGGAACGGTTTACGGAACGACCGTGCCTATGTCGGAAGCGCAGGGTGCGGTTGACGAAGAGGACGTGAACTCCTCCTATGTCCGCTATATAGGCACCTACACTGCTCCCGAGGGAATAGTCGGACAGGCGCAGGCTCTCGGAAAGATCAAGATATTCGCTTCATATTCGGGTTACAGCATGGAGGCGGTCGGTGCTTCCGTCACTGTGAACGCAAAGCCTGAACCGGTCAGACAGTCCGAAGTCGTGATGAAGGAGGACGCCGAGAATGTGGGAAGCGGCGAGGTGCTTGCCACGCTGACCCCGGCTTATACGGCGGGAGAAACGGTACAGTTCGTCAAAGTCTCCAACGACAACACGATCGTGTATGACGGCAAGACAGCCGATGATATCCCGTCACCGCTGTTTTCTCAGCTTCCGGCGGGTACGCTGGAGGTTTTCAGAGCCGAATCCGGCAGCTACTATATCACCGAATCGGGAAAGCGCATTTCTTCCTCGGCTTCTACTCTCGAAACCGCCGAAGCGATCACGCAGAACTCCCTGTTTGTGAAGTCGGTAGGAACTACCGGCGGCAGCAGTTACATAAAAATGAAGCTTGACCACAGGACCGGCTTCAATATGCGGCTTGCGGGGAATACCTACTATACCGCGTGGGACGGGGATTACAACGTTTCCGACTTTACCGCCACGCACCTTTATATAACATTTGAGAATTTAACAAGCGTGACCGCGCTTCCGTCATTTGAGCATAACCTTGTTTTCAGATCCGGCAAGTGGGATACAGTTACCGAGGACAACGGCACCAAGTTCAGACTGATACTCGAGCTGCGGCAGCCGGGGGTTTACTTCGGTCACAGCGCGCGTTATGACAGCAGCGGAGATCTTATACTGTCGTTCCCGGTACCGACTAATATACTCAGCGGATTGACGATCGTGATAGATCCCGGTCACGGCTACGGCAAGTCACCGACAGTGTTTGACCCCGGCGCGATAGGGGAAGTGGTCGAGCAGGAGGCAGTTCTTGCGATCGCAAAAGAACTGGAAGCACAGCTTAAATATGAGGGCGCTACGGTAGTTCGCTTAAAGACCGAGGGCGAGTATCTGCTGACGAAAGAGCGTCCGCTTTATGCACGGCAGTACGGGTGCGATCTGTTCATTTCGATCCATGCCAACAAGGCTGACGGGACTGCACGGGGAGCGGAAGCGTACTATTTCACCTCGTATTCCGAACCCCTTGCTGCAGAGATCTCAAAGGGAATAGCCAAATACTATCAGAACAGTGTTTACAGCGACGGAGCCGACAAGAACCGCGGTGCGCGGTACAGCTACTACCATGTGACGCTGCAGCAGGATTTCCCGTCCGTGCTTGTGGAGACCGGATTTGTAGATAATATACAGGACGCGATGGCGCTGGCATCGGACACGCACCGCGCGGGCATCGCCGCCGGGATTGTGTCGGGTATCAAGAATTACATAGCGCGCAGCAGCATCGCTTATGCTACAGAAGGATATGATGCCGCGGAAAAGAGTGTTGTTGCGGCAACACTCCCGGCTGCAACTACAGCCGCGCCTGCGCAGGTGACTTCTTCCGCTGCGTCTTCGGCGGCTGACACCACAAAAGAGGTCTCGGAGGAAGAAGAGGACGCGGAAACTCCCGAGGATGAAGAAGTTCCGGAAGGCACGGATGCTTCCTCGGACACACCTGCGTCCGGGGACGGCTCGCCGGCAGAAAGTGACAGCGAGGACGCGGAAGTCACGGAAGTCACCGAACCTGCCGACGACGATCCGGGCGAGCCTGATGAGATCCTGGACGACAAGGAAGACGATCCGCTTCCGTCAGACGCGGATACGACATCTCCGCTTACCGCCACGGACGGTGACATTGACGATATCGACGACATAAGCGATGACGAATAGCATCGGCACAGCAGATCCGGGGAAAGCGGGTCTGCTGTTTTGCTGCCGCAAAACACTTATAAAAACCGCAGCTGCCGTAATACCCGCGGGCGGAACCGGACGGGGAATACCGCCGTATGCCGCGTGTTCCCGGAGGCGTAATGCCGGCTGATAAATGGATTGCGTATTTTTTCACAAAAATTTTTCAAAAAAATGGTGACAAACGGATCGAAATGTGCTATAATATATGCGTATGTGTTTTCACATAAATTTTTTACTCATTTGAAAGGAATGGTTTTTTCATGCCGGCAAGTATTGTAGTTGGTACCCAGTGGGGCGATGAGGGTAAAGGTAAGATAATCGACATCATCGCTTCAAAGGCTGATGTCGTTGTCCGTTCACAGGGCGGCAATAACGCAGGTCATACCGTTGTCAATGACGGAGAGACCTATAAACTCCACCTGATCCCCTCAGGTATCCTGTATAAGGAGACACTTTGCTGCATTGGAGCAGGCGTTGTCCTTGACCCGAAAGATTTTATAGGCGAACTCGACAACCTCGGTGCAAGAGGCGTTTCGTTCGATAACCTCAGAGTCGATCCCCGCGCCCACGTCATAATGCCGTGGCATATCACACTCGACGGGCTTTCCGAAAAGTTCAGAGGCAACAGCGATATCGGTACGACCAAGCGCGGTATCGGTCCTACATATATGGATAAGTATGAACGCTGCGGTATCCGCGTGTATGATCTCATACACCCCGATGTTTTCGCGGAAAAAGCACGCTCCACCGGAAAACTCAAAAACAAGATCATTACCGATGTCTATGGCGGAGAACCCCATGATATCGAAGCGATAATAAAGGAATATACCGAGTACGGAAAGCGTATCGCAAAATACGTTGACGATGTTTCCGTTATCGTTTATGAAGCTGCAAAAGCAGGCAAGCAGATCATGTTCGAGGGCGCACAGGCCACACTGCTGGATATCGACTTCGGTACCTATCCCTATGTTACGTCTTCTCACCCTGTTTCCGCAGGTGTTTGCGTCGGAACAGGCGTAGGTCCCATGATAATAAGCGATATCATAGGTGTCGCAAAGGCATACACCACCCGTGTCGGAAAGGGTCCTTTCCCCACAGAACTTAACGACGAGACAGGCGAACTTATCCGCAACAGGGGCGGCGAGTTCGGCACAACTACCGGCAGACCGCGCAGAACGGGCTGGTTCGACGCTGTGATCGTTCGTCATTCCGTCCGCGTAAACGGACTTTCAAAGCTTGCTATCAACAAGCTCGATACACTCAGCGGTATCGGGGAACTGAAGATCTGCGTTGCATACGAAAAGCCGGACGGAACTGTAATAAAAGACTTCCCGCCTACTCTCGAGGAACTCGCGGACTGCAAGCCCGTATATGAAACTTTCCCGGGATTCGACGATGATGTTTCCGGCTGCGGATCATTCGACGAACTGCCGGAGATCTGCAAGAAGTATATTCTCAGACTTGAGGAACTGTGCGGCTGCAAGATAGCAATGGTAGGCATAGGTCCCGACAGAAGCCAGATACTCGAAAGATAACGGAGTGATAGATTGAATATACTGTTTGTCGGAGATGTCGTAGGACAGAGAAGCGCTGAATACCTCGCGGATAAGATGCCGGCTCTCAAACGCCGGTACGGCGTGGATATGACGATAGTGAACGGCGAAAACTCCGCCGACGGAAACGGTATAACCCCGTTTTCCGCCAAGATCCTGCTGGACTGCGCGGACGTTATCACAACCGGTAATCACTGCTTCCGCAGGAAAGAAATGAACGATCTTTACGAGGAGAGCAGCGTTATCATACGTCCCGCCAACTTCGGTGATACCGTCGGCAGAGGATATACCGTGTTCGACATGGGAAGAACGAGAGTGGCGGTCGTGAATCTTATCGGCATGGCGTACATGGAAAGCTGCAACAACCCGTTTTACTGCATAGACGGGCTGCTGAAAGAGATCGACACGCCGAATATCATCGTTGACTTTCACGCGGAAGCTTCCTCGGAGAAGCGGGCTATGGGCTTTTACCTCGAGGGCAGAGTCTCGGCTGTGATCGGGACTCACACGCACGTCCAGACTGCCGATGAGCAGATACTCGGCGGACATACAGGATATATCACCGATGTGGGGTATGTCGGAGTGCGCGATTCGGTGCTTGGCATTGACAGGGACGTGATAATCGCACGGCTGACGACGTACTATCCGCAGAAGCATACATATCCCGCGGGGGATATAATGATAAATGCCGCTGTCATTTCTATAGATGAGAAATGCGGGAAATGCACCGGCATGGAAAGGGTAAATATAGTTTAATACTATAATAATATTATAATTAGGGAGGAAATTGAAATGGACGTTATCAAAGTATCGTCAAGAAGTGTACCTAAGTCTGTTGCAGGCGCTATCTGCGCTGTTATCAGAGAGTGTGGGAGAGCGGAGGTCGAAGCTGTCGGCGCGGGTGCCGTAAATCAGGCTGTAAAGGCTGCCGCCGTGGCAAGAGTATTTCTTGCCGAGGAGGATATCGACGCGGTATGTATGCCGACGTTTGAGGAGCTTGAAGTTGCCGGTACAACCAAAACCGGAATGAAGCTTACGATCGAAAAGAGATAACAAAACCTGAATGATCAGGAAACGCTATTGACAAAAACCGCTTTGAGTGATATAATTATGTAAATTATATTTACGAGTTACTCAGAGCGCTTTTTGTTATCAGAACAACCAGTATTCATAATAATCAAAACAGGAGGAGAACAGATGTCACTTGTCGTAGAACACCTCTCCAAAAAGTTCGGGGATAAAGTCGCGGTGGAAGATCTGTCGTTTGAGGTCCCGAAACCGGGAGTATTTGCATTCCTCGGAACTAACGGCGCGGGTAAAAGTACGTCGATCCGAATGATACTCGGTATGCTGTCAAAGGATACCGGGACTGTGACGTGGAACGGTAAGCCGCTGGACGTTATGACCGAACAGGTAGGATATCTCGCGGAGGAGAGGGGACTGTACCCGAAATACAATATACTTGAACAGATGCAGTATTTCGCTTCCATAAAGGGAGTGAAGAAAAAGGAAGCTTCCGCGGCGATAGACTATCTGTTCTCGAGGCTGAAGATCGAGGAATACAAAAAGCTGAAAGCCGAGCAGCTTTCAAAGGGAAATCAGCAGAAAGTGCAGCTCGCGGCGGCACTCCTGTGCAACCCGCAGCTTATAATCCTTGACGAGCCGCTGAGCGGACTTGACCCGGTCAATGCCGATCTTTTCAAGAGCATTATCCGCGAAGAGCGTGACAGCGGAAAGTACATAATCATGTCGTCACATCAGATGGAAACGATCGAGGAATTCTGCGAGGATCTTGTGCTGCTGCATCACGGCAAAGTCGTAATGCAGGGCAACCTTAACGATATCAAGCGTTCCCGCGGACGCGAAAACCTTACCGTAAAGGCTGACAAGCCTTTCGGAGAATACGCGCAGGAGTGCGGACTGACGCTGGTGGAGGAAACTCCCAACGGTTCTTCGTTCAAGGTAAAGTCCGAGGAGGACGCGGAAAGATTGTTGAAGATGATGCTGGACAACGGGATCAACGTGATAAGATTCGATCTCAGAGAGCCGTCGCTGCACGAGCTTTTTGTCGAAAAGTGCGGGGGTGAAGCAAATGAGAATTAAAGGCTGGAAGCAGGTTTTCGTATTTACGTTCAATCAGCAGGTAAAGACCAAATCGTTTATAATAGGAACTGTTGTGATGGCGGTAATTGTTGCTCTGATCGCGTTTCTGGCGGATTTCCTGCCGGTTCTGTTCCTGAACGACGATCTTGACCGCGCCGAAAGAGCCGCAAACGGCGAGAATATAATGACGGTGGAAACACTGTATATAAGCAATGAAACAAAATACAGCTTCAGCTTTGATGAGGCTGTAAATGCCGCAGGCGCAAAATGCAGCATGATCTCCGCTTCGGAAGCGGAAGCGAAAGCGCAGGAACTGGAGAATTCCGAAGCGAACGAAATGCTCGCGCGGATCACGAATGATGAAGCGGGCTTCGTTATCGAGTCGAAATATGCGGGCAAAAGTCAGAATGTTCAGAAGAGCGACTGCGAGGCAATAAACAGTATCCTTTCCACTCAGCTCAACCTGCAGTATCTCTCGCAGATCGGCGTGCCGGAAAGTGAACTGGGACTTGCGCTGTCCGGTATCAGAACCACAATAAGCGCTGCGGGAGAAGAGCCGGTAAGCTTCGTTCAGGAAATAGTGAACATGGTCGTTCCTATGCTCTCCTCGATTGTTCTGTTTGTGTTCATTTTCTCTTACAGCCAGCTTGTGGCGCAGTCGGTGGCGATCGAGAAATCCTCGCGTATAATCGAGTATCTTCTCACCTCCATAAAGCCGCTTGCTATAATACTCGGCAAGGTGCTTGCAATGTGCTGTGTTTCGCTGCTGCAGTTCCTGCTTATAGGGCTTGGCGGAACGATCGGATTCATTGTATCCCTGCCTTTCGGTATTGTAGGAAAGGTCGGTACGCTTGCCGGAACAATGACGGAAGCGTCCGGTGCCGGAGCTGACGCGGTCAATATCGTGAACGATATCGGTGCGGCTTTCTCAAACGTAGATATCACGATGATCCTTATTATGCTGGTAACTTTCATACTTGGATTCCTGCTGTTTGCGGGACTCGCGGGTCTTGCGGGCGCAAGCGTCAGCAAAATGGAGGATCTCGCCAACGCGCTTCAGCCTATATCGCTGATAGGCGTGTTAGGGTTCTATCTTGCGTACTTCCCGCAGGTAGCGGGCGAGGAGAATTCGCTGTCTAAAATTGCGCGTTATCTTCCCATATCCTCGCCGTTCATTCTCACTTCCGATTATATGCTCGGCAAAGCCGGGATGGTTGAAGCACTCATCTCGATACTGATCCTTGCCGCGGCGGTCATTGTTCTGATGATGTTTGTCGCTAAGGTTTACGAGAGCATTATTCTCCATACCGGAAACAGACTGAAGATCGGCGATATGCTGAAAATGTCAAAATGAGTATTGTTATCAGAACTCTGGCGGAGAGCGAATACGGCGTACTGGACGATTTTCTGTATGAAGCGATATTCATTCCTGAGGGAGTGGAGCCTCCGCCGCGGGACATAATACAGCGTCCGGAGCTTCGGGTATATGTTGACGGTTTCGGCGGCAGGGCAGGGGACTATGCTCTCGCTGCCGAGGCTGACGGTAAGATCGTCGGCGCTGTCTGGACACGGATAATGCCGGATTACGGACATATCGACGATGATACGCCGTCTTTCGCAATATCGCTGTACAGGGAATACCGGGGAATGGGAGCGGGAACGCAGATGATGCGCAGAATGCTTGATGTGCTGCGTGAAGCTGGGTACCGGCGGGCTTCTCTGGCGGTCCAGAAAGCGAACTACGCGGTAAGAATGTACAGAAATGTAGGTTTTGAGATCGTTGACGAGAATGAGGAAGAATATATAATGCTTTACAGATTCTCTGAGGAGAACTGACAGATCACGGTGCCTTTCTTCGGAAAGGCGCTGTTTTTTTATTATCTGCACTGTTCCGGCGGTTGACAAAAGCTGCCGAATGAGATATAATATACTATGCCGGACTTGCGGATCTTTCCGGAATTGTAAGAGGCGTGAGGTACGCTGACAACTTCGGCGGCAACAACAGAACCGAGGGCTACACAAACATGGTTGATATAGGCGGTATCGTCCGGAACTGCTCGGAGTACGCGGACGGAACCGTTTCTTGACGCCAACGGCGTGTATTCATTCACTCTTGACTATGAGGGGTATGTGTACACTGCATCGGTCACCGACTTCATTTACTTTGATTAGACAGTGTTATTTTCGGAATCGATGAAAACGGCGATCCGGTGTTTTCACGGTAAATATACAAAAAGGAGAATAAGAAAATGGCAGTATCAGAAAACAAAACAACAAATCACTTCTTCGCGCAGAATCCGCTTCTCAGCAGGCTTTCAAAGTCGGTGGAGTACGACGGTTCGGACAAAGTCTGCACATACGGGGGAATAGCGCGTAAGCTCGCTTTCTTTGTCATCATGATAGCGGTGGGAGTAGCGGCAAACCTTGTGCTTAAACTCAGCGGCGCGTCTCTCGGCGGAGAGATAATACTCGATCAGCCGCTGTTTGAGGACGGCGCAAACGTGGTTATCCGCGAGACCGAAGCAATTGTGATCCTTGTATGCGGCATTGTATTCATTCTGGCACCGATACTTGCGACTTTTATCCGCCCGACTATCCCGGTCACCGGAACGCTTTACTGTCTGTCAACAGGATTCCTGCTTTCGTGGCTTGCAACGACTCTCGGTGACATCTACATGGCTCCGATCCTGCTGGCGCTTGTGATAACGCTGATGATAGTGTTCACAATGGGATTCCTGTACGGAATGGGGATCGTTAAAGTCGGACAGAAGATGAAAACGGTGATAATGACCTTCGGTATCGTTGTACTCGGCGCAAGCCTGCTCACGTTTATCGGTTCGCTTATCCCCGCTACGAGAGGGCTTGTATCGGAGCTTACGAACAATCCGATCCTTTCTATCGGCGGAAGCGTTATCCTTGTTATCGTCGGAACGCTTTTCCTGCTTGTGGACTTCGACACTATCCGCAGCTCGGTTGAGAACAATCTTCCGAAAAAGTATGAGTGGTACGCTTCTTTCGGACTCGCATTCAGCGTTATCTGGCTTTACTTCAAGGTGCTTGACCTTATACTCAAGATCATGGGAAGCAAAAAGAACTGATCGGTCACAGGTCATGTCATTAACTCTGAATGGCAGAAAGTTTAAATGCAGGAAAGACCCCGTATGCAGAATTGCATACGGGGTCTTTTGAGCCGGAAATCACTTTTCGGCAGAATCGGATCACTGGTTGATACGGAAACGGGCAACCTGATCTTTCAACCATTCTTGACTGACCGGAAAGCTCTTCGCAGGAAGCGGCGGTTTCCTCGGCAGTCGCGGAGTTTGTCTGTATTACCTGCGAGATCTGTTCGATTCCGGAGGTGATCTGATTTATGGAGTCGTTCTGCTCTGCGCTTGCAGATGCTATCCTCGTGATAAGTTCTGCCGTCTGCGCAGACATATCCTTGACTTCTTTCATTGATTCCGCGGTTGCAAGCGCTATCTTGCTGCCGTTCTCTACGGCCTCTATCGCAGCGTGGATAAGTGTTGATGTGCTCTTGGCGGCTTCGTCTGACTTGCCGGAGAGGTTTCTTACTTCGTCCGCAACGACTGCGAATCCCTTGCCCGCGTCGCCCGCGCGTGCGGCTTCAACCGCTGCATTGAGCGCAAGTATATTTGTCTGGAAAGCAATGTCCTCGATCGTTTTTATGATCTTTTCGATCTCCTGAGATGTCGCGCTGATATCATTCATCGCGCTTACCATGTTCTGGATCTCGGTATCCTGAATGTTTACCTTGTCCTGGGTCTGCTGCGAAAGCTTTCCGGCTTCGGAAGCGTTCTGTGCAGTATTGGCGATCTGCGCGGAAACCTCGGCGAGCGTTGCGGAGATCTCCTGTATTGCGGAAGCCTGTCTTGTGGTCCCGTCAGCAAGGGACTGTGAACCCTCTGCCATCTGACTTGATCCGCTGAGGACCTGCGTGCTTCCGTCGCTTATATCGGACATAATGCTTGTAAGCTCGCTGAGTATCAGACGCATGGATTCTTCGATCCTTCGGAAATCGCCCGTATATGTGATCGCGGGGGCAACTGTGAGGTCACCCTTTGATACGGCTGTCAGCACATTGGAGATATCATCGGTGTAGCTGCGCATTGAGTCTATGCATTTTCCGAACTCTGCACAGAGCTTTCCGATCTCATCGTCGGAGTTGTATTCAAGCCTTGCCGAGAGATCGCCGCCGGCTATCTGTGATGCCGTATCCGCAAGCTTTTTAAGAGGCTTCAGACGCTTTGTCATTACGAAGAACACCAATCCGTTGCCGCCTACAAAGAATACTACGAACATGACAAGGAACATTATACCGAGATCGAAAAGCGAACCTTCGATATCCGATATAGGCATTATGTAACCGACTGTCCAGCCGGCATTATCCAGCTTTTTCAATACGAAATACTTGTCAACACCGTCATAATCTTTGTAGATGCCTATGCTGACATCATTGCCGAGAGAAGAAACTGCCTTTGCGTAATCTCCGGCAGCGCTGCTGACAGTGGTGAGCTTACCGTCGGCGGTGGGGAGGTAATCGGGGTTGGAGTGAACGAGGAATGTACCGTCAGCGTCGATAAGAATAGGGTATCCGTGTTCGCTGAGCTTCATGCTGCTTGCAAGACCGGTCAGGACATCGAGTTTGAAGTCGCAGCCGAAAACTCCCACAAAGCTGCCGTTTGCTTTTATCGGAGCCGCAACGGTGAATATAATGCCGCCTGTTGAAGCGTCAACAAAGGGCGAAGTGCAGATCGCTTTGTTCTGAGACTTTGCGGAAGTGTACCATGAACGTATCGTGGGATCAAAGTCAGACGAGAGGACTGCTCCCGAACCGAGATAGATAGTTTTGTCCTCATAGGAAGTATATGCGTCGAGAAGCGCGCTGTTCAGCGGCAACACAGTGGAGGTGAACGCCGGGTCAGCGGAGTGATCGGGCTTTAATGTGTAAAGCGTTCCCGACGCGTTGCCCTGGTCTGCGGCAAAAACGCACTGTTCGCCAAGCCACGCGTTCATTCTTTCCGCGTTTGCGAGAAGAGCCTGCTCTGTCTCAACGGTGAGATTGTTCTTTACCTTGTTATAGGAAACAAGGTATCCTATTACCGACACGCATAGCAGAGTTACCGAAGTTACAATGCTTACGGTCAGCAATACAGCTTTTTTGAGTCCCATTACTTTCTTCATGTTTTCCTCCTGTTTTTCCGGATAGATATATGGAATGCGCCTTATCAGACGTTCCGAAACGGAGTTATCCGTATCTCGGTGAATTCAGATCTCTGCCGGTAAGTGACCGCTTCTACCTTACCCGCCAGTTGTTTCTTCCTAATTCCTTTGCTTCATATACAGCCTCGTCAGCCCTGTCCAGCGCTTCCTTTACGGTGCTGTCGGAGCTTCTGTAATAGGTGAATCCCATTGAAGCGGTTATCTGTTTTCCGTTCAGTTCCGGTATCGAAATGCTCCGGATAGCGTTAAGGATATTGTCACCGAGGCTGCACAGCTCTTTCTCCGGGACGCTGCGGAATACGGCTATAAACTCGTCTCCGCCCCAGCGTATCACCGCGTCACCCTCGGCAGCGTACATTTTTACCGCGTTCACGAATTCTGTCAGTACCCTGTCTCCCACGGCGTGACCGTAGGTATCGTTGAACTGCTTGAAATAATCGACATCGAGCATCAGCAGCAGAGGCGTCTGCGCCCCGTTCCTGAACTCCCGGAAGCTTTCCTCCAGAATGTCCTGACCGCGGATCCTGGAATCTGCCCCGGTCACGGTATCGTGGTACAGCTTGTCGCTGAGTTCCTTATTCCGGCGCTCGAATATGCGTCCTCTTGTACTGCTGTAGGCGCGGAACATCATAAACAAGAGCGTGAGCCAGATCGCCGAACTGGTTATGACTATCACAGCCTGCGGCAGAAGCATACTGCTTATCGCTTCGTTCTGATAATGCTCCAGATCGTCAATATTCACGCCCATGCAAACGATCCAGTCAAAGCGTTTGTACAAGCACGAATAGGTGACTTTTTTTGACACATCTTCCGAATTGAGCTTCTTGAAGTCGTATGTAAGATATACCGAGCCGTTCTCTTTGATGCCGTTCAGTTCTTCCTCGTATGCCTTCATTCCTGCGGGATTGAGTGTTTCTGTGGAGAGGTAATCTCCCTCGGTATCACTGAGATTCGGGTGTATCAGCCGTATGGCGTAATTGTCGCCGCCGTCGTAGTTCAGAACTTTCTGCACCCACATATATGTGCCGTCGATGTGAGTCTCGGAGTATATCTTCTCGCGCGCAACCTCCGCTGCCGCGCTTTCGATCTCGCCGGCGGAAGCGTCCGGGTGCTGCTTCATATACTTGTCTGCGCAGACATCAAGATATGCTATCGTGTTCTCAATGTTCTCCCTGAGCATTGTCTTTTTGACTTCAAACGCGGCTTCGTATGTAGTATTTGCAGTGATAAGCGAAACTGCGTATGAGAATATTATCACCGCAAGAAACGACAGCGCTGCACCGAGTATCATATACACTCTGAACCTGCGGTATTCTTTCGTATCAGAGTCCATTTTCTATCCTTCCATTCCGCGGAAATATACAACTACATATTATACCATGTTTTATCTCATTTGTCAAATAGCGATCACCCTAAACCAAGGCATTCTTCACTTGCAGAGCGTCACCGTGATATCTCCGCTGCCGGGAAGCTCCCGAAGCTCGTCCTCCGGAAGATCAATAATGCCCAGACGGGTATAGTCCCCGGTTTCCGAACCGGAGAAGATCACAAGCCGGTTCCCGCCGTCCAGCATTATGTCGCCGGGAAGTGCTGTGATATGCTCGTCCTCCGAGGGAATACTGTCGCCGTATTCAAATATCATGCCTGCCTGTGCGTATTCTCCGTGCTTATGCAGCTTCATCGTGATCGGAAGAGCATAGCTGAGTTCCAGCACGGACGGATTCCACAGCCATTTCGCGGGAACCTCCCTGTCGTTTATGAGCATCTTCATTTCCGCAAGCACGCCCTGTGATTCAAAAGCGCCCCGCTCGGCAACCGTAATGCCGAGATCTTCTCCGACGGTAACGGTGTAGATGTGATCTGAGTTATCCGCGATAGGCGAGCGCTCCTCTACCGTGACATTCGTTTTGCCGGGTCTCAGCCCCGTGAGAGTGCAGATGACGCTGAACGGGGAGCCTGTCTCGGTGCTTTTCGGGTCTGTTTTGCGGACTGTGCGAAGCGAAGCCGAGACTATTTCCGGATCCGCCGCCGCTGCGGAAAACCGGGGTCCGCCTCCGTCAAATGAGTGGAAAACGAGTTCATAATTCATACCATTGCCCTCCGTCTGTTCCGAGCCGCTTACAATGCTGCCCTGCCATGTTGTTATGCCGCCGAATTCGTAAATGTTGGAATACCCCATGTCCGCAAGCTTCTGTGCGGCTTGTTTGCTGCGGTTGCCTGTACGGCAGTATATCAGTATCACCTGTGCGGGATCCGGAAGCTCCGCCGGGGGAGTGTCGGATATGCTTTCGTTCGGGATCAGAACCGCGCCGGGGATATGCCCGGATTCATACTCGTCCTGCCTGCGCACATCAACGATTATATGCCCGTCGCCGCGCTGCATCATCTCCTGCGCCTCGGACTGGCTTATCTGCGTGTACGTTCCGGTTCCCGGCGGAACATCGGTTCCCGGCGGAACATCATTCCGCTGTACGGCGGAGCAGCCCGTAAGAGCTGCCAGCGCGGCAAGAACGGCGGATATTATTCTTTTCAATACGATCACCGCTTTCAGATTTCGATATAAACGATTATACCATTTTTTTTACAATATGTCAAATACAGCCGGGCAAAAAACGCGTTTCCGCAAATCAAAAATCTGCGCAAAAAACCTTGCATGATCGGAAAAAAAGTGCTATAATAAATGGGTTCAAACAATCTGTCGGCAGACGGAAAGCCTCGCGGAACATACTTTCCGGCTGTTGTGATTACAATGTTGTTATACCGATCGGCGGATTCGCTGTTCATAAAGTTATACAAGGAGATATAGTATATGTTCGGTAAGATAAAAGCTCTCGCTTTATACGGCGGAACAGACAGGGAAAGCTACAGCGGCATAAAAAACAGGATCGAGGAATCGAACCGCAAGACCGCGCTTGTATTCGGCACGGTGGGAGCCGCGCTTATCGGCGTTATGCTCGTTCTGTCGTTTTTTCTGGACGGATTCGCCGGTTCGAGAAATGTTTATATCATAGGAGCGGTACTCTCCGTTCTGATCGTTCTGACAGCTTTCTTTTCGGTGAAAGTTCCGGCTCTTACCTATGCGGCGGTGTATATGGCTATCGCCGTATTCCTGCTGTACGGCATAGCTATCGCAACGCTTACGCGCCCCGAGGAACAGACGGTGACATTCATGGTAATGCTGATATTCGTGCCTCTGATCTTCGTTGACCGCCCGTGGAGAATGGCATTCAGCCTCGCTGTGTATATCGTGCTGTTCATCGTTATGGCGTTTATGACAAAGGAAGAGCCGGTGCTGTCAGTAGATATCACGGACGCTGTTATCTTCGGCATTCTGGCTATTGTCTCGGAGACTGTGGTTTACCGAACCAAGATACGCGGGTACGTTCTTGAAAACAAACTCAAAACAATGAGCGAGACGGATCAGCTCACGGGGCTGAACAACCGCAACTGCTACGAATGGAGACTTGAACAGTATCCGGAACTCTGCAAACGCTCGATCTGCTGCATATATATCGACGTGAACGGACTGCACGAGCTGAACAACACCATGGGTCACAAGGCGGGAGACGATATGCTGTGCTGTATCGCGAATATCGTGAAGGATAACTTCGGAAGCAGAGATACATACCGCATAGGCGGCGATGAATACGTTGCGTTCGCACCCGATGTCCCGCAGGACGAGGTAGCTTCCCGCATAACGAAAATGCGGCTGCTTATAGCCGAGCAGGGCTATCACGCGGCTATGGGCTGCGAGTTCTGCGAAAAGTCGGATATCAGCATGAAATTGCTGATAGTCGGCGCGGAATCGAAGATGTACAAGGACAAAGCCGAATACTATTCGCGCCATGACCGCCGTGCGAGATAAAACGATACATACAGAAAAACACCCCCGGCTGAACTCAGCCGGGGATTTTTACTGTGTTTATTTTGCTGTCACCGAAACCATATCGCTTTCGCACACATCCGTCCATTCGCCGTCTACAAGCGCCTTTACAGCAAAGGTGTAGTTCTTACCTGCCGTGACACCCGTGAAGTTGATGCCGGACTTTTCTGTCTCTTTGACAAGTCTGAGCTTGCCGTTTACGAGTTTGAATAATCTGTACTTCTCCGCGCCGGGAACATCAGCCCACTTGATAACGATGCTGCCCTTTTTCGCGGTCAGCTTCACTGCGGGTTTGTAGTAGATCTTCTGCGAAGCCTTGAGGGACTGCTCATCGGTGGAAAGC
>JAGAWN010000259.1 GCA_017941355.1 Ruminiclostridium sp. | reverse complement strand
CTCGTCTTCCATATTGACCTCATGGCAGTCTAAGCATTCAAACTATCCTTTTCTGATAAACTTATACTCAAATAAGATCCGTTAACCTTGTCGTCCGCAATACAGTGAGGATCTCGGGCCTGATATTTCTTACCGAAAGTCCTTCTTTTATATCGGCAGTTCTTTTATACAGCATCAGCAGGGCACGGACACCCGCAGAGGAAATATATGTGCAGTCCGCAAGGTCAATAATGACAGCCATTTTTGCAGCCTCTGCGCCGTACTTCTCGTATTCTTCAATAATTCCGGGCGCATTGACAGAATCAAGTCGTCCTTTTGGTTTAATGATGAGTGTTTCATTCATTTTTTCGGACTCAAGGCTGAAAACGCTCTTTCCTGCATCATTACGTCTTGATGCAACAGTTCCGACAGCAGTCATGACGAGGAAATCTGTGTTCTCAAAAGCTTTTCTTATATTTTCGGGTATATCCAATCCTTCTGTCAGCAGTTTTATACTGACTTTCCTTGTACTCAGACCATACGCTGCAAGGTACTCCGACTGTTTGGTGTTTTTCAGAGTCATAAAGCTGTTGTCATATAGCAGCTTTCGCCATTGCAGCGATATTTCCGACCCTAACAGACTCTTGATCACATCCTCGTCGTTCCCGAATATGTGTCTGATGATATATTCATAGACTGCGCGCTCCTCGGAATCTCCCGTGAACCATACCCCTCCGTATTCCGAAAGAAGCTCCGATATATTCTTTATGACCGTTTGTACCTCACTTTCTGTCAGATACATCATAAGTCCTTCAGTCACGATAAACAATGGCTCTTTACAGCGGATAACTGACCGTATCGCATTGAGATCGGTGATATCCGCCGAATGGTACATGATCCGGTCACTGCTCCCGATAGCAGGCATTACCGTGCTTTTCATTCGGTCAATTACAGTCGGAAGGTCAATGCCGTAATAACGAATGTATTTCCGCTTCTCAAAAGCAAGTCCACGGGGATTGTAACCACAGCCGAGGTCGACAAACGACATCATCTTTAAAGAGTGAAACATTTTCTCGGATATTTTGCTCCTCACCCATGCTGCCGTTCCGTATGCCGAGGAAAACCTGTAAAGCTCCGCACGTTTTAGTTCATCGACTGTGCCGTGTTTTTCGGATAATATCTCTTCCTTTTTTATTAACTCAAGCAGTTTTTCCGCATACTTATCACCATTCGCCGCACCGCCCATAAGTGCGGCACGCGCGGTAAGTACAGTCGGATTAAGCTCTGCTATGAGCATATTTGTTTTATCAGCGTTCATTTTATTGTTCTATACTTAACACTTTGAAAAAGCCGGCTGCATTGAATACCTCCGAAACTATTTTAGTGGGCTTTATTACGGTAAGCTTGCCGCCCTTAGCTTCCATTGCCTTATGAAGGCTTAGAAGCACACGAAGTCCGGAGGAAGAAATATAACTCAGCTTCTCAAAGTTCAGAATGAGCTGTGTTACGCCTTCAAGCTCCGGTCTTACCGTATTGTCGAACTCCGACGATGTGGAGGTGTCGATCCTTCCCTCGGCAGAAACAGTCAAAGTTTCATTTTCTTTTGTTTTAGTGATCGTTATCTTGCTCATGGTTATTATCCTTTCGTTTAAAGTTTAACATTATTTACGCTATATTGTCTTTTATGGGAAATATTTCAATCAAGCCTGTGATTTTTAAAACTTCCATTACTTTCCTTGTTGGTTTTGTTATGACGAGAGTGCCTCCTGCCGCCGTGATCCTTTTGAAGAGTATCAGTATTATGCGCAGCCCCGATGACGAGATATAGCTGAGCTTTTCGCAGTCAACCTCAATATTCGTGACCCCGTCGAGATCATTCAGCATTTCTTCCCGAAGCTGTTCCGCTGTGGAGCTGTCGGCTCTGCCGTCAAGCAGGAAAGTCAGCTTTTCGTTCTCTCGTTTTTTTGCAACCGTTATTTGACTCATCGTCTTTACCTCCATACTCGACATTCTGTCAATTTATTACTTTTTTCATCGTGAAGATATTCATACCGTCACGGTACTCATACGCCATCTCGTCCATATTCTTCTTGGCGAGAAATATGCCCAGACCTCCGACTTCTCTTTCCCCGGCGGGCAGATCTATATCCGGATCTTCTTTTGCCAACGGATCGTACCGCACACCGTGATCCGTAAATGTTATTTCAACAGTCGGCGGTTCGCCATAAATACGGATCTTTATAGCCGCGTTTCCGATTCCGGGAGCGTAAGCGTAGCTCGCGATATTAACAAATATCTCTTCCACCGCAAGCTCGATCTGCATCTGACTATCAATAGAACAACCGACAGCTTCAAGCTGTCCGTCCACAAAATCTATCACATTATCCAGTTCACTTACCGCTGCCGCAGTTTCAAGCTCCCTCGTCAGCATTTCCATATAATGAGCTTCCTTTCCTGCCTTTATATTCCAGACACATCATAGTCAGATCGTCAAACTGTTCTGCGTCCTTTACAAACCTGTTCACGGCCGATCTTACATTCTCCAGTATTTTTTCGGGAGAGGCGTCCGGCTCTGTATTAAGGGCTTCAAGCATATTCTCTTCTCCGAAAAGCTCTTCCTCGGTATTTGTAGCCTCCGTCACTCCGTCGGTGTACAAAAACAGCTTATCGCCGGGTGAAAGCACTATCTCATACTCGTTATACTTCATGCCGGGTATACTGCCTATGACAAATCCGTGTTCATCTTCGAGATGTTCAAATCTCCCGTTTGCTCTCTCTATCGCGGGGAACTCATGTCCGGCATTTGCGGCGGTGAGCTTTCCCGTGGATATTTCAAGTATTCCGAGCCACACGGTCACAAACATTTCCGACTGATTGTTTGAGCATATAGCTTCATTCGTCTTTGTCAGAGTTTCTCCTGCCGATTTTCCGAGCATAGCGCAGCTTTGTACTATCACCTTTGAAACCATCATAAACAACGCCGCCGGTACTCCATTGCCGCTTACATCAGCCATTACAAGTCCGAGGTGATCGTCGTCTATAAAGAAGAAGTCGTAGAAATCGCCGCCAACTTCTCTTGCAGGAGACATTGAGGCATAAAGATCAAATTCCTTTCTGTCCGGGAACGGCGGAAAAATATGAGGAAGCATACCCTGCTGTATCGCAGTCGCCATGCGAAGCTCCGCACCTATGCGTTCCTTCTCCGCAGTGATCTTCGTGATGCGGGTCTCATACTCGGCAAGGTCATGCTCCATATCCGACATTATATCGGCAAGATTTTCGACTTCATCACCCGTATGTATGTCAAGTGAGCCGAAGTGGCCTGTCACATCTGCGCCAGACTGCTTATCAAGAACATATTGCGCCGCCGTGTCCGCAATGGCATTTATCGGCATTACGACGGTCTTTCTCATATGTCTTATCTGAAATACGGCTATAAGTGCCGTAACAATAACGACACCTATTCCTGTCTGGAGGGCAAAAAGCGCCAGTGTTTCCCCTATATTGCCCGGAGCCACATCGACCAGAGCAAACGCGCACACCCTGCCTTGACTGTCCTTTATCGGAGTCCCGGCAGTGCAAAGCCAGCCGTATTTTAAGGTGCGATCAATATCATACAGCATTCCCTCGCCGTTCCAGTCAAGGAATTTTATCATTCCTTCCTCGGTCACGCTTTCCCACTCACCTGGATACAGACGCTCCTCATTGTCGGGATTGGGATCGACTATATATACCATAGCGCAGGTATCACGGTCATACATCGCTATATACACATCGTCAACATCATCGGTCTGTATGAAGGTATCCAGCAAATGTGTCAGGGTCACATACTCGCTTCTCTCCGAAAATCCGGCGAACAGCGAACGGTATTCCTCCGTCCCGTTAAGAGCAAGCTCCGTTTCGTCGAGACCCCGATATACAGTCATCAATTCGTCGGCAAATCCGACGGTATCTACCGCATGACGCGCGGACATCGCGGCATAGCGTGACAGGTCGGAAGCGTGTCTCACATACTGACCCGTTATTGCAACGGCATACAATCCGAGACCGATTATCTCCGCGACAAGTCCGAGAATAATGCAGCCTATAACTGTCGCTCTTGTTGTCCGCTTTGTCAGAGAACGGTATTTTCTTTTATCCGAAATTTGTTTGTCCATTTTTCACCGCCCGTTTATCCGATAATACGCCACCACACCCTATTATTCATGAAGCATATAGGCATGGTCGCCGTCAATTATATCAAGCATACATCTCGCCACGTCCGGGTCAAACTGTGTGCCGATATTCTTTTCTATTTCCGCTCTTGCGGTCGCCTGTGGGAGATATTTTCGGTAGCTGCGGTTAGATGTCATTGCGTCGTAGCTGTCGGCGACCGCCACTATCCTGACGATAAACGGCAGTTCTTTCGCCGCGACTTTATCGGGATAGCCTTTGCCGTCATAGGATTCGTGATGCCAGCGTGCGCCCTGCGCCAGCTCCGGCATACTTTTAATCTCCTTCAGTATCTCGTAGCCGAATATCGGGTGAGACTGCATAAGATTAAACTCATCATCGGTCAGCTTTGTCGTTTTATTTATGATTTCATCGGGAATGCCGATCTTTCCTATATCGTGCAGCAAACCCATATAGTATGCTTTTTCTTGTTCCTCCGCCGAAAGTCCGAGATTTTTGGCAAGCATTCTTGAATATATCGCAACTCTTTCGGAATGCCCCTTGGTGTATTTATCCTTGCCGTCAATAACCGCCGCAAATGCATTGGTGGTTTCCTCGATCATGGCGGACATTTCTTTCTGCTTTTGTATCAGAAGCTCTTTTTCTCTTTTATGTGATGCCGCCAGACTGTGATTGGTATTTACTATCTCTTTCAGCCGAAGTACAACTGTAAGAACGACTATCGCAATATTTGTAAGTGAAACTCCATAAAGGAAAAATTGAAGTACAGAGGCAATAATGGCAGCAAGCGTAAATATAAGCAGCGCCCGATACATGATCATGCCGATTTTTTCGCGGTACTGTATTATTACTGAGCTTGCGGATATCCATACCGTCAGAGGTATGATATAAGAGATCATATATCCGTCCGATCTTTGATATCGGTTTTGCTCATCAAAGGTGTAGTAAAGTCCGGTGAATTGTGATACTATAACAAGCACGATACCGATAACTGTAATTATTTCGTTTACACGCAGCCGCATTGGAACTCTGCCGTCCGGTATATCATTTTTGAACATATCGGTAAGATACCAGTTGAACGAATAAGTTATCACAAGTATCAGAAGAAATACAGCACAGTTGCATATTCTTACCATGAGGAATCCGACAGTGCTTTCATCACCTCTGTATATGTACGCATATCGATCCGCGATCATTAGAAATGTGGCACTCAGACCCATTACGAACAGCGATATTTTCTTTGTTTTACCTGTATCCGAAAACAAGCCTCCGAGAGCTATGGCAAAGCATACACCCGTCAGTATCAGCATAAGGTCAAGCTGATGCTCCCTCAGATAATCCATTTGATATACCGTCCTTTTTTATCGTCACCAACCCGGGCGTTCTCAGCCACAGTCTGTCATCAGAACGCTTTCTTTATGACGATCTCCACTTTACCGCCTAATATCCCGACAGTAACATCGTCAGCCAGATTTGCTATAATTGACTTTTCAAGCTCGTCCCATGCGTCCGTACCATTCTGTACAGTCTTTTTGTATTTGACAAGTGACCACATATCCTGCTGCGCAAAGGGGTCTGCATAGTCATAATCGAGTGTCTCGAGAGCGGTTCCGTCATAGGAAACCTCACCGCTCATGCCTTTGGAAAGTGCGTAATTGGCGATAATTTCCTCTACGGCTAATTTTATTCTGTTCATTACCCCAACGGCAGCAGAGTTCTTTTTTGATTTGGAAACCGCGAGTATTTCTTTGCGGTCGGAGGAGGTGAGCAGGTCGTCGGCTTCAACTACAGCGTGTATCTCATAGCTTTTCCCGCTGTTCTCGATCCATAATTCCCCATTTCCGTAAATAAGCAAATTCGGGAGCAGCTCCACAAGCTCCTCACAAAGCAGCGAGAGCTTAAGCTCTTCATCTTCGCCGAGATTGTTGTACGCGGCGATCTTTTCGGCTAACTCAACAATTATGTCGATGTTATCCACGCTTCTTTCAAATTTGTAAACATCTGTTTTCATTTCGTTGTACCTCCGTTGTATTTCAGACAAAGCATTGTAAGGTCGTCAAACTGCGGCGCGTCTTTGACGAAATCATTGACCGCTTTTCCCGCAGTCAAGATGAGTTCTTCCGGTGATCCGTCGGGGATCGCATTCAGTGCTTCGGTGAGCCGTTCTGTCCCGAAAAGCTCATTGGAAGCGTTTGTGGCTTCTGCGACTCCGTCCGTATAAACGAATACGGTATCACCATTCTTAAGCTGTATATCGTATGTCTTGTATTTCATACCATTCGCACCGCCGAGTACAAAACCATGCTTATCCTTGTATAATTCAAAGCCGCCGTTTGTCCCGAGCACGGGATATTCATGCCCGGCGTTTGCACACGAAAGCCTTCCGGTGCTTATTTCAAGGATACCGAGCCACACCGTTACAAACATTCCGGACGGATTGTTCCGATATATACGTTCATTCACAAATTCCAGCATTTCAGAAGGCGTGCCTCCCATAAGCGCACGGTCGTGTAAAAGTATCATCGAGGACATCATAAACAGCGCAGCGGGTACGCCCTTTCCGGAAACGTCCGCGATAACGAGCGCAAGATGATCATCGTCAATGAGGAAAAAATCATAGAAGTCGCCGCCGACCTCTTTCGCAGGTGTCATCGAGGCGTACAGGTCAAATTCATCGCGCTCAGGGAATGCAGGGAATTTGCTCGGCAAAGCCCCGCTCTGTATTTTTGTTGCAAGGTCAAGCTCCGCTGCGACACGTTCCTGTTCACCGGCAAGCCTGATATTTTCTTCCGTGAATCGTTCCATTTCCTCGGCAAGCTCCGAAATATCGTCCGCAAGCACGCCGAATTCATTCTCCGAGCGTATATGCTTCATATTTTCGGTTATCCGTATACTGTCTTTATTTTCACGATATTCACGCACATTACTTTGAATCTGTGTTACGGGCTTTAATGCGATCACATACAGATAATGCAGCAACGCTATGAATACGATGATCATGACCGCCGAGCCGATAAGCGTCATCACGGCAAGATTTTCGTTCATGCTCTTCTGAAATGCGCTCCAGTCGTAGAATATGCAGAGAGCACATTCCACTTTGCCGTTCGCTGTTATGGGAATATAGCCTATGTAAATGCTCTTTCCGTTATATTTTTCGACCACCTCATACTCTGTAGTCTTGTTTGTCCCCGAAAGGATCTTTTGCACGGCGCGCTGCTTAGAAATATCCATATCCAGCACCCCGCCGAGCGTTTTATAGGTATATGGTTCATCACCGTTACCCTTGGCATAGATAAACCCCGCGTTCTCCGGGCTTATATCTATGCAGTATATCGCGTCATATCCGAAATCATGCTGCTCCCAGTTCAACACTCCGGCAAAATAGCTGTAGTAATCCTTGGCTACGGATATCTTTACCGGTCCTTCCAGATCGCGGAATTGTTCTTCGGTAATCTTCATCCATTCGATCCACTCGTTACCGTTGTTGTAATACTGCCACACTTCATTTGCTTCTTCTTCTGTCGCTTCGCGATTTATATCATAAGAATTCTCGCGCCAGTAATCAAGAAAGGCCGATAAGATCGGAGTTTTCTCTAAAGAATCCCGCACTCGCAGAAGGTCGCGGTCTATTATCTCGTTTTTTGCGTTCAGGTACATCGTTGTGCTCCCGGCATATATGATAAAACCGCCCGCAATAAGGATCGCCGCGAAGAATACGGCTATCAGTGCTCCGACCTGAACAAGTAATTTCTTTCTCTTTTTCATTGCATCACCTGTATATGTATAAACCACCGAAAGCCCCCTGTTTTTTTTCCACAGAGAGCCTCCGGAGGTATATATATGTTATCTGCGTTTTCTGTAGCTTATAGCGGCAGCCGTCCCCGCTATGACCGCGCCAAGCGCAGCAAATTCGATACCAACGCCTGTGTTTGGATTGCTGTCATTTGCACTGCCAACGGCAGCGTTGGTCGCTTCGAATATGATATCGGTATAAGCCGCATCACCTGTACCGAGATCTATTGAGTTTATAGCATTGCCGCCATTATTCACAACGGTGAGCGTTGCAACATTATCTGCTCCCACACCAGCCTGTGCAAGCAGATCGCGTATCTTCACAAACAGCGTATCGTCATTGATGCTTCCGCTGTAAACGACGGCCACGTTTTTTTGACTGTCGTCATCTGTGACAAGCTTGAAGGTAAGATCAAACCCATTGTCAAGCGGCGTATCAAACTTTATTGCAATACCGACATTTCCGCCTGCCGTCCCGTTGGCGTCCGGTATCTTGCTTGCTGCGTCCTGCAGCTCCCAGCCCGTATCGGTATTTATGAAGTCCGAGGTCGTGTTGATGTCAGTTCCAAATG
>JAGAWN010000258.1 GCA_017941355.1 Ruminiclostridium sp. | reverse complement strand
TACGCGCCGCACCTTTTCAGTACGGAACGTGTCACACCATTCGGGAACTCGTCCAGCAGGCAGCGAACATGAAAAGGCAGTCTGCCGCCGTGCTTGAAATTCGCTCTGTCATACAGTACATCGAAAAGCTGTGTGTACATCATAGCCGCCAGAAAGTTGAATGTATCGTCCGATGACGGAATAATGATGAACATTGCGGTAGGCTCGTCACCTATCATTTCAAGGTGAATGTTATCACAGCAAGTTAAGTCCATGACCTCCGGGATATTGAACGCCTGAAGCCTTACGGCGGTTGAAATTAAGATCGACTTCGCCGTGTCGCCCGCGGCTTTTTTGAAATCCTTGTAATACTTGATGCACATATATTCCGACGGACGCTTTGCTCTGTTTGCAAGGTCTATCAGGTGCAGTTCCTTCATCTTCTCATTTTCCTCAACCACTTGTCTGTAGTTTTCGGGATGTTCGAGAGCATCAAAGATAAGGTCAAGATCTGATTGGAAATCGTCGCTGCCTTCCTTGACTTCTGCTTTTTTCAAAAGCTTCATGACTTCCGAGAAATTCTGCTTGTCCTTATCCTCGCACTCAACGAGATAGAAGCAAAGCGCTGCGAGAAGCGCCTTTGTACTGTCGTCCCAAAACTGATCTGAGCTGCCGCCGCCCTCCTTCTGCGTGTTCTTCATCAGAACATTTATCATCTTAATTACCGCCGTGGTGCTGTAGTTACCATTAACGTCGTATATGTAATTAAAAGGATTGTAGTTGTTGGAGTGCGTCATGTCGATCAGGTTAAATACTTTTATCTTGTATCCGTACTTTTCAAGCATTTTTCCTGTCGAGCGCAGTAGTTCTCCCTTCGGGTCGGTGCATACATAGCTCGTGTTCACCTGCATCAGATTTGGCTTTACATAAAACCGGGATTTACCGGAACCGGAGCCGCCTATGACCATGACATTGAGATTTTTTCTCGTCTGTCGGGTATTCAGCGACATCTTGACTTCATTGGTAAGAATGATGTTGTTGTCCTTAACAAACATCTTTTTCTTTTCCTTGTGAGCCTTGCAGATAGCTATAGTAGCGATTATCGGAGCTCCTATCGTCCGAAAGAACTTTTTCAGTGGCTTTTCGGATACAGTTTCGTCAGAGACCGGGGATTCCGGTTGAACTACTTCCGTGCTGTTCGTATCCGCAGTTTCCGCGACTTCCGTGTCACAGGGTAGTGCAGGGCTTTCAACGTCCGTACTGTCAGCAGTTACATCAATCTGCGTGTTTTCTGCTGCTGAAATATTATTGCCATCGGAACCGGATATCTCGGTATCATTGGGGACTTCCTTTATCTCCGGCGCATCGTCAACTCTTACATCATCCTCAATTACCTCTGTAATGCTCTCTGTTTCACTGTCAGGCGGTTTCTCTACTACCTCCTTTTCCGCCTGACTGTCATGCTTGTTGGTTTTCTTATCTTCTTTTTTCGGTTTCGGGGGCTTATCGAGAAGCGATTTGATTTCCTTCTGATTTGCCCACCGAGCCGAGCCGTGTTCTTCCCCCTTTCTATGGAACTTTTTCTTGCTTGTGATCTTCATCAGTACATACAGACCGAGACCAATCGCTGTGAATATCGGGAACATTACCGCGTAACCGCCAAGCTGTATGTATTCAAACACCACGCCGGTGTCGGATACCGTAGCTTCAAGGCTGTTCGCAAAAATGTCGAAGTCCAGCTTTCCGTCCTCGTCCAGTGACATATCCACGCAGGTTCCCAGCGAAGCCGCAAGATATATTGCGAACAATGCAAGCACCGCGTATATGCCGATAGTGATGATGTCCGGCTTTTTTGCTACTCTCGCTATTTCCTGCTCCCCCTCTCTTTTTTCTTGTTTCTGAGGGTATCCGCAGATTTTTGGGCTTTTTCCTTTGCTTTTCGCAGCAGGTTATGAACAAGACTTTGATTTGCCGCCTTTGTAAACACCCGTTCAGCTTTAGCTTCGTTCATTCCGAAGCTATCCATAAGCTGCTTTTTAGCGGTTTCCTTGTCTTTCAGGTCGAGTCTTACGACCGTGCTGCCGCCGCGGACCGTAAATGATGTCTGACTATCACGTTCTATAAGGTATTCCTTATACTGTGATATTTTCGGTGCATCTACGAATCCCAACTTTTCAGCCTTTGTCATAATAGCCATGACCGTTTCCGAATCCCGGACATCAAGGTGCTGCCGGATACTCCGTTCAATATCTGCTCTGTTGTGGTTGTTCTCGGAAATAACTACGAAATGACCGCGATCATCAGTTATCGTAAGCCGCTTGGCTTCATCGTTCTGCAGCTGCATTTTAGCAAATGAGAACTTATCGAGGAGCAAGTTGTCATCATCGAACCGGATATCCTTTTCATAGTATTGCATCTGCTCCAACTGCCGCGAACCGCTCAGATAGTACCCAAGGCGTTCGTCCGATAGTTTTCCTGCAAGATTATTAGCCATTTCTACAGCTTTTTCTTCGCTGTAACCGAGCCTGTCCTGCAATATCCTTTCGACCTTTGCCTTTGTACAGAAGTTGATCGTCAGCTTTTTTCCGAGCTGACCGTCATCCACAACTATCTTTGGTTTTCCCTTATCGCCATTAGTCACATCAATAGTTGTTTCAGACAGCTCGCCATGTATCTGCTGAAAGTGTTCGACAGCCGCTTGTATCTGCTTTTCATAAGCCTGTCCGAATATACATTTGACACCGTCCTTGCTTTCCATAAAGCTCACCGGGATGTCGTGTTCCGAACAATACATCTGAAATGCTTCTACATCGCTTTTTTCGAGCGTTATCATTCGTTCAGCCTGCTCCGGTTGGTTCATCTTCTCACGAATAATATCCTGGACGATAGCGTTTACCGCTTCCTTGTCCTTTACATTAAAGAACAGAGATAGCGTGTTTTCTTTTCCGCTCTCCTGTATCGCCGCTACAGGAACGTCCATTTTTCGCGCTCGTTTCAGGAACTCACCGTAATCATTCTTATCGAATGACGGGAGCATCGTGACTTCGCCGCCTGCCTTTAACTTCTGATATGTCACCTCGCCACCGGACAATCTCGGTTCGGCATCGGCTCTGTCACGCCTTGCTTCTCGCTCTCTTTCGATTGCGATCTTCAACAGATCCATAATTATTTCCGTAGCTTTGCTGACGATCTGTGTTGACACTTCAACGCCGGCACTCGCTACATCATCTCCGTGCATCTCCTTTCACCCCTTTCTGTATGAACTCCGGGAGGCGATATTTTTTGCCTCTCATAAGTACCTACAAAAAAACAGTTTTTTGAAAGGCAAAAATCTTTCAAAAATGCAGATTTGGTAAATATGCACTAAAAATTCTGCTTATCAGTCCTGCCAACTGTCATCGTTGCACATATACTTTTGAAGTCTCTTTTTGGTTACCTCGATATTCTGTCCGACAGCCTGGGGGCTGACACCTTCCATATCAGCTATCCGATTTACCTTAAGACCTACGACGTGACGCAGATAGAACCTTCTGCGAGATTTTTCATCAAGTGCGAGCAGAGCGTTACGAAGAGCTTCGGAAGTAATCTTATCCATGTTCTGATCCTCTGCGGAAGGAATAAATATGCCCTCCATTTCGGCAAGTTTTACCTCATCAAAGGAGAACTTCGTGAGCTTGCGGTAATCCTCCATCTCCTGTGCTTTTTTCTTTCTATTGCATTTGGCAAGGTAGATAAGTGTATCGTAGTTTACCTCGGTGTACTCTTCCTCGGAAACATTCTTAGGGTAGAAGTCCCTGACACGGATCCTGTAATTGCCGTTTTCAAGCTCAGTATAGCGTATAGTCTTTAATAATTTTGTAATAGCGTCCATTATTGACCTCCGGAATTTTGATTTTTAAGATTTGAAACGAACAAATTAAATCAAAATTCCGGGATCACGGATACCTTATCCTGTACCAATACATAACGTGTACGTCCTTTCGCGGAGTATGGAAACGCACACCAAAAAAGCCGCTCCCAGACGGGCGCAGCAAAAAACGGGCATAAAAAAAGCCCCATGCTCTGCGATATGCAGAACATGGAGCTGTTAAGCCCTATAAAATTTAAATCCCTATTTGCATAGTGTTGGTTTTTAGTGTATAATCTGTGTATACCAACACAGAGGAGAAACTATATGAAACACCAGTCAGATAGGTATAAGTCACGACAAGTAACACCGTGGGATATGAATCCTGAGCTAACAG
>JAGAWN010000028.1 GCA_017941355.1 Ruminiclostridium sp. | reverse complement strand
GCTGTTTCGATCACATCTTTTCGTAACTGCCGCAGCCGATAGTAGAACGTCTTCTTTGATATTCCGTTTTCGGCACACCACTCTGTAACATTTTTGCCGCTAGAAAGATATGTTTCATACATCTCCTGCCACCTTCGGTGCTTGAGCTCTTTTTTTATTGATCCTATTTTGTCCATTGGCTAAACAACTCCAATCTGGTCTTAAGACCTCTTTGGACTATTTTAGCATATTTGAACCTACTTTTACAGGCGCACGATTATTGAGCGGATACATTAAAAAACAGCAGACTAAAAGCCTGCTGCATAATATATCCGTGAATTATTTGACAAATCCGAATAGCCAATCTGTTGAAACTTGGTATAGTTCAGCTAACTGACCAATGGTTTCAAGATTTGGTTCAAGTGTACCTGTTTCATATTTTCCAATATTGCTTCTTGATATGCTGAGAACATCCGCCACATACTGTTGAGTATACCGTTTATTCTCGCGTGCTATTTTCAGATTTGCAGCAAATGTTTCTTTAAACATAGAATCACTTCCTTTGGTTCTATTATAGCACATTTCACTATTGCGAACTCTCTATTTTGGCACATTTGATGGTTCCATTTTGGCACATTATATGATATAATAGAGTTATGCGCCAAAATGGAGCGTTTATGATATATGGTTCCTTGAATAAAAAATAACCCCCGAGATTTCTCAGAGGTTAAATCATACTGTTATAAATGCAATAAAGAAGGATATGACAGGTTTATATATCGCACACATAACGGAGATATAATATCGCAAATCCGGATAATTTGCGAAAACGTTTTTACACATAAAAATACAATACATTATAACATTTTGCAGCAAAAATATCAATAATCGGACATCGGGTTTGTAATATTTCACAAGTGGTGTTGTGGCAGCATATATCTGTTTGGATAAAATGATAAAGAGTTGTTACTATTTGCCGTCAGGTAAGTGGTCAGAAAGAAGGGTGAGGCTTATGGCACGCAGAGGCGAGAATATCTATAAGCGTAAGGACGGGCGCTGGGAAGGTAGGTACAAAACCGGCATAAAGCCCGACGGAAAGACAAAAAACTCTTCTGTCTATGGCAAGTCATACTCTGAGGTCAAGGCGCTTCTGAACGAGAAAAGAAAAAACGTAGACAGAACTGCGACGGTATGCCCTCTGACGGTAAAAGAACTTTTCGATCTTTGGTTCGAGCATCAGAAATACTGTGTAAAGGAATCAATGCTCGCAAACTACGCTATGAAAGCGGATAAGCACATTCTACCCGCTCTCGGCGGCTGTAAATATGAGAAGCTGACGGTAAATATGCTTAATGATTTTGTTGCCCGGAAGCTCAGGCAAGGTTTATCGCCGAAGTATGTATCAGATATCGTTATGTTGATAAAAACAGTCTGTCGCTTTGCTTATAAGCATTATAACTACGCCAATAAAGCCGAGAGTGTGGTAGTTCAGCAAAAACGAGAAAAACATGAATTTCGGATATTATCACGCTCGGAACAAGCTGAACTGAATAACTATCTGCATAATAATCATTCTCAGCATAATATCGGAATTTTTATCTCCGCTGTAACCGGTATGCGTATAGGAGAGGTCTGCGCTCTTAAATGGTTTGATATAGACTTAGAAAAAAGAATTATTACCGTCAGCAGAACTGTTCAGCGTATAGCAGACAGCAATGGAACAAGTGCAACCAAAGTAATACTTACTACTCCGAAAAGCAATTCTTCCGTCAGGGAGATACCTATCCCGGCAGCATTGGCTGCGATCCTGAGGGAGTACAGGAGAGATAGTGAATGTTTTGTCCTTTCCGGCAGCACAAAACCGCTTGAACCACGAACACTTCAATACAGATTCAGAAGTCTGCTGAAAAAACTCGGTCTGACGGCTGTAAACTTTCATTCACTTCGTCATGCCTTTGCGACTACCTGTATCGAACTCGGAGTGGATGTCAAAACTCTTTCTGAGCTTCTCGGTCACAGCTCTGTTGAGATAACGCTTAACCGTTATGTTCATTCATCTCTCAAAAGAAAAGAGGAATGTATGGCGCTGTTCTCAAAGAATTTTGCTGCATAAAGATTATTCGCCGTCAGATTTCCCGTCGGCACGATCTGATAAACACTGAAATAAAGCCAAAAAGGGCGTAATTATCGCAAATTATCCGAATTTGCGTTATAACTATTATACCACATTGTAAGCAAAATAAACACAACAATCAGGAGGAATCAACATGAAAATGAAACCCAAAGCAGCACTGCTTCTCGCGGCTATAGTTACATTATCAGCTTGTGGGAACGGATCGAATGAGACTGCCGGTATTGCCACCGGAAACAGCACGTCAGCTACTGTCAGCAGCGCAGCTCCCTCAAACATCGACAGTAATTCCGGAAATGCGACGACAACTACAGCTGTTACATCAGAACCGACAGACATTGCTGCTGAAACAACTACCGAGACAACAGCAGCAGTTGAGAACCCAGAACTTCTCAACGGAACAATAGGTGACTTTGTTGTTAACAACGGAGTTCTTGAAGAGTATATCGGACAAGACACCGACATTGTAATACCGGATGGTGTTACAGCTATTGCAGATGATGTATTCGCTTAGGCACAGGTGCTTTCTACCATAACAAAGCGCTTGAAGAGATCGTTCTGCCCGAAGGGCTTACTACCATTGATCGTTATGCGTTCTATTATTGCGAAGCACTTGTTAAAGTAGAGATTCCAGAAAGTGTCACACACTTTGGGTATAAGGCATTTCAACAAACAAGATGGATCACCAGAACTGCAAATCAGAAGAAAAAAGACGGCGAACTTCCCATAATAGTTGTTAACGGCGTGTTGATAGATGGCTGTTTTCTTTCTGGAGATGTAGTTCTTCCGGAAGGAATAAAAGAAATTGCAAACGGATCGTTTGATAAATACGGTTTCGAACATATTTACGACGAAGAGCCTTTGACAAGTATAATACTGCCCTCAGGGCTTGAAACTATAGGTAGTTTAGCATTTAGTCAGTGCAAGGAACTGACTAAAGTTGTCATTCCGGAAGGTGTCACCAAAATAGAAAGTAGTGCTTTTAACTACTGCGAAAAGCTCACGGATATTACTCTTCCAGAAAGCCTGAAGGATTTTTCTATATATTCATTTCAGAAAACACCGCTATATGAAACTATCATAAATACCGAAGGAGATGTTATCATAAATGGAGTACTGATCAAAACTGATATACCTGATTCGGGAGAGATAGTTTTTCCGGATAATCTCGAATTTGGAGCAGGTATCGCTTTTGGCGCTGGTGCAAGTCGTGAAGACGTATCGAGTGTTGTTTTTCCAGACAGCTGGAAGACTATCCCCGGTTTCGCTTATTGCTCGTCACTAAAAAGTGTTACCATACCCGACAGTGTTATTTCTATAAAAGACGATGCATTTGTTAATGATCCAAACCTTGTTTTAACATCATTACCCGCAAATCTGAAATACATAGGCGAGAATGCATTCAAAGGTGTCATTATGTCAGCCGATATAGCAATTCCCGCAAGTGTGAGACGCATAGGCGCGGGGGCATTCGCCGAATCCGGCATAGGAACAGCCGATATCCCCGCAGGCGTGACCCGTATACTTGACAGTACATTTGAGGCAAGTGCGCTCGAAAAAGTCACTATCCCGGATACTGTTCTGTACATCGGAAACAACGCGTTCAAGGACTGTGTGTATCTTAAAGATGTAACCGTACCCGGCAGCGTTTATGCTATTGCCGATTCTGCGTTTGAGGGGTGTGAGCTTGATAATGCAGTCGTCTCCGAAGGCGTACTCAGCATTGGTGCAAATGCGTTTGCGAGCTGCAAGAGTATATCACTTCCCGCAAGTCTGACGTTCATAGATGATACCGCAATTACCGGCGGACAGATAACCTTTGCGGGAACACAAGAGCAGTGGAATGCTCTCGCAGGTGAGAATCTCAGCAAGCTTTCCGTAACTTGCATGGGCTGATGTGTAAATTCAGCGAAAGGAAAACATAATGAAGAAAAAGCTTATCAGAACAACAGCAATGCTTCTTGAAGTCACAATGACTTTGACATCTTGTGCAGATATCGGGAAAATGATCCCATTTATCGGCAGCAGTGATGAATCCGAAGAAAAAAGCGAGAAAGACGATAATTCTGGCGGCTTTCTTGATGGAATACTCGGCATATTCAATCAGCAGGAAGAAAAAAGCTCCGAACCGAAGAAGTCCGAGGTCAGCGTGGAGGACCTTGTGGAGGTATCCGACAGATCCTACACACTCAACGGTGTGTCCGGAAGATACACGGGACAATGGTATCAGGGACATCCCGAAGGCAACGGAAGACTGGATATCGATGACACAGACTATTGTGACGGTGACTGGGTCGAAGGAAGTCCCTGCGGTAATGTGGAGATCATTGAAACGCGCGCAGACGGCTCGTATATGTATTACAAGGGCGTATATAGCGATAACCGTCCCGCAGGCGAAGGATATATGTATTTAGGTTTTTCGGATAATATGGGAAACGCTGAAATAAAAGGAGATTTCAGCGATAACAGTTCTCTCCGCTGGTACAGCTTTGACAACAATGGATTTCCTGTTGAGTTTGGTATATATTCGGATGAAGGTGTGACAATAAACTATATAGATGCACAGAATCTAGAGGGCGGTGTCGAACACCGCGAAGATGTTGTAAGTGTATACTATTTCAACGGTGCAGGTTCGGTATCTCCGCTCCGCGTCACAGAAGAAATTGCCGCGCAGTGCGATGATAACGGCAGATTCTTCACTACAAACGGATTATACTATCTCGGAACATTTTATGGACCTACCGATGAAGACGGAAAAGCCGACGGGTGGGGATATTATCACGGATCACCGAAATGGAAAAACAGAATTATCGGACCCGACGATTATTTTTATCTTGAAGATATTTATAACGGAGAGTTCGGTGATGACTATGAGATCAAGCCGATAAATGAGATATATGACACATCGGATTGGGATATATGCGATGTAAGAGTTTTCGGCTACTGGGAGCACGGTCAGATCGTCGGCAAGCATTGCAGAGAATACTATCTTCCTGAAACAAACACTGTGGTTAAAAGAGTGACAAGCGAATACAGCAAGGACAGGCTCCTGACAGGCGATTACACCGAGATAAGCTTTTCTGATACTCACCATACATACTACGGAACGGATGTCCAGCGGAATATGAATGAAGAAAATCCTTGTACCTCAGTAGTATATTTATCGGGAACGGAAGCATTCACCAGATACTCGAAGAATGAAGACGGCAATTACACCTGCCCCGGAGCTGTGTCGGAGGAATACTTCGAAAACGGAGATGTTGCATATTATTGGGAATACAGATATCTGCAAAACCCCGATAAGAAAAACTCCTGGGTCGTAACCGGACAATACTGGAGATATAACGATAACAACGAGCTTATAGAGGAAGGGTTGTACAGCGACGGTCTATGGATGACTTATGACTTGTATAATCAGAGGCTGCAGGAAGAAAAGGAACGTAAAACCAAAGAAAAGCTCACTCTCACTATACTTGGAGCGTTCGCTGTAGGATTCCTTATTTGGTGTTATGAGGATTCTAAGGAATTCACTCGACGTGTTGAAGCAAGAACGCAGGCAAACAATCTTGCTATGAAATATGATGCGCAGTATTACGACCTTAAAAGAAAAGCCGAGAGTGAGTTTGAACTTGGTAATTACTCCTCTGCTATGGAATATGCAGAACAGGCAAAGAACGTACCGATAGTATATGTTCCCGATACGACATCGGTGCTGTTCGGTTTCTGATATAAGCGAAAGTATCATAATACCGGCAATTCCTTGAATTTCAGCACAGATAACGTGCTGACAGAGCTGGAAATAACTGCTGGTATAGCAAATATATAACTCGTCCGACATAAAGACAGGTACTCATAAAGAAGTTTTTATGATTTGAAGATAAGGTTGCGTAACCTCGGCGGTTACGCAGCCTTTCTCTTTTTGTCGTACTTCATACTGTCTGCAACGGCAGTCGCTACGGCAACGTCGAAACGATAGTGGATCTCGATCTCCTGGGTACGATGCCCGCTGCTCTTGTCAGGAGCGTGAACAACGATCTTCTCGATAAGCTCATGCATGATCTCAGGTGTCAGCTCCGTGATATGCTCATACTTCTGTACAGCCTTGATGAATGCTGTCACATCGGCTGACTTCTGTTCGGCAGTATCAATGTAAGCGGTCAGCTCAGCAACGGTTGCTCTCAGCTTCTTCTGCTCGTCCTCATAACCTGCCGACATCATGGCAAATCGCTCATCTGAGATTTTGCCCGAAACGTTATCCTCATATAGCCTTGTGAACAGCTTGTCCAGTTCAGCGATACGCTTCTCAACTTCTTTCAGCTTTTTCTTGGATTTGGCAAGCTCCGAGGACTGCTTCTGAACGGAATTATCCATAGCCGCCTGTACAAACTCGTCCTCGTTCTCCTAGACAAAGGCAACCATCTTGTTCAGTTCACCGAGAATGATCTCTTTCAGTACGATCGTCCTGATGAAGTGAATAGTACAGCCGTTCTTGTCCTTTGCATCGGTTCCACATTTCAAATGTTCCTGGTCAGCAGTCATAGTTGTTGCACGGCACAGATACAGCTTCTTTCCGCAATCGGCACAGTAACAGATGCCTGAAAACGGATTGACTTCCTCATGCTTGGTCGGACGGCGTTTGTTCTTGCGAAGCTCCTGCACCAGATCAAACTCCTGCTG
>JAGAWN010000257.1 GCA_017941355.1 Ruminiclostridium sp. | reverse complement strand
CCGTTCACGCTCTTTCTCAGCACGGGACTTCGTGAAAGTCTTCAATACGCTGTAACCCTGTTTATTTACACGGTAGGAAAGATCGCCAATAGCGATGAGATCACCTACACGAAGGTTATAAAAGCGATACACCGCTTCGAGCCTGTCAGTCAACTCCTCGCTCTCGCTGCCTTTTTCCTTGACATCGTACATATTACCGTCCACATGAAGCTCACAGTCATCGACATTGGGCGCAGGACCGCCTTCCTCGAATGTGTCATCATAATCGGCGGTGGGTCGGTATATCCTGAACCTATCCGCTTTCATGGCTTCGATACGGTCACGCTCCTGCTCGGTTAGCTTTCTATCGACCTCTTTCCTTATCTTGGTGATTACATCATCTCGGTCACGGGTACAAGTCTCAATTATTCCGCGGTATAATTCGGTCTTGTCAGTAAGCTCTGCAAGCCGAGCCTGCACTTCCGCAAGTTCAGCATTGTAAGCTTCAATGTCCGACTGATACCCCGCAACACCAATAAGACTGGTGATACTGTTCTTCTGAAGCAGCTGCTTATCCTGCTTTTTCTGCTCTGCCGAGTATTCACCGAGCCTATGCTTTCCGAAATATCGGCTCGCTGCTTCAAAGATAAGCTGTTTGTGCTGAATGTCGGCTTCAAGGTCGGTGATCTTTGCGGTCAGCTTTGCTATCTCGTTCTCGGTTTCATGCAGGCGGCTCTCGGCTTCTCCGACAGAAGAAATATTCTCGCTGTTGATAAGAGCAAGCTGTTTGCTGAGCCGCCTGATGTTATCAATGACACTATCCGCAAAGCCGATATTGCAGGTCTCGTCCATTACCTGACTTGTGACCTGTTCGATTATCTCACGCGGCGACAGGTTCTTCTGGCGGTTAGCAACAAGGCTCGCTATGCGCTCTTCAAGCGATTTTTCATCAAAGCCCTCACCGAGAGATTTCAAACGTACCGCACGCTGCTGCCCCGGGGCAAGTACGGAAATGTACTTGCCCTCTTTTATCGTGTACCCGTGGGCTTCCATAATTTTCAGCAAATGCCTGAGATCATCAGCAACGGGCAGCAGGGTCAGTATATAATCGCTGATCTTTGCTTTCCACGATGTTCCTTGCTTCCGGTGCATCCATTCGCAGTAAGTCATACGCTGCCCTTTTCGGCGAGCCTTTGTCTGCATGACGTTCCGTACCCCGTACAGTTTGCACAGCAGGTCGGAAATGTCCCGCGCGCGTTCAACTTCCGAAATAGTGTTGTACAGCTTCTTTCCGTCGATCGTGTAACTGCACAACGCGATGTGATTATGGATATGTTCCTTGTCAACGTGTGTAGTTACAACTGCCTGAACCTTATCGCCGTACATCTTTTTCACAAGCTCCATTCCTATCCGGTGTACTTCCTCAGGTGAGACACCGTCTTCTGCCGAAAATGACTGTATCAGGTGTATCGCCTTGATCGGGCAGTTCCCGTTTTCAGGCTTGGGCTCGGTGAAGCTGCGACCGCTGTAATGCTCATAAACCGCTTTCATGTTCATATAGGCTAAGTGCGCATCAGTGAAGCAATTCAGGGAGTCTGCATACCGAAGCTCTGCGGTCTTATCGGGGTTAATGATATATCTCAGAGTTTTGTCAACCGTGGTGTGAACAGGTTTTGACTTAATATATGGCATAAATGGTCGTGTTCTCCCTCCAGTTTCTCAATATCCGCGGCATAGATGCTGTTCAGCTCGTGAGCCTTTTTAACAAGCTGGTTGATGTTGTTACCGATAACCTTGATCTCCTTGATGAGCGAAGCCAGCATAGGTATGTCGCAAAACGTGATGTTTCCGTCCGTTGAGATACGCTTGATATACGTCCCGGTCTTCATGTTCAGTTTTGCGGCACGGTACTCGACTTCTCTCCATTCATCGAGGTCATAAGTGACCTTCTTCTCCTTTACCTGTTTGTACTTTCTCATTAGTTTTTTCTCCTCTCATATTTTTCATTGCTGTGGGTGCAGTTAAACACTCTTGTTTCACAACGATAAGGGCGAAGGGTTCCCTTATCGAAAAGCGGGTCAGGTGGAGCTGCCCGTGTCGGCAAAGCAAGTGCAGAAATCGGTCGCCCCGAGCCGGGAATGCACTTCTTTGCCTGCTTGCTAAGACAAGAAAATTCAATAAAATGCACCACTTTTTTTAACACTTATTTTTCGATTGACCGATTTTCCGCGAGCAACTGCACGCAGCTTTTCCGATGTCCGACCATTCTCCGGCGGCAAGGTGCTGTTCAGGCTTCCGGCAGGGTAGCGGGGCTGACGGACATCTGAACGCGGATAACCGAATCAAGTGGTAACGGGTTTCAGACAACTGCAAGAGTACGGCAGCGGGTTGGACTGTGGCATCTCTTACGCAGCGATGTTATTGATAAGCTGCACCATACGAAGTTGCTCCTGCTCATCAAGCTCAAAACGCAGAACCTGCATCAAGACCTTCTCGGTCAAGCCCAGTGCTTTTGCCAGTTTTGCAGGTGAAACATTCCTGAACCTGAGTTCTGAAAACACAATTTCGTTAGCTATGGCGATCTCTCCTTTCCATGTTTCGAAACATTTTTTGTGGAATAAGATGTTCTTATCCCTGAGCTCAAAATCATTATAAAACAAGGCTTGACAAAAGTCAATGGATCTGGTATTATATGTCTATAAAAAGATGAGTTGACTTCTATTTTTCAAATATTTTTGAAAATATTTTTTGAGGGGTAAGGAAAAACTGCACTATGACTGAATTTGATGCATTTTACTTTGAAGAAAAATTCTACATCAATGGTACCAAAGAGTACACATTGGGCTCGATACTTGAAAAATATCTGCAAAAAAGCTTCAAGGGCGTGAAGGACAAGCTGGGCTTCTGCAAGGAGTATCTCCGGCTTCTCCACTACCCCGAAACACACTCGCAAATGACTTCCTGTGAGATGATATTTACAGAAGCGATCTCGTTTTTCGATCGTGCTGAAGAATATATACATACCCTGCCGCCGTACAATACTTTCCCGCTTCGTGACAGCGGACTTTATGATATTTTCAACCGGCACACCGTACTTTTCAAGATCGACGATAACGAGATCGAGCACGAATGGTTTGACTATGACAAATATGACAGCTATGATGATTACAATGAAGATGATGATCGCGGGACAGTCTATCACGAGCCGATGTATAAGCATGACCGTATGCTGACTTCATTCCGCGCCGGCGATCCGCTTGACGAGATAGATGATCCCGATATGATCGACGAGGTTCTGAAACTCAACGCCGAACTCAAAGACTTCATTTACCACTACATCACACTTTTCGAGGACTTACTGTGCGTGAAGCGGGTCTATGAACCTTTTCTTGAAAAGATTCACAGCCGCGAGGAATTCCTGACCAACGAAGAAATTGCGGACGTGCTCGACGAGTTCAACAGTGCCGCTGCTCAAAAGCTGAACAACTACGACAAGCTCGTACCGTCTGGGACTATGACACTTACCTACAAAGTGCTCAAACGCAAGAAAACCTCCGTCTTGTGTGAAAACTATCATTTCACGACAATCGGAGGCTTCTTGTATATTGAATTGTTCAAGGGACTGCAAAACCGCTACCTACCGAGAAAGTGCGATCTGTGCGGACGGTACTTCGTGCTGGAGCGCGGCTTTTACTCGAATTACTGCAAGCGTCCGGTCAAGGGGCAGCCCGATAAAACCTGCCGCAATCTCGGACATCGCAAAAGATTTAACGACAAGCTAAAAACCGATCCGATCTGGAGCGTGTACCACAAGGCATACAAGGCACACTATGCCCGGTATCTCAAAAAGAAAATGACACAGGCGGAGTTTCAGAAATGGGCGGACTATGCTATTGAGCTGCGGACTAAGGCGCTTGACGGTAATGTTGACTATGATGACTATGTTAAGGAAATGAAGAAGTGATATTTTATAAGCAATAACCTAAATCACTTATTTGAAATAAAACGCATTTATACAGCCGTGAATATGTCTAAGCGTATCTGCGAGGAGTTCGGCTATGAGAGAATGTTCGGCAAGGATGGAAACGGTGCGGCACTGAACAGCGTGAGCGTGTCGTTCGACGATAAGGGCATTACTTCGATGTTCGCGGAGCTGGAAAGATCTACCGCTGACCGGAACAAACAGATGCAGAAACAGCTTGAAGAAAAGCGTGCCGAGGACAAGAAAGAAGCCGGAAAGACCGAGCGTCCGCGCCAGACTGTTGAAGAATACAAGGCTAAAATGCAGAAGGTCATTGATGAAAAGAAGAAGCGTCCGCCTTTAAGTGAGACCATAAAAACGAAAAATCTTGAAAAGATCGAGCCTACTATGGTTCTTCGGATTGGGACAAGCGCAAAGTCCATTGACGAGTTGTTCCGCAATATGAAGTATGTTGACTGGAACAAAGTTCCCGCCGAGGCAGCACAGGTCGGAGATAAGATAGGATATTCGGCGTAAGGGGATATAAAACAGCTCACATTTTAAACCGGGACAGAACATCATTATTCCAATAAAATCAACGGACAGCTTGCACGGCTGTCCGTTTTTTTCAGCTCTGATATTGTATTGACATCTCATATAAATGATGATATGCCGAAAACATATCGGGGATTTTTTTCAAAAACCTATTGACAAATGATAAAACTGTTGATATACTGTATATGGTTCGATATATACAGTATTACAGGAGCAATCATGAAGATCATAATAAAAAACAAATCCGAGCTGCCGATCTATGAGCAGATAGAGCAGCAGATTAAGGCTCAGATACTCGAAGGCGCGGTACCGGAAGACGAGCAGCTCCCGTCTGTCCGCCAGCTTGCGAAAGACCTCAGGATAAGCGTCATCACCACCACCCGCGCCTACAACGATCTTGCCGAGGAGGGATTTATCATCTCCGTTGCCGGCAAAGGCTATTTCGTCGCACCGCGGAACAATGAGCTTATGCGGGAGCGTATGCTCTACGAAATGGAAGAAGGTCTTGAAAAGGCGGTCACCAACGGACGCAACGCGGGACTGTACGACGAGGAGATCATCGAAGCACTGAAAAAGTTTATGAAAGGGGAGCAGGAATAATTATGGAGAATATTCTTGAAATTAAGGATCTTAACAAGTCGTATGGGGATTTCGCGTTGAAAGATGTATCTTTCGCACTTCCGAAAGGCTACATAATGGGGTTTGTCGGTCAGAACGGCTCCGGCAAGACTACCACTATCCGCTCCATTCTCAATATGGCGAAGATAGACAGCGGTAAGATCAGCGTTTTCGGGCTTGACAGCGTCACCGATGCCATAGCTATAAAGGAGCGCCTCGGCGTTGTATTCGACAGCCTTTATCTCGCGGAGAACCTAAACGCAAAGCTTATCGACAGACAGCTCAAGCCGTTTTACAAGAACTGGAGCAGCGAAGATTTCTTCCGTATGATAAAGGAATTCGGTCTGCCGGATAACAAGCGCATCGGCGACTTCTCAAAGGGCATGAAGATGAAGTTCATGATCGCCTGTGCTCTTTCCCACAAGCCGGAGCTTATGATACTCGACGAGCCTACCAGCGGACTTGATCCGGTAGCGCGCGACGAACTGCTCGATATCCTGTCGGATTATATCACCGACGAGAACTGCGGAGTTCTCTTCTCAACACACATCACTGCCGATGTGGAGCGGATCGCGGACTATGTTACCGTGCTGCACAACGGAAAGGTATGGTTCACCGGCGAAAAGGACGAGCTTTCGGAGAAGTATGCGGTGCTTAAAGGCGGAAATGACGATATCACGGACGCGCTCCGCGAAAAGTGCATAGGTTTCCACGCTTACCGAAACGGCTTTGAAGCGCTTATCCCGACCGATGATCTTGCCGGAATACCGTCTTCGCTCGAATACGAGAAAGCCAGCATAGATGAGATACTTGTGTATATCGCAAAGGAGGATAAGAATGAAAGACATTCTTAAAATGATGCGCTTTGACTTTATCAGTGCGCAGGATGCCGCAAATAAAACGGCTACCAATGCTTTTGCCGCAATTGGGATCGTCGTTACGATCGGAGCAGCAATACTGTTTCTTTTCCCGGGTTTCTCGCTCGCGGCAACAGGTGCTGCCGGAGCGCTCATAGTTCCTTTGCAGTCCGCGAAAAAGGACAATCTCGGAAGACTGTACGGTACTCTTCCCGTCGGGCGGAAAAACATCACCCGTGCGCGGTTTCTCTACATATTTGTGACACACGCCGTAAGCACCGCGGCATCACTTTTGATCGCTTTTACAGCCGTACTGCTCAACTTCAACCGTTTTCTGCCGAAAGACAATGACACAATAAAGATACTTTCGGAATCATACAGCATGGAGGAATTCACGAAGCTTGTACCCGCCCTCATCGGATTTGGGACTTTTTTCTGCCTTGTATTCGCATTCATGGAAATGATGGGACAGATACACGGCAGAGAGAATGAGATGAAGATATTTATTATACTGCTGGCTTCGATAGTCGTTATGGTAATGGGCGGCGTGTTTATACTCGGACAGCTCGGCTATCCGGAAATAAAGCTGTCGGATATGCCGCTGTGGGCGGGGCTTACCGTCACAGCCCTCGCAGTTCTGGGAATATGCGTGCTGTTCGGTGAGATAACCGCGGCGAAGCTTGCAAAGCGGGAGCTTTAAGGAGTGAGATCATGCAGACCTATCTTGATATTATCCGCACCGACATCATTATGATGAACGGTGCCAAAAACAGCATGCGCCCGCTTATTATCCTTATGCTCGTATTCGGTGCCGCAGTCGGACTGTTCATTGACCCTATGGGAATATATCTGTGTATGCTGATAGCAGCCGCAGGATTTGTGCCGATGATGTTTCAGGTGCAGGGCAAGAATAACTGTGAGAAGCTGTATTCCCTGCTTCCGATATCACGGAAACAGCTTGTGACTGCGCGGTTCATCTTCGCAATTGCTTCATACGCCGCGGTAAGTGCAGTTATGTTCGCAATAATGAAGATCTCATTTGCCGCAGGCGTTTATAAGAATGCCGGATTCTGGGACGCGTTTATTCAGAACTTCGGTATTAGCATTGATAAAATATACGATACACTGTTCTTCATCATTTTTGCGGCAGGAGCAGTAATTACCGGTGCTTCGCTGAAAAGCTGGTTCAGCAACAGCAATATGGATACCGCTGCGGGCAAAAAAATAAAGCCGAAGACCGCAATAGCAATACTGGTTTTTCTCTTTGCGTATATTTTCATCATGCTGTTCTTTTCCGGTATGATACCGCTGGACGCAGCGGCTGCGGTGGTGCTGCAGCTTATTATCCAGCTTGTGACCGCGGCGGACGGGCTGCTGTTCTTTGCCGTGATGACCGCGCTCGCAGGGTTCTCGGCGATGTACAATTACGTCTGCACCGTCCTTGAATACGACGACAAGGATATGTGAGGTGGCTTTCAATGAAACGAAAAATTGCAAAAATAACTGCGGCTTTGTGCGCGTCGGCTTTATTTGCAGTCCCGGTCTGCGCCGAAGATTCAAGCTATGTGCTCCCGTCGGGGATAACAGTCGTAGATCTCGGGAACGCTCTTGAAAAGCTGGAAAATGACAGCAATACTCCGTTTGCGTCTGCGGAAGTCGGTGTTTTCAGAGGCGGAGACGTCCTGTACATCGGTTACTTCGGAAATACCGACATAGAGAACGATATAGCTGCCGATGAGAACTGTGTATATGAATGGGGAAGTATCTCAAAAACTTTCGTCTGGGTTAGCGCAATGCAGCTCCGGGAACAGGGCATGCTCGATCTTGACGCTGATATCCGGACGTATCTGCCCGAGGGATTCTTTCAGCACCTTTCCTTTGACGAGCCGATAACATTCATGAATCTGATGAACCACAACGCCGGCTGGCAGGAGACTGTACGCCCGATAGAAACAAAGGACGATAATGCGGTGCTTCCGCTGAAAGAAGCGTTACAGGCATGTGAGCCGGCGCAGATACACCGTCCCGGTGAAGTGACCGCTTACTCGAATTACGGTGCGGCTCTGGCGGGATATGTTGTTGAGTGCGTAAGCGGAAAGGATTACTGCGATTATGTGCATGAGAATATCCTCGAACCGCTTGGAATGTCGCATACCTCGGTAAATCCGACTCATTCCGACAATCCATGGGTAAAGGAACAGCGCAGAAAGCTGAAATGCTACCGCGCTGACCCCATATCCGGTAAAATGACCGATCTCGGAAGCAGGCTGGATCACATTATGCCCTACCCCGCAGGTGCGGTCACAGGAACTCTCGCGGATATGATTACCTACGGACAGGCACTTGTGAACGATGATGCGCCGCTGTTCCGTGATCCGGAAACCCAGAAGCGGATGTTCACCGCAACATCTTACTGGGGCGGCTCCGACATTCCGAACTGCGCACACGGTTTCTGGGCAGAGGAACACGCGGTGCGTACATGCGGTCACGGCGGTGCCACAAATGCAGGACAGGCGAACCTTATATTTGACCCAGTATCAAAGACGGGGCTTGCTGTGATGATAAACGAGCCGAATGGGAACGCGTTCATGTATTCGACACCTGAGCTTGTTTTCGGCAGGCTGACACCGGACAGATTTGCGGCAGGTAGTACGGCTGATACAAGGCTCACCGGATATTACACGATGTCGCGTTCGACATACCGGGGACTGTTCCGTTTTATGCCGTATCTCACCGCTCTCTCGCTTGATGAGCCGGCTTACGATATCGGGAACGGAGTTTATCTTATCGGTGACGAAAACGGAATGCAGATGCTTTCGGACAAGACATATCCGGACGGCACAAAAGCTTTTGGATATGGTTCAATGGATCTGATAAAGGACGACGGATATATTATGGAGCTTCTGCTTCTGACGCTGTATGTGGTGCTGGCAGTAGCGGCGCTGTACTTTATCCGCATCAAGCGAAAGCTGAAAAAGCACGGACGGAAAGAGGCTTACTTCGGCTCTGCGTCAATGACTGCGGGAAATATCGCGCTTGTGGTTTCGGCAGTCACATGGCTCGGTTCGTATGTTGTATATTATGCCGGGAACGGTGGACTGCCGTTCGCTGCCGGAGCCGTTATAGGCGTGCTTCAGATGATATGCGCCGCGATATGCTTATTCTCGGCGGTGCGCGGTATAGCGGCACTCGCTTCCGGAAAGGAAAAGACCCGTCTGTACAGGTACATACTGAATGCGGCGGCAAATGTGATCGCGGTATCGGCTGTCGCTTACTTCGAGATGTATATGTTCTGGAACTGCTGAAATACGTTCCCCCGTATCTGCACAGAAGTGCAGATACGGGGGATATATTTCTGTTCAAATGAGGGGACGCCGCATTATTTCAGCTTGCCGCAGTCCTCGTCGGAAACCGGCTCGCACCATTCGGCAGAAGCATTCTCACCCTGCACTTCAATTGCAAGGTGGCTGAACCATGAATCGGGTGCCGCGTCGTGCCAGTGCCTTACATTCGCGGGAATGTTGATGACCGTGCCGGGTACAAGTTCTTCCGCGGGCTTGCCCCATTCCTGATAATACCCTCTTCCGCCGACACATATCAGCATTTGTCCGCCTACATTGTCGGAATGGTGGATATGCCAGTTGTTGCGGCACGCAGGCTCGAATGTGACATTATACACCGGCACCTGCTTGTCCGACAGAGGCGCGAGATAGCTCTGACCGGTGAAGAACTGAACGTAAGGATTAGGCTCACCTATGGGGAAGAATATGATATTTTGATACCTGTCCTTTTCGGTAGTTTCCGCAGTCTGCTCATTCCATACTTCCTTTGCAAGTCTGAACACCGCCTAGGCTACTTTACTATTCTGTTGTCATTACTTCAAGCATTATCAACGTTCCGAGGCTAAAGCCTCTTTCAAAATCCTGTAAGCCCTCGCAAGCTGCTGTGATATGGTTCGCATCTTCAAATCTCTCAATCAATTCATTGCTGTCAGGATATTTTGCCAGTATCTCTTTTTTGATCTGTTCAACCTCAAGGCTAGCTTCCTTATAGCGTTCAGTGGTTGGTGTCGGGCGTGAGCAGGGGCTGATCTCGCCGTAATAGAGTTTTTCCAGTATAGACTTCATTGCTTTTTCCTCCTAATGTGCAAATCTTGTTATTGCAGGGGGATTTGACATTTGGCTTAACAGCGGCGTTTGTGCCGCCTTTTTCATAAATGTTATTTCGGCAATGAATGGTAGTATTCGTTTATGACATTGCGCATCGGGAACATCATATCGTAGTCCGTCTGTGACGAGTCGTAGCAGTCATCGACTGCAATAAACTTTACTCCTGCGTCTTTGAATTGCTCGACATACATTCCCACCTGAATGTAGCTGCGTCCGAATCGGGACTGGTCTTTTACGATAACAGTGTCGATCAGACCTTTCTGAATGTCATCGTACATACTGATAAATCCGGGACGGTTGAAGTTCGTCCCGCTGTAACCGTCGTCATCATATATTTTGTAATTCTTTATCGCGTGATCTTT
>JAGAWN010000027.1 GCA_017941355.1 Ruminiclostridium sp. | reverse complement strand
CCCTGCGAACATCTGCACCTCGCCGGTCTTGATCTCTCTGTGCTTGGACGAGAGCAGCTTGTGGACATTATCCCAAATCTCCTGTGTGATGATCGGCTCGTGGCAGTTCTCGACCACTATCCATTCCTCTTTCGGATTCTTAACTTTCTGCTTGCTTTTCAGGGACTTGTTCCGCTGTTTGCCATAGACGAGCTTTCCGAGATACACCTCGTTGTTTAGCATCACCCGCACACTTTCGCAGTGCCAGTCGAATTCCTGCCGCCAGTAATCCGATTTGAAGTAGTCCGGATTGTGCAGGTTGAGGTATGCGATAGGTGTCAGCACCTTTTCTTCTCGCAGTATCTTTGCAATGCGGGTGAAGCCGTTGCCTTGTGATGCGAGTGTGAATATCCTGCGGACTACCTCTGCGGCAGGCTCATCAACGATCAGGTGATGCCGATCATTCGGGTCAAGCTTGTAGCCGAATGGCGGTTTTGAACCGATGAACTGTCCGGCTTTTGCCTTTGCTTTCTTCGCAGATTTAGTCTTCTTACTCGCCTCGCGGGCGTACCATTCATTGCCGAAATAACATTTAAGAAAAAGGCGGCTTGAACGCCGCTGTTAAGCCAAATGTCAAATCCCCCTGCAAATCAAGATTTGATATTAGGAGGAAAAAGCAATGAAGTCTATACTGGAGAAACTCTATTACGGCGAGCTCAGCCCTTGCTCACAGCCTACACCTATCACAGAGAGGTACTTTAATGCTAAGGACGAGGTTGAACATCTCAGCGAGGAAATACTTGCCAAATATCCCGACTGCAAGGAACTCCTCGAAAGTTACGCCGATGCAATCCACATCACAGCAGCCTGCGAGGGCTTACAGGATTTTGAGGAGGGCTTTAGGCTCGGAGCAATATTCATGATTGAAATACTGAACGGTAAAAATTAAAATCATTAAAGTCAGCAGCCGCTTGCCTTTTACGGGCAAACGGCTGTTTTCGTTTGATTTCTACCTGCATTTGTATTCCTCCTCAGATTTACATAGCCTATTATAATTAAACCTCCTCTTACCATAAAATGCTATATCTATTATGATTACGAGGGAGCAGATATAAGAAAAGGTCTCCGATACCTTGACCGGAGACCCTCCATTTTTATTATGTTTTTCACTTTGAATAATAGCCAAAGAATGCCGTTGCCCGCAGCCGCGCTCACCTCGCTGCTGATGTTATCCTTTTATAGGTATTACAGTATCTCCGATACGCAGCTCGGTTATCTCTCGCGCGTCGAGGAGTATGCCTCTGCTGCGGTAATATGAGAAGAAACCGCTGCCTGCTGATTTCCTACCGGGGTATAGATCATACACAGTTCCGTCGCTGAATACGGCAATGATATTATTATCAAAGAATACAGCGCTATCAGTACTATTGCCTTCTATTCTCACCGTGAACGGAGAGATTCTGATGCCGGTAATAGTATGATCACCTATGCTTATTTCTTCATCCGAATAGTAAGAATACACATTGTCACGGTCAAGATCGATATCCACATAATTGTCGGACTCATAAGCCATTCCTTTTCTATACGCACTGAGTCGCTCATTCTCATCAACGACAAACATTCTTACATTGCCCTTATCCTCCGGCATTTTAATCTCAAATCCCGCTCTGTATCTTGCCGTGTTTCCGACAGTTTCATAGTAAAATGTATGCCAGCCGTATTCTTCGTATCTGTCATCGGGGAAAGCAAGAACAAGAGCAGGCATGAAAGAATTATTGTCCTCGGTTATCTGAGGCTCATCATCATAGATCACTTCAAACAGTACATCGAGCCTGTTTCCGTCGAACGCAGTACCCAGAACATGAACGTCATTCCCGCTTACATCAAATGATTTGTCGATTTCGGTTGAAAGTGCCTGAAATATGTCATACTCCGAGTCCGCCGAAACACTTCGTTCGGTGAATTCTTCATTTTTATAATATTCTCTGAATTCTCTCTGAAACCATGTCTCGGGTATTTCGCTTATATGTGCTTTGCTGCCGATAAACAGCGACGCGATATCCCAGTTTAGCGCCGCACCTGCGGAAACCGTCAATGCCGCAGCAGCCGCTATCGAAGCCGCAATAACAGCCGGCTTCTTTGATCTTAACTTTTTCTTTTCCATATTACTCGTCCTTTCCTTAACAATGTTAAACATCTGTTCATCGTCGGAAAAGGGAGCTTTTGTAAACGCTTCACAAAGAGCATTTTCAAAAAAATCTTTGTAATTCATCATCGGATCTTCTCCTTTCTTTGATAAGAAGACTTTTCAGCTGTTTCCTGCCTCTGCTCAGCCGCGCGGAAACAGTATCGACGTTTGTACCGGTCATTTCGGCTATCTCACTTGTTGAATAGCCTTCATAATAGTACATATACAGCGCGATGCGATTTCGTTTAGTGATCCTGCTCATTACCTGAAGCAGTCCGTCGCTTTCTGCAATATCAAAATGTGCTTTTTCGCCAGCGGCTTCGAGCGGTAACGAAAACTTGTACCAATGGGAACGCAGCAGGCTTTTGCTTAAGTTTATCGTGCAGCGCAGCAGCCAAGCTTTCGTGTGTTCGTCGCTCTCGAAAGTACCGGTATAGGTATAAAGCCTGAAAAACACATCCTGCGCAATGTCCTCAGCGTCGCTGGTGTTCTTCACATAACACAGCGCGGCTCCTATGACATTTGCGCGATACAGCTTTATGTAACGTTCAAGTTCACTATCGGTCATTCGCATCTCACCCCCTTTTCTATCTGAAAGGACCTTTCGCCTATAATACGAATGAGCAGCCCGAAAGCTGACGTTTTATTTTAAAAACTCTTAATTTCGTCAATGTCACCAGTATTATACATCATTTTTTCAGCAATTGCAACAAAAAACCGCAAACCGCTTTTGGCAGCTTGCGGCTTATGTTTATCTCAATGTGATATTTGATGTTCCCGCCGGAACCGTAACATAGTTCTTATCCGCGATCATCTTCGAGAACGAAAATGTGTTATATTCCGTTGCGTATTTGGCGTATCTGTCGGCAACATCGTCAAGAGGTGTCTCACCTTCCCACATTTTGTATATTGTATCGTCGGGAGCTATCATAAGCTCCATATACTGCCCTGCATACACGAAGGCTATATCCTTGCCGGGGTTTTGGTCAAACATATTGGTTTTTATTGCCCAACCCGGACCTCCGGCAGCAGGAGTACAGTGTATCTCACCGTCGTATCGGAACAAAGTAACATCGCCGATAAGCTTATTATCCGAGAACACGGGCAGCGTCACGAAATCAAGCGCTATTGTGTTATCATCGGTCTGTAGGTGGCTGTACCCGACAAGCGATATGTTTATATCACCTGCACCCGGAGTTTCAAGTCGGATAACAGAGGCTATATTCACCTTTTCGCGCTCTATTATCTCCCTGATCTCCTCGGCAGTTATGGCTGTTCCGGTGGTCGAAATGCTGCGTTCGGAGAGCGAAGTACCGGAAACTGCACCGCCGCCGGAATCACCGCCATATTCATAGAGCCTGCCTTTTTCGTCGAAAGTATAATACTTACCGCCGATCTTTATTGTTCCTACCGCCATTTTACCGTTCTTACGCAGATAATAGGTTTTCTTGCCTTTAACCGCAAGCCAGCAGCTTTTAAGCATTTTACCGTTCTTGTAATAATACCTGTCTGCGCCCTTCTTCACCCAGCCGGTGTAAACGCCCTTACTTTCGCCGCTGTCGGAATAGCGGTACAGAAGCCCGTCAACGGTCTTTACCTTGTCGGCATATGCGGGTACTGAGCTGCAAGCAAGTATTGCAGCAGCTGTAAGCGCGGATACTAATGCCTTTATCTTCTTTTTCATATTCATCCTCCTCACTGTAATGTGATATTTGATACATCTGCCGGAACTGTAACATAGTTCTTATCGGCAATCATTTTGTTGAAAGAGAAAGTGTTGTGTTCCGTGGCGTATTTTGTGTAGCAGTCAGGCACATCGTCAAGAGGGCTTTCACCTTCCCACATACCGTAAACAGTATTATCCGGCGCGATCATATACTCGCTGAACTGCCCTACATATACGAAAGCCAACTCTTCATCGGGATTTTGGTTAAATATCTCGGTTTTAGCAGCCCAGCCCGAACCTCCGGCAGCAGGAGAACAGTGTATCTCACCGTCGTATCTGAACAGCGTGACTTCACCGATAAGTCTGTCGTCGGTGAATACCGGCAGCGTTACGAAGTCGAGCGAAACAGTATTGTTATCGGTCTGTAAATGACTGTAGCCGACAAGCGAAATGTTTATATCGCCCGCACCCAGTGTTTCAAGGCGGATAACAGAGGCTATATGCACCTTTTCGCGCTCTATGATCTCGTTTATCTCATCGGCAGTTATTGCTGTCCCGGTAAATGAAATATCGGCATCGGAAAGTATTATTTTCCCGTCATCGCCGTATTTTGTACCGCCGCCTGAATAGGAATCGTCCGTCTGTGCTGCTCCGCTGTCCATTTCAGTTATTGTAGGCTCTGTATAATGCGGCATATTCATCAGAACGGCAGAAATAACAGCAATAGCTGCAACCGCTCCAGCAGCAAAGTATATCGGCTTACGGGTTCTCTTGTAGCTTATTGCTTCTTCAATTATACTGTCGTCAATGCTGTCGATACCGTTAATTATCCATTCATTCATCATAAACGCCCTCCTTTCGCAGATATTCTTTAAGCCTGTTTCGCATACGCATTAAAAGCGCGTTCACGGCGTTCTCTGTCATAGAGCACCGCTTAGCGATCTCTTTCGGACTGTCGAAAAACCAGTACCGTCGCACGAATACTACTCGGTTGACCTGTCGCTCGTTTTGCAGGAAATCGCTTATCTTTTCACCGAGTTCCTTTGAGCTGCACAGCATCTCGACATCGGTATTATCCGCAAGCCCGTCAAGCTCATCGAACGACACCTGCGCGTCAGGGTTTCGCTTTGCCGCGTGGATATGCTCGTACTTTTTAAGCGCAAGGTTTTTGACTATCCTGCATACGAACGCAGCGAAATGCTCCGGACGCTTCGGCGGGATATTGTTCCATACAGCGAGATATGCGTCATTGGTACATTCCTCCGCGTCGGAGCTGTCGTTTAGGACATTCCGCGCGATACGCATACACAGCGAGCGATATTTCCTGTCTGTCTCGGCTATTGCAGTTTCGGAACGCTCCCAGTACAGCGATACTATATCCTTGTCGTCCATAGCAGCACCTCACTTTCCCTTTCACTTAATAAGTACGGTTTTTCAGTGAAGTCATTACGATGTTTTTAAATTTTTCTTTTCTATTATATATCAAACTGTCGTAAATAGCAATAACGAAAAACATCATCCGACCTTTCTCGGATGATGTTCAATTCCTATTTAAGCACTATATTTATAGCTTTGCTCAAAATATTTCTTTTCTCGGCGCTCCCGCGCCGCTTTCACGGTCGCTCAAGCGACCGCATTTTGGGGTAGGTCTCGGGAGGGCGCTCCCTCCTGAGCAGGTAGTACCGCGCAGTCTATGCAAAGCCCGCCACAAGTCGGGATTTGTATAGCCAGCGGTGCTACCTGCCTATCGCCTCTGACCGCCGTAAATTTATTTGTTTGGCTATACTCGGCGGTCAGAAGCGATGAAAATGGCGGGTGGTATCATTTTTTTGTGGATTTGGTATCGGTGCAGTATCAATTTCCGCACCGATTGGTATATGCCTTTTTCAGCGTAGAAACGGCGGTATCACATTTGCGCAAAAGTGGTATTATACGCTGAATAATTGGTATAGCTGCGATAGCTCTTTGATATAATTGAGAAAGTAGCGAGTTTTTGCCTAAAATGACACATTTTTCTTGTCTGAAACATTTTCCGGAGATACTGTGATTGTCAGCACATCTCCCTCATACACCGCGCTTATACTTCCACCCATTCGTTCAGCAAGCGTCCGGGCTATCGACAGCCCAAGACCCGTGGAATTTCTTGCGACCTCGACCGTGTAGAACCTGTCGAAAAGGCGCTCGACCTGCACAGTCGTGAGAGACTTTGCGGTATTTGCGAATGTTATCGTGCAGTCCTCTTTCATCGTGATTGTAAGGTCGCCGTCGCTGTATTTTATGGCGTTGCTGATTATGTTCGAGAATATCCGCGACAGCGAAGCCTTGTTCGCTCTGCGGATAACATCGGTCTCCGGTATGCTCACGATGGGAGTTATACCGCTTTCCGAAAGCGTGGCATAAAATCCCATAACGCAGTCCTCCAGCACACGGTTGACTGCGATATTCTCTGTTTCCTCGTCAGCGCTGTCTGCAAGTATCACCGAGTATCGGAACAGTTCCTCGGTCAGCGACTTCATCAGTTCCGCGCGCTCGGAGATTATGTCGAGATAGCGTGATACTTCTGGGGGCTTGTCAGTGCGTTCAAGCAGCTCCAGATAGCCGCATATCGCGGTGAGTGGAGTGCGCAGGTCGTGTGAGATGTTTGTTATCGCGGCTTTAAGCTCTGCATCACCCTGAGTGAATTTGTGGCGCTGTTTCCGCAGCTCCCGGAGTTGATCATTTATCTGTGAAGCGAGAGCAAGCATATACTTATCCCGATTCGAAACGGAAATGAGCGTATTTGTGTCAGTGCGCAGTTTTTCGGCGAATGCGGCAGCTATCTCCCGCGCGGACTTGCGCAGGAGATGTATTTTTATCAGCAGTCCGACTATGACTGCGCACAGAACGCCGATAACCGCATATACCAACTTCTTTCACCTCTTTATTTAAGATCGCGCCTACGGAAGATAAAAAGTCCCGCTGCTGTGAAAACAGCGAGCTCACCGACTTCCGTTATCACTTTGGGGACATCGACTTCTCCGCTGTATTCCGTCACTGCCGAGCAAGGCAGCAGAGTGTCAATTGTTTCATAGATAACTCGCCTTGTTCCGCCTATATACATAGGATTTTTTTGGGGGTCAAGGGTTTCTTGACTGATTATTCTTCCTTCGCTGTCAAATGCCTGAGAACGGGGAGTGACATATTCCGGCTGTGAGAGCTGGCTTGAGAACAGAACATTAAGCAGCAGCGCCGCACCGCCGATAAGAATAGACAACGTAAGCGTCGTACTTTTCGAGAGTATGTTCATTGCCATGAAAACAAATATCGCTGTAATTACGATGCTGTAAAGCACATTCAGAAGGAACAGCGTGACAAGCTTCTCCGCTGTGCTTACTAATTGCGCACCGAGAGGCAAGGCAAGTCCGAATATCAGCGCCCAGCCGAACACGAGCATTATCAGCACAGTGGTTAGGCTTACTATGAAATTTGCAAAATATATCTCCGTTCTGTTATGACCGACAGTGAGTTTGTTTCGTATTGTTCCGAAGCTGTGTTCAGAGCCGATCAGGTTGCCGATGACAATTGCCGCCGCAATTATCAGCAGGAACGACACCTCGGAAATGTGGCTGTCAGCGGTGAAAAGCATAAGATCGCGCATAGTATCGCTTACACTCTCCGGCATATTCCCCGAAGTCACCCGGACACCGATATGCCCTTCAAACAGCCCGCTTTCGCCGCCTATGTTTATTATCAGCTGAAATGCAATGACCGCAAGGCACGCATACAGTGATTTCAGCCTGAACAGCCGTTTAAATCCCGCAGTTATCAGCTTACTCATTCGAGCCACCTCCTACCAGCGATATGAAGTAGCTCTCCAAGCTTTCGTCGTGTTCCTCAACGGACAGAAGTTCGCATTGCTGCTCCGCAAGTGCAAGAGTGAGCTGTGTTATGTTCGGCTTTGCGAAGATGTCGGCGGTCTTGCTGTCCAATACCTTGTAGTCCATACTCATACTGTCAAGCACCGTCGCCAACGCCGCCGTATCGGTGACAGTAACGCGCACGCACTTGCGGCATGCCTGTTCAAGCTCTTCCGCACTCATTTCCTTGACTATTCTCCCGCTGTCGATAAAGCCGTAATGTGTGGCAAGACGGGAAAGCTCATCGAGAATATGGCTGGAGATAAGGACGGTTATCTGCTCCTCACGGTTGAGTTTCAAGATAAGCTCGCGTATCTCGATTATTCCCTGCGGGTCGAGACCGTTTATCGGCTCGTCGAGCACGAGGAAATCCGGGCTGCCGCATAATGCTACCGCAATGCCGAGGCGCTGCCGCATACCGAGGGAGAAGTTCTTTGCCTTCTTCTTACCGGTGTTATGCAGTCCCACAAGTTCAAGAATATCAGTTATTCCGCTGAAATCCGGCAATCCGAGTATGCGGTATTGCTGTTTCAGGTTTTCTTCCGCTGTCATATCGAGATAGATCGACGGGGTTTCGACAACAGCTCCCATTCTGCGTCGTGATCTGAGTATATCGCCGCTTGTATTCGGCGCACCGTAGATCTCAAAGCTGCCGCTCGTTGGGAACTGCAAGCCGCATATCAGCCGTATCAGTGTGGTCTTGCCCGCGCCGTTGCGCCCAACAAAGCCGTAGATAGAGCCCTTCGGAACGCTCATTGTCAGCTTGTCCAGCGCCTTGAAATTCCGGTAATGCTTGCTTAAATTGTTGGTCTTCAGAACATATTCCATTACTATGAACCTCCTTTATTACAAGCATTATACCACACAAAAGTCAAGAAACCGGCAAAGAAAAAGTCAAGATATAGTCAAGATTCTTTGATTGCGCCGCGTCCGTGCGGCGTTTTGGGGATCTTGAAAAGACTTCATTTTCTTTGTCAACATTTCATCTTGTAGCCTATGCCGTACACCGCCTCAATGTAGTCCGTGCCGTTCACTGTTTGCAGCTTTTTACGGATATTGCCGATATGCTGTTTAAGCGAACGTTCGGTGCAGTCGGGTGTGTCCTCACTTATCCTGTCAAGTATAGCAGAGCGCCCGACAGGAACATTCGGGTTCTGCATAAGCAGCTTTAATATCGCGCATTCCGTGCGGGTCAGATGTATCTCAGCACCCGAGACCGTTGCAGTCAGCGTATCACATTTCAATGACAGGTCACGGAACGTCAGCACTGACGGCTCGTAATTTCCCACCGATTTACGGAGCTGCACCGTTATCCGCGCGAGAAGCTCCCGGATATCGAAAGGCTTTGTGATGTAGTCTGCTGCCCCGCCGATCAGCAGATCGACCTTGTCGGCAGTATCAGCCTTCGCGCTTACCACGATAACGGGAATATCCCGCAGCTTCGGCAGCAGTTCCTCTCCCGACAGCCCCGGCAGCATAAGGTCGAGCAGTATCAGGTCGGGTCTGCGGTTTGACAGTACAAGAAGCGCTTCCGTTCCTGAAAACGCTTTTGATACGGTATAACCTTCCGCTGTCAGAGCTTCCTCCAGCAGAGCGTTTATGTGAATGTCGTCGTCAATTATAAGTATGTGCGGCAATGGTATCACCTCGAACACTATTATAGCATAAGATTACGGAAAGTGCAAGCAAAGCATCAGTGATTTATATTTACAATAGTATATTTTGAAACGTCTTTTGGGTCAAAAAAAGGTCATGGAAAACGGGTTGAAAATAAAGTATATTATAAGTAGAGGGTTGATACCGGCTATCGGGTAGTCAGCACCAACCACAAATGTGTTTGATACCGCATTTTAAGCCGCCTCGTTTCAGGGCGTGTGGCTGATGATAATGCCTACACCGTAAAACTCCATATTTTTGACCTTGTCCACTTTTGGGGTTTAGTCAATAGTTCGCGTGTCCACTTTTCGGGGCTTTTAGTATTTTTCGCGTTTTTAGTCAAATAGCAGTCAAATGGCGCTCATAGAGATCGGCGCGAAAAGGAAGTATAATATATATAGAAGGATACCGCTGTAACCGTT
>JAGAWN010000026.1 GCA_017941355.1 Ruminiclostridium sp. | reverse complement strand
TGATACTCTCGTTGCCGTTATGTCTGTATCCGATGCGGAAGCCTCGATATACCTTGTTATGGACAGAAAGCGCGCTCCCGATTCTCTGGGCGCAGACGGCGATCTCAGCAGCAGTATAGACAGTGTTCTCGAACTTCTGAATTCTTGATTTACGGAAAAACCCCCGCAGTTCATACTGCGGGGGTGTTTTTATGAGTTTGTAAATTCGGTCAGCTTTTTGTTCAGAGCTTCCATTATATCGTTGCCTGCCATCCATACAGCCCATACCTCCGGGCGTGCTGCAACATTGTCTTTTGTAATGCCCTCGGCTCTCCACTCGTCAAGCGTGTGCTCATACAGCCACCGTGGACTGTACACCTTGCCGCTGTCCGTGATAACAGCCCACTCGGTCGCGAAAGCTGCTGTTACAGCTTTGCTGTCACCGGAAAAGAGAGTGTCGATATACAATGCCGCAATAGTTCCGTCACGGCTTTTTATGATCGCATCACGCGCTTCGGCTTCCGGAATATCAAAATATCTGATGAATGTGAGAATATTTACGCCGTCGTCAACACTGTGTATGTTACTGTATCCCGTATCGAACTCGGAATAGTACGCTCCCAGTTTCTCGGAGGGCGCAAGTGCCGCAAGCTCGTCAGGGATCTCAAAGAACTCGGGATAGAACGGGTGTTCGTAAATATATGTCAGACCTTCGCCGCCGCCCGGATTTTCGTCATCGTCGCTTGATTCGCTGTACAGAGAAGCCTCCGGCATCGCTTCTTCGTCTGCTTCTTCTTCCTCTGCCACTTCCTCTGCCACTTCCTCTGTCGCTTCCTCTGCCGCCATCGCAGCAGGTGCCGCCGTAACGGCTGTCGCATTGTCGTTTGTATTCGGAGCATTATCCCCGGAAGCAGGTGCGGCTTCTTCAGCTGCCTCTTCGCCGTCAGCGTTATTTTCCGGTGCCTTTGCCGCGGCTCCTGCCGGAACATCTCCCGCAGCCGGTGCTTCTCCCGCCGGCTCTTCGTCGTCCGACATTATCGCGTACAGTGATACGCCGTCCATGTCCTGTGCTTCTTCATCGGCGGCTGCTTCCGAGGGTGCCTCGGTTGTTGTTTCATACGCTGTTCCCGCGCCGTAGGTTTCTTCCTGAACGGCAGCTGCGGCGGCAGTTGTCTGCATATCTCCGGCAGCGCGGGTCTCAGCTGCTCCGCCGGAAAGGTACTGCTGTGAGTAATTCTCGGGTGCAGCCATAGACGCGTCGTTGGACACGGACACCGATCTTCCGCCGTTCTGCGACTGCACCAGCGCGAAAGTCCCGCCCGCCGCAATGGCAACAGCGGCAGCTATCCCCGCGTATCGGGTGACTTTCATGCGCAGAGGCGGCTTTTGGCGGTTCACTTCCTCGTTCATCATAGCCGATATGCGGTCAAGCAGCTCCGGGGAGGGCGATATTTCGTCAAACGAACTGTGCAATTGTTCCTTAAACATCAAACTCCACCCCTTTCAGCATTTCTTTCAGCATATCGCGCCCGCGCGACAGTCTGGTCTTGACATTGGACTCGGATATCCCCGCAGAACGCGCTATCTCGGTTATGCTCATATCCTCATAGTAGAACAGGTATATAACTGTCCGGTACTTCTCCGGCAGTTCAAGCAGAGCGTTCATCACGTCCGACTTTGTTTCCGCGGCTTTAAGCGCGGGATCCTCGGCTCCGGCATTCGGATCCGGCTCTTCGTAGTCCTTGTGCCGGTTCCATGCGGATGACGCGAAAGATCGCGTACAGTTTATGGTAACGCGTATGAGCCACGACTTTCGGTGTTCCTCATCGCTGTAAGTCTTATCAGCCTTTATGTAGCGCAGGAATACCTCCTGCAGTATATCGTCGGCATCATAAGTGCTGCCTGTGCGGGAATACGCAAGGCGGTACACCATGTCGGCGTATTTTCTCATAACGGCATCAAAGCTTTCCCTCGTACGCAAGGAAAGTTCCGTCATTTTACAAATCCTCTCATGCGGGGATCACATTTCCCCGATTCTTCCGATCTCAATCATAACACTTCGCAGCGGGGCGAAAGGTTACAAAACACTTGAAAAAATATTACGGTTGATCTATGATAAAAGCAGCCGGGGCAGATGTATGCGCACCGCCCCGGAGTGAATCGGTATTATTGCTGTATTCAGCCTATCTCGCTGATATCTTTTATTACACCTCTGCAGGAGTAAGCGGAGCCGAAGTTGTCGTTCCATTCGATATGCACATCGGAGATCGTTACCTGTACTCTCTTTGTTACGTTCTCATTTCCGCCGTCAAATAACTGATAAAGCTCGGCGCGGTCGCTGTAGTTTTCTTTCAGGTTGCCGAGTCCGAACTGATGAGCGTCGGAATATAAGCACAGACCTCCGGCATAAACCGTTTCATAGCCCTCGCCGCCGGCGCTCTTTTCGTCGAAGCTTACCGTGCCGTATCTGTATTCATCGTCCGAAATGTCCGTAGCCATGGGAAGCCCGGTATAGCAGCTGTCGGGAATGAACTTTATGTCACCCGATGATATCGTGTACAGTTCGTCGAAGTAGTAACGCACAACGCCGGTAAGAGTGATCTCGCCGTCGAAATCCGCCTCTGTGCAGTGATACATGAATCCGCTTTCCGCGTCGGGATTGACGTCGCCGAGCGCGTCGTCCCACGGGCTGTTTACAGAGGTTTTTATGTTCTTTAAGGTAAGGGAGCCGACAGTGTCGCCGACATCAAATCTCACCAGATCGCCCGCGGGAGCAGTCTCACCGTTGTAGATGAACTCGTCGGGAATGAACAGATCCGGTTCGGAATCGCTGTCATGGTAAGCACCGGTAGAAAGCCGCATATAGCCGTAGGGAAAGCTTATCTGTCCCCATTCGCCTATTTCCGCGTCCTCGCGGTAAAAATTGTGCCCCTGCTTATCCGTGAATATTACGGTTTTGTTTTCGCTGTCGGAGCCGTCTGTCTCTGCTGCCGTCGTTTCGGCGGGGGCATCGGTAGTTTCCGCTGCTGACTCAGTGGTTTCGGCAGCGGTCGTGGTTGTATCTGCGGGAGCCGCGGCAGCGGTGGTTGTTGTTGATTGTGCATTGTTCGAGCAGCCTGCGCAGAGTATTACTGCCGCGAGAACTGCCGCAAAAGTCTGTTTTTTCATTTCGTTCTCCTTTGTTTTGTGTTTCTTTACAGCGATCATCTGCTTTGATCGCTCTTTTTGAGTCTTGCGGTGCAGCCTTGCTCCGCAAAGCTTTGCATATCCCACTCCAGCCGCAGGTCTGTGAGGGTCAGCTTTACTTTCTTTGTGCAGTTTGTTTCCCCGCCGTTCAGCAGTTCATACAATGCCGGATCGTCGGAGTAGTCGGTGTTAAGATTCCCGATACGAAGCCGCGGCGCGTCGCTGAATATGTCCGAACCGTCAGAACTGCCGTCTGCCGCGCTCCAGAAGTCGGTGACGCAGTAATCGTCGTATGCTCCGGAAAAATCTACCGGTACCGGCAGACCCTTGTAGCTGCTGTCGGGAATGAACACAAGGTCACCGGGGGAATAACCGTCCCGTTCCGCAGCGTAATACCGCAGAACGCCGGAAAGCCGGACTTCTCCGTCAAACGAAACGCGGGTGTAAAGCGGGGCATATTCCTCCGCCGCGCCGTTTTCCGGTGCGGAAAACACGGCAGCAGCCTCCGACGCGGTAAGCCCGCTCAGCTTGTCGCCCGCTTTTATCAGCACGACAGTGCCGAGATCCGGGTGTTCGCCGGAATATGTCAGAGTGCCGGCATCAAACAGTTCCGGGTTTGTGCCGCTGCTGTCGTATGCTCCGGAAGAAAGCCGCATTATCGCGCCCGGATAGACCCGTGTGCCGTTTTCGCCGGGTGAGGTGTCCTCCAGATAAAACGGATAGTCACAGATCCCTGTATATATCGGCGTTCGGGTAACTTTCGGGAGCCGCTCGGTTTCCGCAGCCGCCTCCGTGACCGCATTCCCGGCGCTTTCCGCAGGCGCGGAGATCTCCGCGGCAGGCTTTGAATTCCCGCAGCCGGCGGTAATGAGTATGGCGGCGAGAGCTGCCGTAAGCCTTGCTGTGCGTTTCATGCCGCGCTCCTTTGTTGATTGTTACGAAATTTCAGAGCAAATTTCACAAAATTGCTGTTTTGGACTGCAAAAAAATCATTAATATGGTATAATAAGTCATATATGACACTCCTGCGGTGATCTGCAGTTCCATACATATAAGACGCAAAAAATCTGCGAAGGTTGCGCCCGATACACCGGTATGATTACATTATATCATTATTTTGTAAAAATGCAAACAAAATAATGCGTATCTCCGTAAAAATACCGCAAATTTCACAAAAATTTGCAAAACACAGGCACCAACCTAAAGTTTTTAAGCAGTTTGCCGATAATATATATGTAATGTAGTATCTGTGATTTATCTGCAAAGGAGTTGAGAATATATGGAGATAAATAATTTACAGTTTAATTCCATCAGCACATATAAAAGGCTGAGCAAGCCCGCGCCCTCCAAGAAAACAGGATCTTCCGAAAAGGGCAAGGCAAATACCGATAAGGTGGAATTCAACTTCGGACGTTCGCTCGCGGCTGCACAGGCAGGTGCCGCGTCACGGGCAAACGCTCCCGCAAGCGAGGAAAGACTTGCCGCGCTCGCACAGAAGTACGCGGGCGACAACTGCCCCGTTTCCGCAGAAGCCGTAGCGGCTGCAATGATCGCGTGATCTTGCGCGGATTTTCCCGATGATCGAATACTTTGAAGGAGGCTTTGGAAATGACAACAGACACCGCTAAACAGGTTATCGCATTCATGGAAAAATATAATAAGCATTTTGAGGCGCTGTCCGCTTTCGTTTCCGAAAAGCGGGCTAAAGTCATAGCCGATGAACTCACATGGCTGCTCGATTCCCTTACCACCGAGCAGAAGTTCATAATGGAAGGCAATGATCTTGAAGCAAAGCGCTTAGCTCTCTTCCGCAAGCTCGGTCTGGCGGGTAAAAAGGCAAGAACGCTTGTTGAGGAATGTCCCGAAGAGCTTAAAAACAAGCTCACCCTTGAATGTGCCGCAATGGAAAAACACGTCGAGTTCATCAAAACTACGAACGCCGACATAATCGAGATAATCGAGCGGAAGCTTTCCGTGCAGGAAAAGCTTATAAACCGTCCCCATACAACGGCTTCTACATACACGGGCAAGGGCGTTAAGGTCACCAAGCACAATACCTCGGGCGGATTCTTCGGCAATGTCTGAGATCCGCGCGTGACGGCGCTTATGCCGTCGGGAAGGATAATTCACTATGCGTCCAACGTTTATGGGACTTGAAATGTCCAAGCGCACCATACAGCTTTCCCAGAAAGCACTCGACATAACGGGCGGCAACCTCTCAAACTCCAAGACAGAGGGCTATACCCGTCAGAATGTCGATATCGGTGCGAGCTATTTCAATAAATTCGCCTATTGGCAGACCTCCGGCTCCCGGCTCGCGATAACGGGTCAGGGTGCTATCGGTATAGGCGTGGATCAGATCCGCGATCCGTATATAGACAAGAGATACCGTGATTCCACACCCGCCGTGTCGGAAAACAGCACCAAGGTGGATATACTGCAGGAAGTCGAGACAGTCCTCGACAACATAACCACCGACGGTATCACAGCAAGCCTCGATACATTCAAAAAGGCGCTGTCAAGTTACGCTGCCCAGCCGGACAGCGAGGAACTGGCGAGCATCGTGCGCAACGAGGCTTATAACATGACAAACCTGCTCCATACCTATTACGCAGACCTCGAGGATATCAAGAAAACCAACCTTGAATCCCTCGACGAGTCCATTCAGGACACCAACAATATAATAGAGCGTATCGTAAACTATAATAAGGCTATAGTAAAGGAATATTCCGCAATGGCACTCGGCAAGCAGGGCGAGGGCTACTCGGTAACGGGCGGCTACGGACCCAACGAGATGCTCGATGAGCGCAACCTGCTTCTCGACGAACTTTCCTACAAGGGCGGGATAAGCGTTTACGACAACCCCGACGGCTCGGTAAGAGTCATCATGGACGGTGTCGAGATCATCAACGGCGAGAAGTACGAGCGCCTTTACATGAAAGGCAGCGACAAGATCGAGGGTGAGTTCGATTCCGAGCTTATGCGCAACTACGCGGCTTACGACGCGGCAGTGCTGCGCTGGACATCGGGCGATGACGCGAAGTTCTCCGGCGGCGAGCTGAAAGCTTACGTTGACATCCTCAACGGCAACGGAATGTACGCTACCGGCTATCAGAACGATTCCTACGGAATACCCTACTATGAGTCCGCAATGAGCGCGTTTGCGCATACTTTCGGCAATTACATGAACTTCTTCAACGGCGCTGTGGATTCCGAGGGCTTCGTCATTGATGAAACGAGACTTCTGTTCTGCACCCGCGAGTTCAATGAGCATGAAGCGGATTATGAGGACATAGATATGTCCATAGCCAATATCCGTATCGCAGATTCGTGGATGAACAATGCTACCATGATAGGTGAGGAGCGCAACGCGGTTTCCGGTGAGTGGGAGCTTTCACTGGACGGCAACCACATCAACCAGATCCTTGAAAATCTGAACAACAAGTCTCTTGAGTTCGGAAACCGCGGTGACTATGAGGGTACGATATATGACTACCTGCTGTTCATCAGCAACCGTATAGGTCAGAACATAGATTACCACCAGAGCAGATATGAAGCTGCCTACGCGACTTCGGACGCCCTCCTTGACGCGAGAGATTCGGTATCCGGCGTTTCGGAGACGGAGGAAGGTATCAATATGCTTACATACCAGAACTGGTATAATGCAAGCGCAAGACTTATGACCGCGCTCGACGACGCACTCGACCGGCTTATAAACAATACGGGAAGAGTAGGTCTGTAATGACTCTCCCGCCCGCGTACATTAAGGAGGAATCCCAATGAGAATAGCCGGAGATACTATCCGAAGAAACTATCTCAGCAGATATGAGACAAACTATACAGATAAATACAGTTCCGAAAAGAAGATCTACTCCGGGCGTAATTTCGACCGCGCAAGCGAGAACCCGATAGATGCCGCGAGAGCGCTCAGAGTGAGAAAATCCATGTCGGAAGTCGAATCCTATCAGGACAACCTGAAAACCGCGGATTCTATCTATACCAACGCCGAGTCGTCGCTTATGAAGCTGTCGGAGATACTGCAGCTTTCGTATGAGAAAATGGTTGAGGGCGCGCACGGCACCCGCAATCAGGACGACCTGAACATCATCGCCATGTCGCTGGATAACTACGCCGAGGAAATGGTGCAGTCCCTCAATATCGACATTGCCGACAGAAAGGTGTTCGGCGGACTCAACAACGAAACCCCCGCGTTCAAGATCGAAGGCTCCGGCAACAGCAAGTATGTTACCTACAACGGAGTCGCGGTAAACTCCACCAACGATCATGAAGCTTTCCCCTACAGCGGCACTTCCTATGTCGATATCGGTATCGGTATGGTGACCAACAGCAACAGTGACCGTATCGACGATCAGTCGGCGTTTCCGATAACTTTCAACGGCGCGGAATGTACCGGCTGCGGCATGACAAGCAAGACCGCTTCGGTGGATCTTATGTCGCTGGTAAAGGACTACGACTACAATATGTCGATTTCCATGGGCGGAAGATCGAGACTTATCCGCTTCTCCGGAGGAGCTAATCCGGAGGAATCGGTAAAGAATATCAACGAGGCTCTTAAAAACGCTTTCCAGGAGACCGCCGAGATCGACCCGGAAACAGGAAAGCTGGATTTTATCGACTATAACGATATCCAGGTTTACAAGAACGCGCCTATCAGCGATGAAACCGGAGCAATAGACTTCAACTCCATCGTACAGAACGGCGGCGCGGACAACTATTACTCCCTTGTTGTCAACATGAACGGCAAGACGAAGTACGTTGATTTCCAGGGCGGAGATACCGTTACCGACTGTATGCGCAACCTCACACAGTCCCTCAACGAGCAGTTCGGTCAGGACAAATTCTTTGTTCAGGCGGACGGTAAGATCCAGAACAAGACCGGAAAGAGCTACGCGGAGGTAAGCAACGGCTACAACTTCGCAGACGTTCCGATAACCCAGAGAGATCCCGCTGACGAGGATTCCCAGGACGCGATAGATATGGACGCTCTCCAGGCTGCCGCTTCCTCCGCGGAGGACGGAACCACATTCGCTGTGAACATCAACGGCAAGCGCGTGGTTATGAGCATAGGAGATACCAAGGAAGATACGGCTTCCGCTACCAATAAGGGAATTGCGGTATCCGGCGTTTTCGGAGTTCCGGAAGTCCCCTACCTTACCGAGACAGGTACTATCGTAAGCCCGAACAAGGACTACATGATAGTTATTGACAATGCAGACCCGAACAGTGCGCAGTTCGACTTCACCGAGGTTGACGGCTACGCAAACAATATAATGCAGCTTATACTCGACTCGGCAAAGCTGCTCAGAGAGGGCGACCAGGACATGGTGGCAAGATACGCCGACCTCCTGTATGCTTCCCAGAGCAACCTTTCTATCGCTATCGCCGATCTCGGTACAAATTCCAAGTTCATAGAGTTCAGTCAGGACAGACTTGAGGACGTGCTGATAAACCTCAAGAGCAAGCAGAACGACATCGAAAGCACCGATCTTCCCAGCGAGATAACACGCTGGAAAGTGCTTGAATCCGTATATAATGCTTCGCTTCAGATGGGTTCGTCAGTTCTGTCACAGACTATTTTCAATTATATCAACTAATGAGAATATGCAAGAAAGGAGCTGATTTGCAATGGTTGACAGCAATCTTTTAAGTATCACCTCTATACCTATAAAGGTTGAGATGAACATCAGAAAGGGCGAGTTCAGCAACCCCAAGACCTACGACCCCGATAAGCAGTTCAAAATGAATATCCAGACGGAAAAGGGTGAGCTGAAGATACACTCCGAACCGCCGAAGATCAATATTGATACCTACGCCGCACGTTCAAGCCTCGGCTACGGTCATTACAACAATACCGATCTCGCTAAGAAGAACGCCCAGGACGGAATCTCGGTAGCTTTCGAGGCGACAGCAAAGATCGTCAATGAGGGCGATCAGCTTGTCCGCGGGGTGTCCCCGGCAGAGATAGCCGCCCAGAACAACAAGGCCGGTCAGACTATCCAGACCATTATGGATTTCCTGCCGAAAGAGGGAGCAGACGTCACATTCGAGGACGGTGTGCTCAACATCAACTACGACGCGGGCGAGGTCAACATCGACTGGGATAACGCAGGCGTAGTACCGCTGGAATTCATACCCGGCAAGGTGGAATTCAATGTTACCCAGATGCCGAGAGTTGAGATCGAATACCTCGGTGACCCGATCTATGTTCCTCCCCAGTCAGACCCCAACTATGTTCCGAAGATAGACGTACACGGCTGATACTTTACCGATGACGGGGGAAAAGCCCCGCACGAATGAAAGGAAAACGAATATGATAAATATTGAAACAAGGGATTTTGGCACCATCGAAGTCAACGAGAACGAGATCTACGACTTCCCCAACGGGCTTTACGCCTTTGAGGACAACAAGAAGTTCGCGCTTCTGTCGCCGCTCGGCGAGGGTGTTTATCCCATGTGGCTCCAGTCTGTTGATGATCCCACGCTCTGCTTTATCGTTTTCAACCCCATGCTTATCGACGGCGGATTTACCGTAGTCCTTGCGGACAGCGAGAGATCCCTGCTCGGACTGAAAGCGGACGATGACGCTACCGCCCTCGTTATCGCGAAGGTCCCTGCCGATTACAAGCACACCACAGTCAATATGAAGTCCCCTATCGTTATCAACAAGGCGGAACGCAAGGCTATCCAGGTCATTCTTCCGCTGGATTATCCTTTCAGAATGCCCGTTTATGAAGCGCGGGAGGTGAAGTAATTGCTCGTTGTTACACGAAAGACCGAGGAGAGCGTCATCATTGCCGATAACATTGAGATAACCGTCCTCGAAGTGGCAAAAGACCGCGTAAAGCTCGGTATTTCCGCACCTAAGGATATCAAGATAATCCGCAATGAACTGCGCCACGCGCAGGAGACCAATCTCGATTCGTCTCAGGCAGTGCCGAAGGACGCTATCGACGCACTGCTCACCATGAAGAAGCAGTGACCCATGACCGCTGTCCGACGGAACGGGCAGCCAGACTACAGAAAGGATTTGATCCAATATGGCAAATGATATGATCAGAATGAGCGGTATGAACTCCGGTCTCGATACCGAGTCCATTATCAACGCTCTTACTGCAAATACCAAGCTGAAAGCCACAAAGCAGGAACGTAATGTCCTCAAATATGAGGCTACCCAGGAAGCCTACCGGGACATTATCTCCAAGATGCAGAATGTCAAGAACAAGTACTTCGATATTCTCAACAAGGACTCCTATCTTTCGGGAAGCTCAATGTGGAACAAGTACGCCACAAAGGTGTATGATTCCGGCAACCTTGAGACCCTTGCTTCCGGCATTTCCGTTACCACCAACGTGAACTCCAACCCCGGAGATTACAAGGTGACAGTCAACAAGACCGCCAAGCAGGCGAAGCTTACCGGTAAGTCCATAAGCGGCAACGCAAAGGTAGATGTGGGCTCCCTCGAATCCGGCAAGGAATACGGCATGACCGTGACTGTCGGAGATACCGAAAAGACTATCAGGTTCACGGCAGGCTCGGACGCGACCGCGACTGTCAACGCTATCAATGACGCTCTCGAAGAAGAGTTCGGCGAGAGCAACGACTCCGTGGGCGATTCCGGCAACCGCGGTATGGTCTATATGGACGATTCCGGTCAGATCACCTCCCGCGCAGGCAAGGGTATCACCATGTCCGGCGTGGGTCAGATGAAAGACACCACCACTCTTGACCTGTCCAACGTCAAGAACGGTACCAACACCATATCTTTCCAGGTGGGAGATAAGACTGTAAGCACGTCTTTCCAGACGATAGAGTCCTCGCACTTTGACAGGGCTATCGGCTCCGGAATGATAAACACCTCTACCGGCGAAGTTGATCATTCCCGTGATATAAGCGATTATTCCAAGGAGCTTGCAAGAACGGAGCTGGGCGACGACGCTTCCGATGAAGATGTTCAGCAGAAAGCTTACGCTATCGAGGCGGAGATTCATGACGCTGCTGTGCTGTATAAGCAGGTAGCTGACGACTATAAGGAATCCGTGCGTTACGACGCGTTCAAGTCGTGGAAAGAAACAGCTTCCGATGATGACATCAATGCGCTCTACAACAGCGCTCTCGCAGCAGACAAAGACAGCCGCATGAGCAAGTGGGCGGAAGCGGACGAAGACCTCAACGCTAAATACACCGAGTACAAGGACAGCTTCGCAAGAAGCACGCTTTCGAACGAAGCGTTAGACTCATACGACGCTTACAAGCTTGACTATGAGGCAAGCCACCCGGGTGAGACTGCAAAGGGTATTTATGAGTGGGCGCAGGACAACGAGGAGTACAAGAAAGCGATCGAAGAAGCCGAGCCTGCAATGAAGAGCGCTTATGCGTATCTCAGTGAGCAGCAGTCCGCAGGTTCTCTCAGCACCGAGCTTTCCGACAAGCTCACAAAGCTCGACCATAAGTACGAGGGTACCGGCAACGGCGAGATCGACTACGATGACGATTACTACACCACAGGGTATGACACATACAAAGATGTTTACGCTGCATCTCATCTGAGCGATGATACCATTGCGGCTTACAACGCTTACAAGGACGGACTTGAAGAGGGCGAGACCTCGGTAGGTCTGTACAACTGGGCTTCAGCGAACGCAAGTTCCGAGCTTTCGGACGCGCAGGTTGACGACCCGATGAAAGACTTCACAACGTGGAAGACCGATCAGATCGAGTCCGACAGCTGGCATCTCAACAAGGATACATGGAAAGCCTCCGAAAGCAACCTGTTCTCGCAGTACAAGAAGTCCGTTTATAACGAAAGCAGCGCAAACTATGATCTCTCTAAGGAGAACATCATTGACCACTTCAACGAATCCGCGCTGAAAAACAGTATCGGCAGTCTCGAACTTGAAGACGGCACGAAGTTTGAAGTGAACTATGACAAGGATACCAACAAGGCGGTAGTAAGGGCATACACCGAGACCCCCGGTGCAAACGAGGGCGACGATCCGGTAAAGAACTACGTCAACGCGGCTATCACAGTCGGCAAGAACAGCGCCAACAATGCGGAAACTCTCGGCAACGCGGGTGCGGACGCTACCACCTCGATCTCGCAGATCACCAACTCCACAAAGCTGGAGGATATCGGCGCGGCTGCTGACGAGAACGGCAACTACAACTTCAAGATAAACGGTGTGAGCTTCACATTTGACGGCTCTACCACCGTGAACGATATGATGAAGAAAGTGAACGCTTCTTCCGCTGGTGTGAAGATGACTTACTCCTCCCTCGACAACGCGTTTACTATCACATCGAGCAAGTACGGCGTAAGCGCGGCTATCGACGTTGAGGACACAAACGGCGGTACCCTGCTCTCGTCCCTCGGCGTTGCAGGCGGTGACTTCACCGCAGGTGAGAACCTGGAGGTCGAGATCAACGGCAAGACCTACCAGAGCGATACCAACAGCATCGAAGTTGACGGCTCCACGTTCACTGTAAACAGCAACGCAAAGACAGGTGAGGAATTCACCGTAAGCATAGGCAAGGACACCTCCGCTATCAAGGATCTTATCAAGGACTTTGTCAACGACTACAACAAGCTTATCGAAGATGTTTACAAGTACCTTGACGAGAAGCCGGAGAAAGACTACTACTTCCTGACCGATTCGGATAAGGAAGACCTCGATCTCTCCGAGAAGCAGGAGGAAAAGTGGGAAGAAAAGTCCAAGAAGGGTCTGCTGTACCACGACAGTATCACTTCGACAGTAATGACCGGGCTGCGTACAGCGCTCATGGGCTCTGTCGAGGGTTACGACGGCAACACGTTCTCCCTCTCGTCGCTGGGCATAAAGACAGCTACCGACTACAATCAGCACGGTAAGCTCGTACTCAGCGAGGACGATCTCGAAAAGGCGATACAGAACAATTTTGACGATATCCAGAAGCTGTTCTCCGACAGCGAAAACGGTATCATGAAGAAGTTCTCCGCCGCGCTCGATTCCGGTATCGGTTCCACCGGTAAGGATAAGGGCTCGCTTATCAGAAAGGCGGGTCTTGCAACAGGTTCTTCCGCTACCGACAACGAGATCTACAACGCTATCAAGAGAACAAAGACCCGTATCACCTCCCTCAACACCCGCTATGAGAACGAACAGAACCGACTCTGGAAGAAGTACTCCGCTATGGAGGCTATGCTCGGAGATCTCAACAGCCAGCAATCGTCGTTCTCGTCCTACTTTATGCAGTAATCGGTTCTTAAATAAGCAGCCGCGCGGCTGATACCGGGCGGCTGCAATATACACAAAAGGAAGGTATTGTTTATGGCGGCAAACGCATATTCCGAATACAAGAAGCAGTCTCTTCAGACCCTTACTCCCATGGAGATAGTGGTCAAGCTTTACGATGAGGCGGAAAAGCAGATGAACCTTGCGATAATCGCTATCGAAGGTAAAAACTATGCCGGCGCAAACAAATCGCTGCAAAAGACCCAGGATATAGTAAACGCACTTCGCTCGGTGCTGGATATGTCCATACCGATGTCGAAGGATCTCGATGCGCTGTACGATTACTTCAACCGTCAGCTTATCCAGGCAAACATGAAGAAGGATATTCCGATCATAAAGGAGCTGCTGCCTATGTTCGCGGATCTCAGAGATGCGTTCGCTCAGGTGGCAGCAATGCCCAAGGTATAAAAAGGTGATCCTATGACCGATGAGATCAAAACGAGAATAATCGCGGATATGTCCGATATGGCGCAGCTTACGGAAATGTACAGTTCGGCAACGTCGGAGATCCTTAATACCGATATCGACGAGACTCTTGAGGATATCATCACTAAACGGGCAAGGATAATAGACGCTATCGGCAAGGTGCGCAGAGACATTGATGAAGCCTGCAGCAGATGCACCGCGCAGGAAAGTGATCTTGTACACCGCATGATACGCGGCGCTAACGTTCCGCTCGGTATGTCGGCAGAGCTGCGGGCAATACATAAAGCCGCAGTCCGCCTGCATTCGGTATATATCACGATAGCAGACAAAGAAAAAGCAGCCGCGGCACGAGTTGATGCCCGTGTCAAGGAACTGCGTACAGAACTTCAGAATGTAAACTCCGACAGGAAAAAGACCAGCGGATACTCCGCGGCAGGCTCCGGCTTCGGCGGCTCCGGCGGCGCTTTCGACGGACGGCTTTAAGGTGTGGCTCCGCGCGCAGAAGTCGCTTGCTATGGTGAGCGACAGGGGGAGAAAAACCTTTTCCATGGAAAAGGTTTTTCTC
>JAGAWN010000256.1 GCA_017941355.1 Ruminiclostridium sp. | reverse complement strand
GCTTCCTTGTTGTTTGCAAAGCTTATTTCATCGCCGTTTTCAGCGATATTATCAACTATTCCCTCCAATGTAGATGTATCTATTCCGTCAACAGCTGTTATTTTGCCGTCCGATCCGATCGTAAGAACCGGATCGGCTGACAAGATCGGTAACGACATTGCAGCTGCTACTGTTTGTTCGTCATCTGTAAGCGGTATACCTACCACACCGCCGCCGACATCAGTTTCAAGATCAGAACCGTTAATAGTAATCGACGGATTAAGAGGATTATTCTTATCTTTTACGAAATAAAGACCGGCACGAAGCCCGGCAATACTACCATTATACACATCTTTCAGGTTCTCGCCGTCAGCTGATACAAAATAACCCCTATCAACTATTGATTTAGTAAATGTATCATCACTATAAAATTGAGAAGAAGTATAATAATCATAAACGGCGCCTCGACCGCAGAAATAGAGCTTATTATTGTAAATTATATAAGCACCATATCCATAAGCGCCTTTAGAAGTATCAAATTTCCACTCATATTTATAACCGTCTTTATCATTACCCGAAAACCAATTTAATGTACATCCAAACTGACTACCTAAATTATCATTCATAAAATACCCGTCGTCTCGTTCAAGAACTATTGGAGTAGAAATAGTATAACCGCTGTACGTTGATTCCATGTATTGTGCTACAGACGGTAGCTTTATTGTTGGTACTCCGCCGGTCTTCCAATCAAGCTGATAATCTGAAATCATCTCCGATGTGAAAGCGTCTCCCAGGGCTTTCTTATTTACATAATCACAGAAAGCGTTTGTTACATCACTTTTGAAAGCAGCATATGAGCTTGCGGAAGCCTTTGCTCCATGATCCAAATCTTCTCCGGAGTTGTAAGCAAGATAAGATGTAACCAGACTATCAAGACCGGAACCGTTATTAACACTATCACATATATCCTGTACAAACTCCTGCTCATCATCACTAAGACCTGATACCGGTTCGATCCAGTATGTGTAACTGCCGTCAGAGTTCCTACGTTCGTTAACCTGTATCAAATCTCCGTTTTCAATAGCGTGATTGTTTATTTTTTCAATCAAGTTCTCATGCTCCTGGAAGAACTTGTATTGATTGGATTCAATTGCATCTGCAGCAAGACCGGAAAGACCTCCGAGAATTGCACCGGCAACTAAGGATAAAACTACACCGCTTGCAACTTCGACAAAAACAGCTTCTGAATGAACATTAAAGAAACCGAACCCTATAACATTAACAAGCACTGTCAATACAAGCAGTATCGAGATTATTTTCTTCATTGTAAACCTCCGAGAAATCAACCTGTCCGTCAAGCTCCGGATCCGACAGATCAGGAACATCTCCATAATTTGAAAGCTCATCGAACAATATTCTGTTTATAAGATCAGACCTTGAGATATCAAGTTTATCTGCATGATAATCTATCTTCGCAACTATCGCAGGATTGAGCATTATATTATATCTTTTTTTCATATACACACCTTTTATATTGTAAAATAAATGGGCGGTTCGCTTCGCCCACTTATTTTTGTGCAGACATCTTACAGATCAGAGACCGCGAATCATTCCGATGAAGAATGAGAGTCCCTTGCGGAAAGCAAGAACACCAACCAGCACCGGCAGTATTACCGGAAGAAGACTTGTGATCTGAGCCATGATCCCGGACATCATTCCAGTTGTAATACTTTCACTGATAAGCGGAACGGAGAACGTTGTACCAGCACCGGTTTCACCTTCTGCGCCAGCAGCTACAGCCATAGCGACACCGGAAACACCGGCAGCAGCAGGAGCTATAGCGTACTTAGCTTTGAATTTTACATTCTTAGCAGCTTCCTTGATCTTCTCAAACATTTTAAAACCCCCTTTATAATTTATGTTCAGACGGTCAGACACCGCCGAAGAACCATTTACTGAGTATCTTCCAGGCAGCCAATACCACCGAAAAGATAACCACTATTCCTATTGTTGCAAATTGATAGTTTACGATCAGACTTAATCCGTTGATCTCTTCCATGAGTATTTCAGTATGGTGTTCAAGCTGTTCTATCTCAGCTTCTTGATTATCCAGAATAGATTGCAGATACTCCGTATAATCCGGACAATCGCATTGAATAATCGTATTACCACCCATTAAGCCACCTTTAGACCAACGACTTTGCCGCGCTTGCCGAACTCTAATTCTATTATGCAATCAACTGAATCGTTCAGCTGCTCCATGCTCACGCCGAAGCTGTCAAACACATTCTGAGCAAGAAACACATCATCGGTTGCGTTACCGCTTACATCTGCATCAGGATACGCATAAAATAACTTAACACCTTTTACCTGATTGCCCTCATTGCTGGTAAAGTCGAGGGACTTGAATCCTACCAACGTAACTTTCATATTGGTATCCTCCTATAATTTTTAGATAGAAACAACTATCCAAAAACAATTATACTCCATATGGGGTATTTTGTCAACCCCATATGGAGCATTTTGATATAATTTTTTTGAGGTGATTTGAATGTTGACAAGATTATTTGAAACAAGATTAAGAGATTTGAGAGAGGATAATGACCTAACGCAAGCAGAATGTGCAGAAATAGGTCATATTTCAAAAAATTCATATATCAGATACGAAACAGATGAAAGATCGCTACCACTTGATATTGCCAAAATTTATGCAAATTACTATCAAGTATCTTTAGATTATATTGCAAGATTATCTGATATAAAGAAAATAATTGTAAAAGGATGTGATAAAAATGATTGAATATTTAATACCAATACTTTTATTTGTACTGCTAGGTGCAACAATAAAAGGATTAATACTAAGAATTAAAGACAAATTTAATCATTAATCTTTATCAAATCATCTCCGGTTATGGCTGATTGAAAGATCAGCCATAATTCGGAGATAAAAAAGGTGTGTATATATCGCTTGACATACACACAAGTTTATGATATAATGATGATACCTCAAAGAAAGGACGGTACATAATATGTTAGATCAGCAGGACTTACAGGCGATAAAGGCGATTATTCAAGGAGAAACCGAACCAATAAAAAAAGACATCGCGCAGATGAAAGCTGACATTGAGCAGTTAAAAAACGAAGTATCAGATATGAAAGAAGATATCGCTCAGCTCAAAGAAGATACCGAGATCACAAGAGATGTTACTAATTCTATTGGTGAATGGATAGACTTCTACTTTAAAGAAGACCGTCCATACCCTATTCCGGAAGAGCCAAGAAAGATAAGTTAATAAAAGCCCCGTTCGCGGGGCTTTTTCATATAAATACTCATTATTGTTAGACTATTAAACATTATCTCTAACAACTGCCGCAAACCCGCATCAGCAAAGGCGCGAGGGCTAGACACTCTGTACAATGAACCCACGTATTACCGAACGTGGGTAGCAAAAACCCCGGGCTACTCTGCTGAGTTCCGGGGATTCTTCAAATTGTTCATTTTGTTCACGTACTCGATTCAGGGCGCTGCACCTTCTCGTCATATAGAACAGATACACCTTAGCGGGCTTTCATTCGTCGTCCCCTCGGCAGCGTTCACGGAGGAGCTATCGTAAAGACCTATAGTGTACACTTAACGAATGGCTTTGGTTGTATTTTTGTAACTGCTGCCGGTCCCCCTACGCGGGGGACTTTTTACCCTGATAGAGAAAAGACGCGGGAGAGATTTCCGATCTGACCGGATCCGATGCACGAAAGGTTATTTCGGTATAAGTTCCATTCTATGCATTAAGCTGTAAGCATTATTCTTTACGGTCAAACTTTTTATTTTACGAAATTAGGCGTATTAGAAAATTGAGGTACAGAAATGATAAAAAGAATCTGTTTTGTATGCCACGGTAACATCTGCCGCTCACCGATGGCAGAGTTCCTGTTCAAGGATATGCTGAAAGAACGCGGGCTTGATGATATGTATCTGATAGAATCGCGCGCAACAAGCACCGAAGAGATCGGTAATCCTCCGCATCACGGTACTATGAGAAAGCTGGCGCAATTCGGTATAGTTCCGAAAAACAAATATGCCGAGCAGCTGAAACGCTCCGATTATGACAGATACGATCTGATTATCGGAATGGACGATGCAAATATCCGTAATATTGTGCGAATCGTTGGCGGCGATGAGATGCACAAAGTTTATAAACTCCCGGAGTTTTCCGGCAGCAGCAAAAGCATTGCCGATCCTTGGTTCACCGGGAATTTCGATGAAACTTATGATGATATTAAAGCCGGTTGCGATGGGCTTTTGAGATATCTTGGGATTTGATAAATATAAAAATAAAGGGCTCTCGTCACCGAAAGCCCTTTATTTAACCGCCGCGCCGCACATGGAATATAAAACCCGCGTTAAGCAGGGTGGGTAAGATCGCCCGACAGTTTCACGCTCCCTTCTTCCGCAGTACGGGAGGTCTGCAATCCCCTGTCGTGGAGAAATCCCTTTTAAAATGTGTTGGATCATATTGTCCATGCTAACCCGAACGCAGCAGTAAAATTACCTGTCAATCTTCGTCCGCGCCGAAATGCTCCAGAAAAGCATCTCCTATACGCTGGTAAAGTTCTTCATCATCTACCGTTTTCAAAATACAGTTATCCGCATTATCCGGATCATCTGTGATCTCAAGAAGCGTAAACTCGGCTTCCTCGGCAAACTCTTCGTTCTCCTCAAACGGCAGCAATGCAACGAAGTTTCTTCCGTCAAGCGTCACATTATCAATGACCTCATAACGCTCGCCCTCCAGTTCGATGATTGCGACTTCATCTTCGTCCTCGGGAGTATCGTCTCCGGTTTCAAATCCGAAAAGATCTTCTGCCTCCTCGTTGACGTTGTTCTTCTGTGCCATCGGAAGCACCTCCCTTTGATTTCTGTATTCAACAGTAATATTATACTATAATCCGCCTCATTTGTCAATATAAATTTATGGAAAATTACGGTGCAAATTCACATTTCTGATAATATCAACATATTGTGGTTGAAAATATTATACAAAATGACTAAGAAAAAGGTATTGACTTTTCTTCCAAAATGTGTTATATTATATTCAAGGAAAGATAAAGCAATAAAAAAGCAGTAAAGCTAACAGGATCGTCAAAAGACGGTGGTTATCTTTCCCAGGGTTCTCAGTCGAAAGCTTGATCCGTACTTGCCTGCAATTAGTTCTATACAGTAAGCTTTGAGCATCACTGAAATGCATTGACGACCGTATATGTTCAATGTAAATTTAACCGGAAAGGATGCGAGTCCCATGGACGCAGAGATCACACAATTTAATATTTCGGTATCCGGACAGGACTTGCCGTTGATCGTAGGTTAAACGAAGACGTTTCTTTCGCAGCCGGTTATGAGACGGTCATAAGAATGTTAATTGCGAAATGTGAGTCACAGAGAAGCACTTATGCTGATGATCTTTCTTCGGTGTCCAAAGGGTATCGGAATCCCCTTCTTTCAACTGTATAGACTTACAACTGTTGCAGTTGACTTAACGCCGAATGGCTTGATATAAATTAATATTAATTGGAGCGGATGTGGTTAAAATGAAGATTACCGCGCATTTCAAATAAAAATGAAAGGTAATTACTCCAATGGAAAATTAATCTGTACTCTAAACTAAAATTGAATAAAAACAGTGGACTGCACCAGAAATGCAGTCCATTTTGTTTGAAAAAGGAAGTTCCACTTCCCCGCCGACGGAGGTAAACAATGAACGATAACGAAAAAATCTCACAGCTTTTGGAAATGATTCAAAGCACCGAACGTATATGCGTATTCACCGGTGCCGGGATAAGCGTTCCGTCAGGAATACCGGATTTCAGATCAGCTAACGGTATCTATAACGAAAAAACCAACAGTACTTACACGCCTGAGCAGATAATCTCCCACAGCGTTTTTGTCCGTGAGACAGAACTTTTCTATGAGTTCTACAGAGATAAGATGCTGTACCCGGACGCAAAACCGAACGATGCTCACATTTATTTTGCGGAACTTGAAAAGCAAGGAAAAAAGGTAAGCGTCGTAACACAAAACATAGACGGGCTTCATCAGGCTGCCGGAAGCTCCGAAGTGATCGAGCTGCACGGAAGCGTTCACCGTAATTACTGTATGAATTGCAGAGCTTTTTACGATATGGAATTTGTGAAAAACTGCACCGGTGTACCGAGATGCAAATGCGGCGGTATCGTAAAGCCCGATGTAGTGCTGTATGAGGAGCCGCTTGATGAAACATCGACACTGAAAGCTATAGAACGCATATCAGAGGCTGAGACTCTTATAATCATTGGCACATCGCTGATCGTTTATCCCGCGGCATCTTACGTCAGATATTTCCGCGGAAAAAACCTCGTTCTTATCAACAAGAGTTCAACTCCGTATGACAGCAACGCAGATCTTGCAATATATGATGATGTTGTAAATGTTGTTCACGGATTGAGTAAGCTGACAAAATAAACGAACTGTCCGGAAGCGATTTCCGGGCAGTTCGTTTTTTATTTGTTAACTTGTTTCGATAGTTCAAGCGATGACAGCGACGGGTCTCCGCCTCTCGACTGAACCTGCGCTCCGCGTCTTTCCGCGGCAAAATCTATCAGCGCGTCGGCAGCCGAACGACCGCCGGTGAGTCCGCCGAGACCGGCAAGTGACGACTGCTGAGAAGTCTGCGGCTGACCTGCGATCACGTTTGTGTTCAGGAAACGTTTGACAGTTCCCTCTGTATAATCACTGTACAACTGTGAATACTTTTCCGCTATGCTTTTCAGACTGTTATAGTTCTGATCCTCCGATTCGGAGATAAACTTGAATATCTCGTTTACTTTCGCGTCCATAATGTATTTAAGTCTGTTGGCAACATATCCGTAAGCCGCGGAAAGATCCGGGTTTTTCAGTATAGCGCCCGCAAATTCGATAAAGCGCCGTTTGTCTTTCAGCTGAAGATAGTTTACAGCGTAAGTGATGCTCTCGTAATAATTCTGCGAGATAACAACATTGCCCTCATCATCGGTAGTGGAACCGCTCAGCAGCGTGTTCAGATCGTTATCGCTGAGATCGTTGATCGCAAAAGCTGATGCCATCATTTCAGCGTCTGGATATCCCTCAACATTTCTGTCGATCATAGAAGATACTTTCCTTGAGAGAACGCCGTTGCTCAGCATCTTATCCGCTTTCCACTTGATCTCATCATAGTCTCTCGGAATGGTAACACTTCTGTTTATAAAGAAGTTTTCCAGCATCTTGCGTGAGATGTCTGAAAAGGAGATCTTTACGAAAGGACAAGACAGCGCAACTATCTTGTTCTCATCAACACCGCCCGGTTCACCGTATATGACCTTGTTCAGAGGCTCTATTATAATGCAGTTGAAATCATAGTTGTTTGCAATGCAGGCGGCAGCGTTGATATGTCCTTCGAGCAGTGCCGAAAACATTCCCGTAAGATGCAGAGCTATCCCTCCGAGCTTCTTGCCGGAAACAAGTTTTTCGGCAGCCGCTCCGACAGCGACCTCCGTATAGCCTGAAAAAGACTGCGTAGGTACCAAAAAAGGAGGCGAAAAACACTTCCCTGCACCGATCAAAGGATTGTAAGGAGCCGAACCCATTATCTCATGCTTTACAGTATAGGAATCCCAGAAAAAGTTCCCTGCCCCGTCCGTTGGATAGACCTTTCCGACATGAATAACATAAAGTCCGTCGGATAGCAGCTCCAGCACCGGAAGTATCGCTTTTGTGAGCGGAGCCGCACCGCTGAAATAGTTCTCGCAGGATTTGACAAGTTTTGTTCCCAGTATTCCGCGGGCTTTATCTATAGAAGAAGTCTGCCAGATAACACGATTGGATTCAAGGTTATTCTCACGGTACTGTATGTTTACCAGGCTCTCCGAACCCGCGTACATCGTTTTGCGGCAGACTCCGCTCTTTACCGAGGTGTCACAGATGCCGATGATGCTGTCGCTTGAAGTGACGCTGGCAAGAATGAATTCACCTGCAGAGCCTTTCAGTGATTCAATTGAAACATTGGTTTTCATACTTTCCGTTCCTTTCGCGGTCAGTCCTGAGCAACACGCGCAGCTATGTATTCCGCAAGGTCATTCTGTTCGTTCTTCTGGAAAAGATGTTTAGGAATACAGCACACCGATTTGTCCCGGCATACTATGGATATCGAATGTTTGGTTTCGTAGTAATACTTGGCGAAAGACCACGGTATCAGCTCTTTTCCGCAGTAGATGCACTGCTCGATAGCACCGAAACCGTCCGGCGCAACTATGAAAACTATGTTCTCAACGGTTGATACGTCGCGCTTGAGGAATCCGGAATATCTGTATCTGGCAAAGATACACATGATAAGATAAATGACTATGCCTGTGCCGAGACCGATAAAAAACGCGATCACAAGATAGAATATGTAGTTCTTGTCGAGATCGCGCCCTATCCCCCACATAGCAAGGAATGAACCGACTGCCGTAAGCGCCGCGATCAGCCAGATTGGGAATTTCAGCTTGCTGTAGATGTGCGAAACACTTCCGGTATTGATCTCTTTTTCAGCATAGATACCTGTTGCGGTAAATACGCTTGTTGAAAGATCGGCGTTTGAGTAATTGAACTTCGGCGGGATTATCCTGTCCCTGATCCTTATCTGTACTCCCTTGACTCCAGACAGCATACCCTCAACAATTGTACGGAAATGTATGATCTGCATATTGTCAATGAACGCGTTTTTGGGTATCATGTATTTTTCGCGCTCAAAATCCACCTCAAAGGAATCTGAAGTCTCGGCGTATCCTATCACGGACTTCCACTCATACACTTCGGGAATATCCGTATCATCGTCGAATACCGCAAAATAATCGCCTATAACAAAAGTGCGGTCGTTCTGACTTACCGGAAGCATAAGTCCGGACAATGCTTCAAATGCCATTTTATCAAAACCTTCCTTTGAATTGATCTAAGCTTTGTTTTCTTACATTAGTTCACCGAATATCTGGATCCAGTAGCAGTATCCGTCAACCTGATAGAAGCCCATACCGATATCCGAACCAAGCTCGTTCAGAATAGCTGCACGGTGATTTTCCGAGTTCATCCATAACTCTATTATCATCTCCGGATTAACGCCGGTTCTGTCAAGCTTTCCGTAGTTCTCGGAAGCGTATCTGTAAACATATCCGTATTCGTCAAGCGTGGTCACCCAGCGTTTCCCGTTGGGACGGGTATGTCCGTTGTCATAGTTTGTGGAAAGTTCCTTTGCGCGCAGGAGAGAAGCATCGCAGAGTTTCTGATTCATTTTAAGAGCGGGCAGTCCGTTCTTTGCTCTCTCGGCGTTTGTAAGTTCAAGACATTTAAGAAGATAGTCTTCATAAGACGATTCGGTAACAATGCTGAGAGGCTCTGTTTTTGCAATATCGCTTGTTTTCCAGCCGTCCATAACAGCTATAGCCTTGATAACACTGTCACCCTTGACCAGCAGATTGTGTCCTTCGAGAACCGGAGAGTTTTCTGTGGGATCGCTGCCGTCGATAGTGTAGTGTATCTTTGCACCCTCTTTGGCATCTGTGATCTGCACCTCGACGGTACCGTCAAACTTATCGGTAGAAAGGAACTTGGGTTTTGGGAGGATCCTTTGTATCTCGACTGTTTTAATCTTCCCCACAACATTGCCGGCAGCGTCGTATTCAGCAAGCTTTAATGTTGTCGCTTCAAGAAATCCCAGCTTCTTTGAATACACAGCCGAGTTTGTGTCCGGCTCGGAGCCGTCGATCGTGTAGTATATCTTATCGCCGGCATTCACAGGTTCCGCTTTTACCGCGGTATAATCATCGGTGTAATACAGCATATATTTCAGGGAACCTGCCGCAGAGACCGGTACTGCCGAAAACGCCGTAAAACTGCCAGCCGACAGGCACGCCGCAAGCAGAACTCCGCAAATCCTTCTAAGCTTCATAGTTATGACCTCCAAAATATCTCCCGGGACTGTGTCCCGAATTTTACTTTCTTTTGTTCTATTCATCGTCAACGGAATCCGGAATATCCATATCCGAAATGCCGTCGCCGAAATAATTAACCAGCCCCGCAAGCTTATCCGCGCTGAAATCCGACTGGTAATGCCAGTCCACGTTCAGAACATAGTGATTTACCCTGTCGTCCGCCACGAAGCTGATGGTTCCGAAATTGTAAGGAAGCTTGTGTATATCGTCGATAACATCTTTGCAGTCCTTGGCAAACTCGCGTATAGTCATCTGTGCATCGGAGAAGTTTATGGTAAGGTTTATAATGTCTCCGTCGGTAAGATCGGCGGGAGTGTTATACATATCCGCGTATTCGCCGAAAAGCTGCGTTTCGATATCAACGCTGCGTATGTAGTCCTTGGCAATAGTGTCATGCAGTTCGCTTGCAAGCATATTCTGGATACGCTGTTCAGCGTAAAGGCGCTCTCCATTTCCGGAAGAAGCAACTACCGAGACCGTTGAAAGAATCGCGGATATCACCATGAGGCAGACGATGATAACTATGCTTCTTATATCTATTCTGATACGGAGCGAGTGTTTTCTGATAACGGCGTAAATGATCTCGGCACCCAGGAATACAAGCATCAGCGGAGAAAGTCTTATTGCCGCGTAAGCACCCACGGGAGAAGTCATGACCGATATCAGAAGCGCAACTCCCATGAAAACCAGCGAAGCTGCACATGAAAGGACTCCGATAACATAGGTGGGACGGCGTCTTTGCACAGCCTGCGCACCCTGCACATTGTTTCTGCCCGCGAACCGCTGATCCAGGTTTGCGTTTTCCGCTTCTATTTCCAGCTTCATACGCCGGACTGCACTCATACTGTCACGGATCATTTCCTCCGGTGACGGAGCAGGTTCGTCGTCATCGTCGGAAATATCCGTGATGACAGGTTCAAATGCGTCAGAGAGCATATCATGTCCGCTTGCCTCACTGTCTGCGGAGGATCGGAAAGACGATTCCGTTTCATCTCCGTTTTCGGTTTCGGCTGCATTATCCGCTTCTGTTCCGGTTTCGGTATTGTCGTACAGTGCATCTTTTAACTCTGACACCATCTCACCTCGTTCAGAAAACATATTTCGTTTTATTATATCATATTTCTGCCGGAAATGCAAGCTTTTTTTCATACAAAAAGGCAGCGCGGCTGTGTTTTACAGTCTCGCTGCCATAATGTTCATTTTGAACCGAGTGCTTCGTCGATAGCTTTTGCGGCAGTCTTTCCGGCTCCCATTGCGGATATGACCGTAGCTGCGCCTGTTACGGCATCGCCGCCCGCATAAACGTTCTCACGGGTGGTAAGTCCGTTCTCGTTGACTATGATCCCCCCGCGCCTGTTGACTTCAAGTCCTTTTGTGGTTGATTTGATAAGCGGGTTGGGAGAAGTACCTATAGCCATGATAACGGTATCTGTATCAAGCTCGAATTCCGATCCCGGTATCTCATGCGGCGAACGTCTGCCCCGCTCGTCAGGCTCACCGAGTTCCATTCTGACACAGCGTATCGCACGGACGAATCCGTTCTTCGGGTCACGGGGATTGTCGGGGTTCCTGTATCCGAGTATCTCGGCAGGATTGCAGAGAATACGGAAATCGATACCCTCTTCCATCGCGTGTTCGACTTCCTCTTTACGCGCGGGCATTTCCTCCATAGAACGGCGGTATATGATGTACACCTTTTCAGCTCCGAGACGCAGCGCTGTTCTTGCCGCGTCCATTGCCACGTTTCCTCCGCCGACGACTGCGACGTTCCCGCCTTTCATAATAGGTGTGCGGGAGCTGTCACTGTAGGCTTTCATAAGGTTTGAACGTGTAAGGAACTCATTTGCGGAATACACGCCGTTAAGCGATTCTCCGGGGATATTCATAAAGTTCGGAAGTCCCGCGCCGGAACCTATGAACACAGCTTCAAATCCCTGCTCAAACAGTTCGTCTATGGTAAGAGTGCGCCCTATCACAACATCGGTCACTATCTCCACGCCCAGTTCTTTCAGCGTGTTTACCTCGTCCGCAACAATGCTTTTGGGCAGACGAAACTCCGGGATACCATAAACCAGAACACCGCCCGCGGTATGAAGCGCCTCATACACCGTTACGGCATATCCTTTCTTGGCAAGGTCACCCGCGCAGGTAAGTCCGGAGGGACCGGAGCCTACAACCGCTACTCTGTGACCGTTTGGTTCCGGTCTGACCGTTTCACCGGTCTTGTTCAGACGGTGAGTGTCGGCGACAAAGCGTTCCAGTCTGCCTATTCCCACAGGTTCCATATTCAGCTTTACGGCAAGGGTACACTCATGCTCGCACTGGCTTTCCTGCGGACATACGCGCCCGCATACCGCAGGAAGCGACGAGCTTTTCGTTATCACATCATACGCTCCCTCGATGTCGTTCTGCTTTATGTGAGAAATGAACTCCGGTATATCTATGTTCACCGGGCAGCCCTGCATACACGGCTTGTTTTTGCAGCCGAGACATCGCTGAGCTTCGGATGCCGCTATTTCGGCGGTATAACCGAGGGCTACCTCGTTAAAGTTGTGTGCGCGTACTTCCGGCTTCTGAGTCGGCATTTCGTGCTTTTTCGGTTCTCTCGCAGCCATTACGCATTGCCCCCTTCCGCAGCTTTCAGCAGATTGCAGGTCTCCTCGCGTTCGCGCTTCTCGAAATCCGCATACATTCTGCTTCGTGACATAGCTTCGTCAAAATCTATCTCATGTCCGTCAAACTCAGGTCCCTCAACACAGGCGAAACGAGTTTTTCCTCCGACTGTCAGACGGCAGCACCCGCACATTCCCGTGCCGTCTATCATAATCGGATTCATGCTCGCTATAGTCCTGACGCCGTACTCCTTTGTGAGCATACAGACGAACTTCATCATTATCAGAGGACCGATAGTGATAACTTCGTCATACTGTTCTCCGGATTCAATAAGCTTTCTGAGCGCGTCGGTGACAAGCCCCTTTTCTCCCCACGAACCGTCGTCGCTCATAGGGAAGAATTTTGCGGAGTGCGCGCGGAACTCGTCCTCAAGGATAACAAGATCCTTGCTGCGGAATCCCGCGATAGAATGGACTTCCGCTCCCTGCTCAAACAGCTTCTTGGCTACGGGATACGCGATAGCGCAGCCCACTCCGCCGCCGACGACAGCGACCTTTTTCAGTCCCTCGGTGTGTGTTGCCTTACCGAGAGGACCCGCAAAGCTTTCAACGAATTCTCCCTCTCTGAGCGTGTTGAGACGCATTGTTGCGGCACCGACTATCTGGAATATGATCGTTACGGTCCCGGCTTCCCTGTCGAAATCCGAAACTGTCAGCGGTATTCTCTCTGCGTCCTCGTGTGAACGGATGATAATGAATTGTCCCGGTTCCGCTTTTTTTGCAATGAGCGGAGCTTCTATGACCATAAGCGTGACCGTCGGGTTCAGTTCCTTTTTGCTTATTATTCTGTTCATTCTACTACCCTTCTTTGTGCAGTCTGATAATTTATCAAATTATTATACCACATTTTGACCGTTATGTAAAGAGATTATTTTTAAGTTTCCCCAAAATTTCCCGCGACAGCTCTAAAAGCGTTTATTCATGCGGTTTTCAAAATAAATGGGATTTTCAATTTGTCAGCGCTTACAAATAGCGTGTTTAAGGCGTTTAGTCGAGTTTTACGTTCAATTTTTGGGGAAACTTAAAATTATTTACTCATTTCCGAAAAATTCTCCGCCGATCTCATATATATCATCTATCCCGATCTCCGCGCCGTCCGTGAATACCAGCACCCGTCCTGTGCTGTCAATGCGTTTCAGGCTTCCGGCGATCACTTCATACCTTCCGCCTTCCTTTCGTTCGTCCGGGATAAAGTACCGCACAGTTATCTCCGGGTGCAGTCCGGTATTCGCCGCAAGTGCCGCTATACACCTGTCAAGGCGCTCTCTCACGTCCTCACCGAGCAGTTCCCTCCTGTCCGTGAGTCTCGCCGCTTCCGTCACACAGCTGTCATACCCTGTAAGTGCGGCAAACGGTGAGAACTGCGCAGCACGCTCTCTCATCGGCATAGGTTCATGTGTCGCAGAAACATGGTGTTCCAACCGGATTATCCGTTCATATCTGCTGTCCGTAGCGAACACCTCCTTATGCCCTGTGACCGCCTATCTGCGCATTTCGCTCCATAGCGGTAGCGCCCTCCTGCAAATCCATTGCTTTCACAACAGCGTTTTTGCCGTACTTGTTTTTTATGTCAAGCAGAGCGAGCTGCATATTCTTCTCGCGTTCCAGTCTGATATCTTCCTCGGTGACTGTTTTTTCCTTTTGGGGTTCCGGTTCCGAGAAAAAATCAAGCTGAACGGGACCGGTCTGCTCCGGTTTCTCGTCCGCTTTATCTGCCATATCTTCGGGTATGACATGATTTGCAACAACATAGATATGCCGTACTTTCAGCTGCCTGTTCACAATTCGGCAGAATATTCCGTCAGCCGCTTCTGTCATGATTCTCGATGACGAAGTATATCTCGGAAGATTAGCAGAACCATGTACCGGCTTCGGCGCAATACGTCCGTATCGGTCAGCTTTGACCTCTCCGGAGTATTTGCCGGGCATATTTGCAAGTGTTTCATAAACGATAGTGAGCCAGATCTGGTCAGTGACGATCCGTTTTGATACAAGGTCAAGCGCAAGTCCGTCTGTCATTTCACGCACTATCAGTCTTGCCTTGTCAAACGGATACGGCTCCTGTAAGACCTGACCTGCGCTGATGCTGTTGTTTTCGGGCTTGTAAGCCTTAATATCGGAGATCCGGCAGGGTTCCCAGCCCCACGCGTGATCTATCAGCAGTTCCGCGTTCACACCGAGGAGCCTGTACAGCGCTTCTTCATTCTCGACAGAACACAGCGCAACATCGCCCATTGTGCGTATCCCGATACTTTCCAGCCTGCCCGCGTAGCCTTTGCCCACCCGCCAGAAATCGGTTATCGGAGTGTGCTCCCAAAGTCTCTGACGGTACGACATTTCATCAAGCTCGGCGATGCGCACACCGTCCTTGTCGGCGGGAATATGCTTTGCCACTATATCCATAGCGACTTTCGCAAGATACATATTCGTGCCGATACCGGCAGTAGCGGTGATACCGGTCTGATTCAGCACGTCGCTTATCATTTTGCGCGCGAGTTCGTGTGCTGTCATCTTGTAGGTCTTCAGATACGCCGTAGCGTCGATGAAGACCTCATCTATCGAGTAAACATGGATATCCTCGGCTGCAATGTATTTCAGGTATATCTTATAAATGTCGGTGCTGACTTTCATGTAGTGCGCCATTTTCGGTCTTGCCACAATGTAGTCAAGTTCCAGGGACGGGTCTGCCGCAAGAGCGGGAGCATTGCTCGACTTGCCGGTAAAATGCTTTCCGGGAGCGTTTTTCAGACGCTCGGAGTTTACCTCCTTTACACGCTGCACCACCTCGAAAAGCCGCGCCCTGCCGCTGATCTTATATGCTTTCAGCGACGGCGAAACCGCAAGGCAGATAGTCTTTTCTGTGCGGGATAGGTCGGCTACAACAAGATTTGTGGTAAGCGGGTCAAGTCCCAGCTCCGCGCACTCTACCGATGCGTAGAATGATTTCAGGTCTATTGCTATGTATGCGCGCTGCTCTTCCGGCATTTCTTCGCCCCCTTTTTCTCTTTTCAAAGCGGTTTTTAGAGGTAACCTAAAGAATTTCGATATTCATACATTTTACACAGTAAAATCCGCGCAGATCCTTTTTCGCTTCGTCACTTACCCGTATGACTGTCTTCTTTTCAAAGCCGTTCATTGTGAACCTCAGTGGTTTTGTGTGCTTGGCAAGTCTGTCCTTGAAAAGCTTGAAATCAGCGGCGGAGTCGTCTTTCTCCGCTTCCTTTGAAAAAACAAGCTGAAAGCCCATTATGGCAGCTTTTTCGATAAGATACGACTCTCTCGTACTCACAATAATACGATCATATTCTTCTCTTGCGGAAAAAGAAAACGGTGCGAGGTATGGCGCATAACCTCTTGAAGTGCCGGTGTACATCTTGTACTGCTCACCGTCGTATTCATGAGGATTTCCGAAAACAACAGAATCTATGTCCGTCGTGACAAAAAAGTCTGTCAGAAGCTTAGAACTGCTGCGGATATCAACTCGTTCACCGCTGCACAAAAGCGAGTAAACAGCATTGTAGTTCCCTGCAAACTCGCTTGCAGGTGTGGATCGATAATCCGCGGGTACATGAACACTCCCGACAAACAACGTGAACGGAGCAAGAATTTCCTCCAACTCAGCCGGAGTTACCACAAAAGGAACAAATCGAAACGGCATTTTCTCACCTCCGATAATAAAACTATTATACCACATATAACTCCAAAATGCAATAATTTGCACACTCTACTTGAAATAATTACAGATATGTGGTATAATAGAAAAAATTTCAAGGAAGTGCAGTACAATGGACAAAATATCGCATCTTATCGACTTAAACGACTTTACCCCGGCGCAGTGGAACACGATAGTCTCCCTCGCACATGAGATCATGTCCGCACCTATGGTCTATGCCGGCGCGTGCAGGGGCAAGATAATGGGAACGCTGTTCTATGAGCCGTCCACCCGTACACAGATGAGCTTTCAGACAGCAATGCTGCGGCTCGGCGGCGGGATAATCGGATTTGACAACCCCTCCACCTCATCTGTTGCAAAGGGCGAGAACCTCAAAGACACAACCAAGATAGTAAGCGGCTATTCGGACATACTTGTTATGCGGCACCCGCTGGAGGGTGCTTCAAAGGCGGCTGCACTTACCGCTGATTGCCCTGTTGTGAATGCCGGAGACGGCGGGCATCTTCACCCTACTCAGACACTCACCGACCTGCTGACACTGCGTGAAGAAAAGGGCAGGCTCGACAACCTGACAGTGGGCTTCTGCGGAGATCTCAAAAACGGACGCACTGTCCATTCCCTGTTGAAAGCTCTTTCATGCTTTGAAAACAATCATTTCATTTTCGTTTCTACGCAGGAACTCAAAGTTCCCACATATATCAAGGACTATATTTCCGCCAGCGGCAAGAGCTACGAGGAATACACCACACTCGAAGAAGTAATGCCGAAGCTCGATGTTCTGTACATGACGAGAATACAGCGGGAGCGTTTCAACTCTCCGGAGGAGTATGAGCAGCAAAAGAACGTTTACTGCCTCGATGCCCAGAAAATGAAGCTGGGAAAACCCGATCTTATAGTTCTTCATCCCCTGCCCCGTGTTGACGAGATCGCGGTTGAGGTAGATGACGACCCGCGCGCCATGTACTTCAAACAGGCAAACTACGGAATGTACGTCCGTATGGCACTTATCCTTTGCATGATAGACTATAAGCTGGAATCCAAACCGCTCCTCACGGGAACCGTTATGAAAGACGTGTGCTGCACCAACCCTCGCTGCATAACTCAGAAAGAAAAGTATCTCCCCCACAGCTTCCGCAAGTCCGGTGATGTGCTGGAGTGCGAATACTGTGACGAGAGAATCCTGATATGACACTTCCGAAAGTGTATCTATACAATTTTTCCTGCGATGACCACAGTCTTACCGATCTCGAATACCTTCTCGGAGAACAGAGGTTTGAATACTGCGCAAAAATGAAGAGCGTGAAAGCGGGGCTATGCTCCGCTTATGCGTTTCTGCTGCTGAGATACGCTCTGAAGCAGGAGTTCGGTATCACCGATATCCCGCGGTTCACATACAACGAACACGGCAAGCCCTTTCTGTGCGGCGCTGAGGGCATTTACTTCAACATGAGCCATGCGGCGGAGCGAGTCGTCTGTGCAGTTTCCCGCTCTCCCGTGGGCGCGGACATACAGGATATCCGGAAGATGAATCTGCGCACTGCGGAGAAGTTCCTCACAGCGGGAGAGTTTTCGGCAGTTTCCGGGATAACCGATGAGAATAAACTGAACGCCGAGCTGTGCAGGCTATGGTGCATCAAGGAAAGCTACGGGAAATTCACCGGAAAGGGTTTCGGTGAGGGATTCACGGGTTTTGAAGCGGACTCGCTGGCAGCTGCGGGAAAAATCCGCTGGGTCCGCAGGGACAATTATTTCATCAGCGTTTGCGGGGAGTCATAATGGCAGAAAGAATATGTGTGATCTTCGGTGCGGGAACCGAGTTTCCCGCAGAGATAAAACTACCGGAAAAGCGGCTGCTCATAGCCGCGGACGGCGGTTTGAACAAGCTGAACGCGCTTGGTATAGTTCCCGACCGGGTGATAGGCGATCTTGATTCCCTTGAAAAAGCGCCGGACAGCGGCAATTTCACCCTGCTCCCGCACGTCAAGGACACCACGGACACCTTTGAAGCCGTGCAGATCGGAATAAAAGAAGGCTGCACGGAGTTTCACATCTACGGCGGGACAGGCGGACGACTTGACCACACGCTTGCGAATATCCAGCTTGCCGCGCAGCTGTCACAAAACGGGAGAAAAGCGTACATCTACGGCGGTAATTACGTTATCACGGCGATCACCGATTCGGGGATCATGCTCCCCGCGCAGGACGGCGGGTTTGTGTCGGTATTCGCGCACAGTGACAGATGCACAGGAGTCACGATAAAAGGGCTGTTCTACGAAGCGGAAAATGCGGCGCTGAAAAACGATTTTGCTCTCGGAGTAAGCAACGAATTTATCGGAAAGCCCGCTGAGATCTCGGTAAAAAGCGGAACGCTCTGTATATACTACGAAACAAGGTGATACTATGACAAAACAGGTAAAAGTCGGAGATCTGACACTCGGCGACGGACATATTTACATACAGTCCATGCTGAATGTTCGTGCTGACAACATCGAGGGAAGTGTAAAACAGGCTGTCGCGCTTGAAAAAGCCGGCTGCGAGATAATACGCGCGGCTGTTCCGCGCATAGAGAACGCGGAGTTGATACCGGCACTGAAAAAAGCTGTGAACGTGCCGATAGTCGCGGACATACATTTCGACTACCGCATAGCGCTGAAATGCGCGGAACTGGGAGTTGACAAGATACGCATAAACCCCGGCAACATCGGTGCGAGAGAGAATGTAAAAGCTGTTGCGGAAGCCTGCAAAAAGCGCGGCATACCGATACGCATAGGCGTAAATTCCGGCTCCCTTGAAAAGAAGGTGCTGGAGAAATACGGTGCGCCTGTACCGGCGGCGTTTGTCGAGAGTGCGCTGGAAAACGTGAAACTGCTGAATATGTACGACTTTGACGACATTGTTATCTCGATAAAGTCATCTGATGTAAAGACAACTATCGAAGCATACCGGCTTTTGCACGAACAGACGGACTATCCGCTGCATCTCGGAGTAACGGAGACAGGAACAGCGCACATGGGGATAATAAAGTCCGCGATAGGTATCGGTTCCCTGCTGTGCGACGGTATCGGCGACACGATACGCGTTTCGCTTACCGCAGACCCGGTTGAGGAAGTCAGAGCGGCTAAGGATATCCTGAAAGCCTGCGGTATCGGCGGCGGTGTGAACATAGTAGCCTGTCCCACCTGCGGGCGCACGCAGATAGACCTGATCTCACTTGCTGACAAAGTGGAGAAGGCAGTTTCCGGCATAAACAAAAACATAAAGATCGCGGTAATGGGTTGTCCGGTGAACGGTCCCGGAGAAGCGCGTGAAGCCGATCTCGGCATTACCGGCGGAAACGGGAAAGCTGTGATCTTCCGCAAGGGTGAGATACTGCGCACTGTTCCGGAGGAAAACGTTCTGGACGCGCTTATGGAGGAAATAGAAAAACTCCCGTAATACAACAAAACCGGTGCTGCAAAACACGCACCGGTTTTTATTTTGCGGAAACAGACGAATCATGTCATGATCTTTCTGTAGTCATTATCGCTTTCCGGGAATACAAGAAAATCTGCGATCTCAAGACCCACTGTACTGTCCTTCCCGAACTTGCCGTAAGTTGAAGCTTCGGCAATGACCCGGAGTTCCTTATCTCCCGTCAGAACACGGCAATCGTTCACATCACCGTTGAAATACTCGGAAACTATCCTGCCGTTCAGATGTGCGTTTCCCGATACAAGACGTATGTTTTCGGGGCGGATCGCAACATCTACGGTTCCGGTTAACTCTCCGCTGTAATCGAGGATATCGTCTATACCCTCAAGTTTTATTCTGCCGTTTTCGGAATGACCTTTGAGGAAGTTCACCTTTCCTACGAAATCCGCGACAAACTGATTGCTCGGGTGTCTGTAGATATCTACCGGATCTCCCACCTGCTGCAGAACTCCGGAGTTTATCACGAAAACACGGTCAGACATGGTCATTGCTTCGCCCTGGTCATGCGTGACATATATTACGTTTATATTCAGTCTGTGCTGTATTTCCTTTATCTCAAACCTCATTCGCTCCCGCAGCTTTGCGTCAAGATTTGACAGCGGTTCGTCGAGCAGCAGTACCTTAGGTTCCGCCACCAGCGCTCTCGCAAGCGCAACACGCTGCTGCTGACCGCCGGAAAGCTCCGAGGGCATACGCTCCGCGTACTGGCTGAGATGAACGATACCAAGCACTTTGCGGACTTTTTCGTCTATTTCTGCTTTGGGAGTCTTTCGGAGCTTCAGCGGATATGCAACATTTTTGAAAACGTTCATGTGCGGCCAGACAGCATAGGACTGAAACACCATGCCAAGCCCGCGTTTCTCCGGCGGTACAAAGACATCGGCTGAACTTACCGTCACACCGTCTATCCGTATTTCGCCGGAAGTAGGTTTCTCAAATCCCGCTATCATTCGCAGCATCGTTGTTTTGCCGCAGCCGGAGGGACCCAGCAGCGTTATAAATTCGCCGTCGCGGAACTCGGCCGAAAAATCATTCAGTACGGTCACATCACCGTACTTTTTTGTTACATGATCGAGTGTGATCTTCGACATATACAAACCTCCGTTCAGATAGAGAATTTTCCCTTTGTAAGTTTGCTCAGCGCAAAGTTGACAACAGCTACAAGTATCAGGATACCGCTCGCCAGCGCAGACGCGGTCTGCTGGCTGTGATATGTCTGATAATTGTACAGCTCAACACCGAGAGTCTTTATGTTGTTTGAATACAGCAGATTTGACATTGTAAGTTCGTAGAAGCACGGCATGAATATAAGGAACCAGCCTGCCACAATCGACGGCACGATCAGCGGCAGAACAACATCTCTCAGCCGTCTGAGCCAACCCGCGCCGGATATCTGCGCAGCTTCCTCCAGCGAGGGACTGACGCGGGAAAGAGCGGATACAACAGTTCTCATTCCCATAAGCATATACTTTATCATGTACGCGATAACCATGATCGCCATTGTATTGTAGATGTTTATGCCGAAACGTCCGGACATCGTCATTATAAGCGCAAGCGCAATTACAACACTCGGAGTTCCGGAACCGACGGTTATAAGAAAATCCGGTATCTTTCTTCCCCTGACATTTGTGCGTTTCAGCAAATATGCCATAATGATGCAGACGATCATACCGAGCGATGCTGCCCATACAGCCGAAACAACGCTGTTCTGAGCGGATCTGAGTATCGAGCTGCGTGAGATAATTGTTTCCCAGTATTTTAATGTAAAGTTTCCGGGTTCAAATACAGACTTGCCCATATTCATGGTAACAGATGTGGCAAATACAGTCGCAAACGGGATTATGACCACAACCAGAGCAAACAGACCCACAAGAATAGTTATCGGGATCCTCCAGCGTCCGAGGTCAACAACGGCGGGACGCACGGACTTTCCCGAAACGGTGATGTAGTCTTTCTTACCGATCACAAAGTTTGAAATGAAAAGTATCAGCAGCGCCATTACCATAAGGAATACCGCAAGAACGGTAGCGTCGGTAAGCCCCTCGTCCGAGCCTATATAGACATAATCCACTATGCGGGTAGTTATCGTGTATATCTTGCCGGGTGCGCCTATGATCGACGGTATGCCGTAGCACGAAGCAGCCGCAACGAATACCAGCAGCGCCGATGCCGCGATCGACGGCAGCATCAGCGGAAGTGTCACGGTGAGCAGTGTTTTTATCGGGGACGCTCCGGATATCCGCGAAGCTTCCTCCAGAGAGGGATCCATGTTTTCCATTGCCCTTGAAAGGGTGATGAACGCATAGGGATAGTAGAACGTGGTAAGTACCCATACCAGTCCGCCTATAGAATAGATATCAAACGGAGCTTCCGCAAGACCGAATATGTTCTGCAAAAAGACATTCAGAGTGCCGACTTTAGGATTCAGCAGTCTCAGCCATGCCATAGCTCCCACATAAGGCGGCACCATGTACGTCATAAGAAACAGCGTTCTGAACAGCTTCTTTCCGTACAGATTGGTGCGTCCCACGAGCCACGCCAGCGGGAATGCGAGCAAAACGCCGAATATCATGGACAGCGTTGCGGTTATCAGAGTGTTTGTGACACACGTCCAGTTGAGCGGAACGGAATAGATCCGCTCAAAGGAACTCAGCGAAAAGCTTCCCTCCGAAATGAACGCGCGGATCACAAGGTAGATCAGCGGAAAAACCTGAAATACCAGCAGAAACCCGACAATTGCTATTATGAACAGCCATTTGACATCAAAATAGAATTTCTTTTCTCTTTTCAAAACGGTATCCTCATTTATTATACACAATGTGCTTCCTGCGCCGAAGCACAGAAAGCACAAGATCGGATATTCATATCACGGAACTGTAACATATTCCTGGAACTTGGTGCGGATCTCTTCCCTCTGCTTGTAGGATTTCTCCCAGTCAACGGGGATCGTGTTTTCGAGGAGCTGTGAAAGCGGGATCGCGTCATAAGGATATTCCTCAACGTCGCTTCTTACAGCGTACATCCAGCCCTTTACGATAAGCTTCTGTCCCTCGGGAGAAAGGAAGAATTCTTCGACTGCTTCGGCAGCAGCGGTATTTGCGTTTGCACTGTACTTGTTGTCAACTATCATAATTGTGGACGGGATAGCAATGCAGCCGTCCTCGGGATAAATAACTTCGAGTTTTGAGCTTTCCTCTTCTCTCTTCTTGAGTACGGATTCCTCAAGAACCATTATTTCCTTGCATTCGCCTGTCTCAAGCTTTGTAAGAGCCACAGAACCGGACTCTATCGCAACGTTCTGCGTTCCGAGAGCCTTGAAATAATCCTCTCCGTACTTGTCGAGAAGTCCCACGACTGAGGAGTAAGCTGTTCCGGAAGTAAGCGGATTGCTCATTGAAAGAGAATCTTTCATCGAGGTATTCTCGGCAAAATCCTTGAACGAGTTCGGAACTTCCGATTTGCTGTACTTTTCGGGATTGTACGCAAGCACCATATTGCACACACGAACGGGATACCAGTAACCCTCCGGGTCATAGTCGAACACCAGCTTGTCGGTTTCCGAGTAATTGTACGGGTGCAGTATGCCGGCTTCTTTCAGTTCCAGAGAGTATGACGGCTCCGCGACCATAAGCACGTCGCAGCCAAGCTTCCCGGAATCCTTTTCCGCGGCTATCTTTGACTGGATAGTACCCGAACCGCCCTGGAAGAATTCGATGTCGAGGTTAGGAAATTCCTTTTCAAGCGCGGTTTCCATATCGTCTATAATGTCTTCGTACATTGACGTGTAAATAACGATCTTTCCGGAAACATCTGTGTTGGTGTTCGTATTACCGCCGGTTTCACCGGAAGTGCCTGAAGACTGACCGCAGCCCGCAATTCCGAAAGTCATAGCTGCTGCTGCAAGACACGCAAGTATTTTCTTTTTCATAGTTCTGATCCTTTCTTTTGCTTAAACTGTATATATTCAGCATAAAACAGTATATCACAATCCTATCTGAATTTCAAGCTTTTTTATAAATTTTATTCAGAAAAAATGCCGTGATCGTCAGCATATCCGTATTTGACATTACGGGAAGTGTGTGATATAATATAGTCATATTCTATATTCCAAGAGGTGCAGCATGAAATTTGATGATTGCCCGTTTTATCTGCAGGAATACTTAAACTATATCGAAACCATTAAACTGCGCTCACAGCTTACAGTCAAGAACTACTACACCGATATCAGACTGTTTCTGCGGTATATAAAAATCAACGGCGGGCTTGCCGACGAAAAAGACTTTGACAGCGTAACGATCGCCGACGTTCCGGAATCGCTTGTGAAGAAAGTTACACTTAATGATCTGATATCATTCCTTTCGTTCACTTCCTCGGAACGCTCGAATCACGCACAGGCGCGTGCCCGGAAAGCTGTTGCGCTGCGTCAGTTCTTCAAGTATCTTACCGTTAAGAAGATGTGGTTTGAAGTAAGCCCCGCACAGAACCTCGAACTCCCCTCGCCTAAAAAGACACTGCCGAAGCATCTCACGGTCGAGCAGGCTACCGAGCTTCTGAGATCCTGTTCCGATTTCCGGGACTGGAGCGATTACCGGGACTACTGCATAATCACGTTCTTCCTGAACTGCGGAATGAGACTTTCCGAGCTTGTCGGGATCAACACCCATGATTACATATCCACCGTTGAGGGCGGAATGAGCGTCTCGCGCATAAAGGTACTCGGCAAAGGCAGCAAGGAGCGTATAATCTATCTGAATCCAGCCTGTGTGTCCGCTTATGAGAATTATATAAAAGTGCGCCCGGAAACACGGGAAAAAGCGCTGTTCATAAGCAAGCGCCTGACACGCATCTCCAACCGCCGGGTTGAGCAGATCATCGACGAAAAGCTGAAACTGTCGGGACTCAGCGGAATGGGTTTCTCTGTGCATAAGCTCCGTCACACCGCGGCAACGCTCATGTATCAGAACGGCGTCGATGTGAGAGCATTGAAAGAGGTACTCGGACACGAAAACCTCGATACCACACAGATCTACACTCACGTTGCGAATGAGCAGATACGAAACGCGATGTATATGAATCCGCTTGCCAATATTGAAACCAAAAAGGCACCGTCAGATGATGACGAAAACGAATAATTTTTCAAAAACACTTGATTTTATCGCAGTGATATGTTATAATGGTAAAAAATTACTTTAAAGTGTGATTGTAAAAAGAAAGGCAGTTATTATGAATATTGCAGTCGTAGGTCTGGGACTTATAGGAGGTTCGTTCTGTAAAGCCCTCAAAAAGAACACATTTCATCACATAATGGGTATAGACACTAACCGTGAAGCTGTCAGCAAAGCACTTGAATGCGGCGCGATAGACGAGGAGATAACTCCCGGCAGACTCGGTGAAGCAAACCTCACTATCATCTGCCTCTATCCGCACGCTATAGTGAACTTCGTAAAGGAATATGCGCAGTTTTTCAAAAAGGGCAGCATCGTTATCGACTCCTGCGGTATCAAAGAATTTGTCGTGAACGAATGTACCCCGGTGCTTGACGAACAGGGCGTTATCTTCGTCGGGACTCACCCCATGGCGGGACGCGAGTTTTCCGGATTTGACTATTCGCAGGAAGATCTTTTCAAAGGCGCAAGCTTTATCATCACTCCCACGGAAAACACTCCGCAGATAGCCGTCGATCTTCTTCAGACCCTCGCCGGCAGCGTCGGATTCGGAAAAGCGGTGGTATCGACTCCGCAGAAGCATGACGAAGTTATCGCATATACTTCACAGCTTGCCCACGTTGTATCGAACGCCTATGTGAAAAGCCCGGTAATGCTGAATTACGACGGATTCTCCGCGGGCAGCTTCCAGGATCTCACCCGTGTCGCAAAGCTCAACGAGTATATGTGGTCGGAGTTATTCATGTGCAACAAGACAGCGCTGCTTAACGAGATAAACTGCATACTCGAACACATTACCGAATACCGTGACGCGATAGTGAACAATGATACCGAAAAGCTGACCGAAATACTGCGCGACGGACGTGTGCTCAAAGAAAAGAGCATCGAGATATACAACAAGTAGGTGCGGAATGGGCAAAACCAACAAACTTGCGTTCAATGTTGCGTTCTGCGGCATTGTCACCGCGCTTGCAACGGTGTTTCTGTTTCTTAGCATAATACCCTCGTTTGCGTATGTTGTTCCCGCTTTTGCCGGAATGGTGATATGGACAGTGACGCGTCACATGAGTGCTAAATGGGCGTATATGTGTTATGCCGCCGCTTCATTGCTTGCGCTTATGCTGATACCGGAACCGGAAGCGAACCTGTTCTTCATCTTCTTTTTCGGGTACTACCCTACCCTATGCAATGTACTTGAAAAGATAAAGAATCAAGTTCTGCAATTCATCGTAAAGCTTGCTATTTTCAACGCTGCCGTAGTCATAGCGTATCAGCTGCTCGTGTTTCTTATTTCGGCTGAGGAAATGCTTGAGGGCATGGAGTTTCTCGGTGAACTTGCGGTTTATGTTTTCTGGGCAGCCGGAAATGTCGCGTTTATAATCTATGATCTCTGCATGAAAACGATCAAGCAGGCATATATCAAAGTGATACAGCCGAAGATATCCGCAAAGCTGAAATAGCAATAAACCGGAAACACATGATGTTTCCGGTTTTTATTTTACTATTGTGAATATTTATGTTTGTAATGATCCTCGTACAAGCTCCAACCGCCGATCCTGTGAAATTCGGGACGCGCTCCGTCAAGAGTTATATATCCGTCATAAAGTCCGAGCAGTCCTTTCGTATCACTGGTTTCATCGTCGAGCGTAAAAAAGTGTATGCAGTAGTAATCTACTCTGTTTTCATCAACTTTAGTGTATCGCTCATAAACGATCAGACTATTTTGGATCTGGTATTCCTCGGTAACAAAGTCACCATCCGTCACGGTCACATAGATATCGCCGTAGCTTTCGGAAAGCGACACTCCGTCATACGAACAGAACGGAATGCTGTAACGTCTGTTTCCCTCATAGCGCATCTGATAAAAGTCGAAATACCGCTCTCCGTCGCTGTAAAGCTCTGTCTGCACCAGCTTTCCGTTCTGCCGGTAAAGAATGAAGTAGTTTTTCGACCCCTTGCGAAGAGTCGGACGCTCATTCATTTTGTAGGTAATGCGCGTATAGACATTGCTCAATCCGCTTTGCAAAGCGTGCGCCCCTCGGTGCATCGCCCGCATATAGCTTATGTCGCACTCTTCGGGCATGATCTTACGGAATGACGTATTTTCTTTCATTTTTACCGCATCGTCGTGCAGCTGTTTCAGATAAACTCTGTCAAAATCGGGTATCTCGATCATACTATCCTCAAATATTATCCGCAAGGCTCTTGACAAACCACTTTACTTCCGGCTTATCAGCTATCTCCCATAGTCTCGATGTACAGACAGTCAGCGCTCCGAATCCGGTCTTTACCTTGTACAGAAGTCCAAGCCTTTCCGCTCTCGCGGGATTGTCGATGACCCAGACAGTGGGAATGATATCAGTGCTGTCGAGGTTTTCGCAATGACAGTGCATAACGATATTGTACCATTGAGGAGTTGTGTGGTCGCTGCACGGGAAGTCTTTGAGCAGCGGATCCCCGTTATCTGTCAGCAGTCCCATTGTGCCTATCGGAACAGGTTTGTTCATACTCTCTGAAATCGAGCGGAACATAGGATAGCACCAGAAATCAGTGCAGTAAGTTCCGGGAAGCTTTCCGTCGGCTTCGGGAATGTATATTACTTTTATTCCCTTTTCAAGAGCGTCCTTTGCGCTTTCCTCGGTATGGGCTATCTTTATGATCCTGTCACCGCTTACGATCCTTTCATTTGTTACAGTAACATTGATATCCGGATATACGGTAAACTCATAGGTGTTGCGGATTTCGGTCTTTTCAACAGAAAGTGTCAGTTTATAAACAGACGGCTTTTTTATATCATCAGCCCTGAAAGAGATGCTGCCGAGCCTGTTTACGCGGTTTTCTGTCTTGACGTGGACGTGACCGTACTGCTCGACCGAACCGCTGCACTCGACAGTATAGCTGACGCGTTCAGCTGCGAACAGCGGGTCTGTATTGAACAATGTGACACCGAAGCTGATATCCTCGTTTGCGGAGAACACGAACTTTTCAAACTCCGCCATAACGACTGTCGGAGCGCAGAACTGACGCCACTCTTCTGCCGTTACAGTGCCTTTCGGCTCCATGAGAGAGTTGAGAACTCCTACCAGAGCAGTTCCCTGCCCCGTGAAGTCCTGAATATCAAGAAGCTGGAATCCCGACAGCTCCCCGGATTTGAGAGCAGCTTCGATCTCGCGCTTATAGCAATCAACGGCGAGTGCTCCCGAAGCACGGAAGAATCTTCCTGCGTGATACAGCATACCTTTCTGTGCGGCTTTTTCTCTGTAAAGCGAAATGTTTTCCGCTTTCAGCGCGCCGGTGTACTTTTCGATCTCGCTGTAGTCCGGGTAAGTTTCATACTGCCCGACTTCATGTGATATGACGGGGACTTCCGGAATGAACATCTCGCCGCTGCCGGCTTCGACTTCCTTGACTCCCGTACCGTACTGTATCAGTATCTTTCCGCCCTCGGAAGCTTCACCGAGGGATTCCGGAACGATTATCCTGTCATAGTTGTGAACAGTGTTGGGCTCATCTGTCTGAATGAAGCCCTGCGGAGCGTCACACATTGCGTATGAACCGCGGTACAGCCTGTCTCTCGACAAACGAACGCCGCTGAGAAAATCCGAGTTTTCCAGAACAGAGGGGAAAAACTGGAAGTTGTTTGAGCCGTCGGTATAGAGATGTCTGTCGTCCTCGGACTTGTACCGTGCAAGTATCTCGTTCAGAACTTTCTGACTGCCCCACAGTTCATTTCCAAGGGACATCATAACGAATGACGGGTGATTGCCGAACTCGCGGAGGATCCGTGAGCCTTCTTCGACAAGATAGCGCTGTTCGTCATTCATTTCCTCTTCGATAGTACCCCAGAACGGAAGTTCCGGCTGCATATAGATACCGAGCATATCTGCCGCAGTGAATGCCGCGTCCGGCGGACAGCAGGTATGGAAGCGGTAGTGGTTGATACCGAATTCTTTCGCCGTGCTCATAACTTTCAGCCAGCTCTCAACATCGGTAGGTGCATAGCCGGTCAGCGGGAACAACATACCGTCGTGCTTTCCGCGCAGGAACACTTCCCTGCCGTTTACAAGAAGCTTTCTTCCCTGCGTTGCAAGGTTTCTTACTCCGAATCTTACGGTCTGACGTTCGCCGTTCACCGAGACGCACAGTTCATACAGGTTAGGCGAAAACTCGTCCCAAAGCGCAAACGGCTTATCGGGAATGTATGTTACCGTGTTTGCGCCCTTTGTGAGCATTACCGTTACAGTCTTACCGTCTGCTGCGGTAACATAGGCTTCGCAGTTGTCCGCTGCCGTACATGAAAAGACCAGCTTGCTCGTATCGGTTTCAGACAATATCGTGATATCGTCGATATGAGCGCGCGGGCGTATCAGCAGTTCAACCGCTCCTGTGATACCGTTCCAGTTAGTCTGTGTATCCGGGGAGGTCATGTGGCCGCCTCTTGTGGGATAACCGGTGTTCTTTACGCAGATATCGAGTCTGTGCGAACCGGCTGAAAGTTCCGGCAGCCTGTATATGTGCGCAGTACAAAGCGAATCGTTTTCGCCGCACTTTTCGCCGTCAATATAAACTTCGGTCATGCGTGTGCGTTCGAGACGCAGATAAAGTTCGCGCCCGTACATATCGCCGGTAACTTCAAATTCACGCCGGAACCACGCGTTTCCCTCAAAGAAGTAAGGATCCGTCAGATATCCGTCCGCACGCCAGTCGCTCCTGTTTCCCTTTGAAGCGTGAGATGTCGTATCCGGAAGAAAAATCTCATCATTATAGTCCTGCGGTATAGTCGTACCGCAGGACTTGTCCATAAAAAGCTTCCAGTTTCCGCTCAGGTCAATTCTGTTCATATAAACTCCGTTAATCGCCGAATGATATTCCCATGTTCTTTCCGGTAATTACAAGTTCATCGTCCGGAAGAACGAATTTTGTTTTCATAGCAACATCGGAAAGTCTGTTGTCGGTTATTTTTCCGTCAACCATTGCCACGGTATAGCCGAACTTTCCGTTCTTTATAAGCGAAGCCGCTCTTACGCCGAACTTTGTGGCAAGCACTCTGTCGTAAGCGGACGGACTTCCGCCGCGCAGCATATGTCCGGGAACAACGGTTCTCGTCTCAAAGCCTGTGATCTCCTCGACCTGCTTTGCAATACGAGCGGTAGCGGTTGTATAGCCCTGCTCGGCTCTTGCCTTAACGCGAAGTTTCTTCTTCATCTCCGCTTCTTCCTTGTCCATTGCACCCTCGGCAACGGCAATGATAGAGAAAGTCTTGCCGTTCTCTGCTCTTTTCTTCACGGCTCCGGCTACCTTTTCGATATCATAGGGTATCTCCGGGATAAGCACGATGTCCGCGCCGCCGGCTATCCCAGAATACAGCGTCAGCCAGCCCGCCTTATTTCCCATTATCTCGATTACCATAACACGTCCGTGGGAATCGGCTGTTGTGTGTATGCGGTCAATAACATCTGTTGCAATATCCACCGCCGTGTGGAATCCGAAAGTAACGTCTGTACCCCAGATATCGTTGTCTATGGTCTTGGGCAGTCCGATCACGTTCAGTCCCATTTCCGACAGCAGATTCGCGGTCTTGTGCGTACCGTTGCCGCCGAGAGTGAGCAGACAGTCAAGCTTCTGCTCCTTATATGTTTTCTTCATTTCGGATACTTTGTCGATGTTATCCTCCTCCACCACCTGCATCATCTTGTACGGTGTTCGCTTTGTACCGAGGATAGTGCCGCCGCGGGTGAGGATACCCGCAAAATCGTAGGGCGACATTTTTTCGCAGTCGTTGTGGATAAGCCCGTAGTAACCGTTGTGAATGCCTATGATATCGACCTTATCTTCTCCGAAAAGCTGATAACAGCCTTTGGCAGCGCCGCGGATCGTTGCGTTGAGTCCGGGGCAGTCTCCGCCGCTTGTCAGGATACCGACTTTAAGTTTTGCCATTTTTGACCTCCCGTTTATACATCAGAATTTCTTCTTTATTACGATCTCGACCTTTTCGCCTATAATACCTACAATAACATCGTCAGCAAGCTTGGCGATAATGGATTTTTCAAGTTCGTCCCATTCTTTTGTTTCTTCCTTTGTTCCCGAACGGTAGTTGGAAAGTGACCACGCGTTTGAATACCCTGTCGGGTCCGCATAGCAGCCCACGTCATAGAACGAATAGGGCGAGTCCGGATAGGCGGAAGTTGTAACAGATGCCGTGAGTGCGTAATTTGCAAGCATTATCTCAGCCGCAATGCGGATCTTGTTCATAATTCCCACAGACGCGGAATTCTTGCCCGAACTTGAAACGTCCAGGATCTTCTCTCTCTTGTCGCTTGAAAGCAGACTGTCTGCGTCAACTACCGAGTGTATCTCGTAGCAGTCCCCTTTGTTTTCGATCCAGAATTCGCCGTCACCGTATTTCAGCAGGTTCGGAAGCATACCGACAAGCTCCTCTGTAAGCAGTTCCAGTCTCAGCGTGCTCTTCTTGTCCAGCCCGTTATATGCGGCAACGCGTCTTGCTGCGTCAAGGCAGTTGCCGAGTTCATGTTCGTCTTTGCGGAATTTATAGATGTCAGTTTTCATAATATGTTTCCTTTCAGTGTAGTTATGACAATTCCATACTATAATATTATAGTGCATTTTGTTAAAAATGTCAATAAATTTTTGAAAATGTATGAAAAAAACACGATAAAAAGACACAGATGCCGTAACATCTGTGTCAGAAAGCTTTATTACTTCGGCAATATAATAATTGGCTCATAAAACTTGGCACATTACGTTTTCTCGCCGTCGGAGGTTAGAGAACAAAGGGTCAAACTATTTAATTGCTGCATTAAAAATATCAATGTATTCGTTTTTGCACTATATAATATGCTTTTCTATAAAGCTGAATACCGTGTTCCAGTACAGTTCGGGTTCTTTTACGCAGGCTTCCGTATGCTCCGCGCCGTCAATGACGAGTATCTCCTTATCCTTGTGCCTGCACGCGCTGTAAAGCTTCTCCTGCATTGCGAACGGTACAAAGGTATCGTTCGCGCCGTGAATAAAGCAGATCGGGATACGCGAACGCTTTACTGCCTTAATGCAGTCGGCGTCATTCAGAAAGCTCCAGCCCTTGTTCAGTCTCGTTATCACATCGCATATCCAAAGTACCGGATACGGCGGTAAATGAATGAGATGCAGCATATTGTATTCAAACTCCTCACGCACGGAGGAATAACCGCAGTCCTCGATTGTTGCACGCACATTCTCCGGAAGATTCTCCCCCGAGGCGAGCATTACGGTCGCGGCACCCATAGAAACGCCGAAAAGAACTATGTTCTTCGGCTCATATTCAGCGTTCAGCTTTCTTATCCAGTCGATGATATCGAGCTTTTCGAGGTGACCCATTGTTGTTGAATTGTCATCGCTGTTTCCCATTCCGCGAAGGTCGGGCATAAACACGCTGTATCCCGCTTCGAGGAACTTCTTGGCGTATCTCACCATTCCGCGCGATTCGGAATCATACCCGTGGACAGCGACTATCCAGTTATCGGAGTTGTTATCGAACACAAGACCGTGCATACAGTAACCGTCGCGGGTTATCATATATTCGTCCTTGTGCGGTGTGGAATTAATCCAGTTTATGTTCTCCTCCGTAACGCCGCTGCTGAACTTCTGCCGGTCTGTCCGCAGATATTTGCGTTCAAGGTAAACCGCCGCGCCTGTGCAAACGGACAGCAGCGCAATTATTCCCGCAATAATTTTCTTCATTGCCAAACACTTCTTTCCGCTGAGAATCTAATAACAGTATATCATTCCGAAGCTGTTTTGTCAATGCTCATAGATCGGTTTTTTTACCCCGATATCGCCTTTCAGCTTTATACGCGCATTCAGCACAAGACCATCATTCGTTTCAGAGAAGCTTTTGCTGACATCAAGCACCTCGTAATCACCGAGAAAGTTCTGTATGTAAAGTTCAAGCTGCTGTTCAAGCAGCCGGCGCACATCGTCCGCACTGCGGGTAACAGTCGTCTCTCCGTATCTGCGGTAATTCTCGGTCTTGATCGCTGCGGGAAGTTCAAATCCGAACAGTCTCAGCTTCTCCGACGACTCGGTGCATATCGTGTTTTCCGTGTCGGAATCATTGCCGTCGAGCGGTATGACAATTCCGAGCAGCATAAGCTGCCGGTGTGTGAACGTGCTGTCGGTGGGAACTTTCTCCACAGTCGTGTAATTCATGGAAAACTCCGGTGTCTCGGTAAATTCAGCGATTATCTCAGCGTCGGAGTGAACGGTTATCAGAGCGTCGCCGGAGCTTACAAATCCGCTGACGATCACGCTTCCCTCCGCAACTCCGCTTCCTTTCTCATACATAAGCTTTCCGGAGGAAACATTGGTATCGGTAATTATCCCGGAGCGCGCGGCAACTATATTACAGGGAGTTTTCATGTCCGGCACGGCGCGGTCATCACTGCTTTTTTCGCTCATATAAACGTCTGCACGGCTGCCATTGACCTCGATGTTTATCCATTTGATAATGTCCGATGAAAGCATTATTCTCCGCTCTGCGTCCAGTGCGTCTGTATTGTTTGCAAACACCCCCGCAGTAAAACCGTACTGTTCAAGAAGTCCCAGCATATAGTCATCGCTCAGCTGACTGTTGCCGTGTATGTCGATATGCCACACGAACATACGCAGAGTCAGCACGGCTGCCACAGAAAACAGAGTTCCTATGATCAGTCCCGGACGTTTTCTGAAAGGACGGATCCTGAAATACAGACCTTTCCGGCTCTCTACCCGTATGCGAACTCCGAATCTGCGGGAGATACGCGCAGCTGCCGGATAATGCGCCGCGTTTATGTCTGCATAAACGATCCCGCTCTCGCTGTGTATATTGTCGAGCAGAATGTTCCTTTTCATAAGCTCGCCTATGAATTCCTCGCAGTATGCGCCGATCATGGCGAATGTTACTTTTCCCGGTAATCTCATTTTGTCATTCCTTTCCGTTGTCCTCAAAACCTATCGAATGGAGCGAGCCGGTTATTATTACTCCCCTGTCGCTGTAGTTCCGCATTTTCAGATCAAGACCGTTTATTGTCACAATGCTCCCGGCGATCTTCAGCCTTATCGTGTTCTCATCGAACAGCAAAACCTGTTTGCAGTCTTCGACAGTCATTTTACCGCTGTCGTTTATCTGGATCAGCGAATGACGAACGGCAGAGTCTTTCAGATTTTCGTATTTTTCCGATATCCTGTATATATTCATTTTATCACCGTCCCGTTAATATATATGTTATAAGTCCGTGATAAATGAATGAACATTATAATTGCGGGATAATTTTAGTTTTACGAAATGAAAAGGAAGAAAAGTGAAAGTTAGATCTGTAACAATTCTGAGATCCGCGGCAGCCGTTACCGCCGGTGCGCTTGCCCTATTCTTTCCGAATGAAGCCGCAGCATCTGCTGTAAACAGTATAGATGTATGTCTGGGTACTATAATACCGTCAATGTTCGCGTTCATGGCAATAACCACATACATACTTTCCTCCGGGGTTTACAGGGTCATATTCCGTCCCGTTCTGTGGCTTGCGCGAAAGATCGTCAAAGCCGACGATCGTATTCTTTCGGTATTTTTGCTGAGTCTTTTCGGCGGCTATCCTATCGGAGTGAAGCTGTTGAAAGAAATAATTGCGGAAAATAAAAATTCTCCCGAAGCTGTGAACTGCTGCCGGGACTCTTCAATGTTCTGTTACTGCATCTCACCGACATTCGCGCTGATAATGCTTGGGAATGGGGTTTTCGGCAGCACCGGAGCCGGAGCGGTCATATACATATCAAATGTTCTTGCCTGTATCATTACGTCAGCCGCAGTATCCCGCTCTTGCAAACTGAAAGCCGGACAGGTGGGGACATCGGTAAACGGCGGGATCGTTGACGCGGTGAATTCCGCTTCACGCGCATTGTTCACGGTATGCACCGTTATAGTAGCATTCAACACGCTTATCGCCTGTCTCGGTGCATTTGCCGCTCTGTTCGGCATAACGTTTCCTCCCCTGTTTGCGGGCGCTCTTGAGATCAGCAATCTGCTGAAACTGCGGGAACCGTCGGTAAACCTTATACCCATAGTCTCTGCTATAGCTTCCGCCGGCGGCATCTGCGTACTGTTGCAATGCACGGCAGTCGTAAAGGGGGCATTCCCTGTTAAGCGGTTCATTATAGCCCGTATTCCCTGTGCTGCGCTCAGCGCGCTTATATCGTGGATATTATTGCAATTCTTCGATATTTCGGTCTCCGTATCGACTCTGTCATCGGAATATACCTATACTTTCAGCGCAAACAAGGTTATTGTGCTGATACTTATAGCAATGTGCATAATTATTTTTCACAAATCCGACAAAATTCTCAAAAAAGTATAGCTTTTTTATAATAAATGTGCTATAATGTAACGGAAAGAAACAGGGATCAAGGAGGTTTTCAGAATGGCAAAGAAAAAGCTGTTTGGCAACAACATCAAGCCCGCGTGCAAGTATTGTCTGCTCTGCACTCCCGACGAAAACGGCGAGAAATTCTCATGTTCCAAGTTCGGAGATGTCAAGGCGTACGATGCGTGCAAAAAGTTCAGCTACAACCCGCTTATGCGCATACCGAAGAAAGAAGTTCTTCTTGCTAATTCCGACGTAAACAAGATAGCGTTCTGACGTACATAAACTGACCCCCGGATATTCTCCGGGGGTTTTGTTGTTATTTAAGGACCGCGACGGTAACGCCGGCTTCTCCTTCGCCGTATTCGCCGAGACGGTAGCTTTTGACGTTCTTGTGCTGTTTCAGGAACTGGTGGACCGCCGCGCGAAGCGCACCTGTTCCCTTTCCGTGTATGATCGTCACAGTTTCGATACCGGCGATAAGGCAGTTGTCGATGAATCTGTCAACTTCCATGATGCCCTCGTCGGTCATCATTCCGCGGATATCAAGTTCCATACTGCTTTTGCGGTTCATATTCGACTGGAGAGACTTGCGGACACCGCCGGTCTTCTTTTTCTGTGCAGCCGGCGCTTCGGTGATAAGTTCAAGGTTATCGAGTTTAGTGCGGGTCTTTATCATACCTGTCTGAACGGTGCAGTTCCCTCCCGCGTCCGGCAGCGAAATGACGGTTCCTTTGCTGCCGACGTCCATGAGCCGTACCGTATCGCCTATCCTCAGTTCCCGCGGAAGCACATATTTGGACTTTTTCTTCTGAATAACGGGATTAGCCTTGTCGTAAAGGCTGTCGAGCGTGTTGTTCACCTTTGACTGAGAAGCCTTGACGCGTTCAGAGAAGTCTTTCTTATCTTTCTCTTTCTTCATCTCCTCCAACTCGTTCATAAGCCTGTCCGCGCCGAAGCGGGTCTGCTCGACAATGCTCAGTGCTTTTGTGCGAGCCTTTTCAAGCTCATATTCTTTCTGTTTTTCAAGCTCTTCGCGTTCCTTTTCGATACGTTCCGAGTTTTCTTTTGCGTCACGGGCATCTTTTTCGGCTTCCTCGCGGAGTCGGTCAAGCTCATACTGCGTCTTTTCGAGACTTTCGATAACATTCTCGAAACGCTTGTTTTCATTTGTGACCAGCGAACTTGCCTCGTCTATGATCTCGTCGTTGATACCGAGCCTCCGGGCTATAGCAAAAGCGTTTGACTTTCCCGGAACTCCGATTATCAGCTTATATGTCGGACGAAGCGTGTTGACATCAAATTCACAGCTTGCATTCTCAACTCCGTCCTGTTCAACGGCATACAGCTTTACTTCCTGATAGTGAGTTGTCGCCATAACACGGCTGTTCTTACGGCGAAGATGATCGAGGATCGCAACAGCGAGAGCCGCGCCCTCTATCGGGTCAGTACCGGAACCAAGCTCGTCGAGAATGACGAGTGAGTGATCGTTAGCGGCTTTTATGATGCGCCCTATATTTGTCATGTGCGAGGAGAAAGTGGAAAGGCTCTGCTCGATGCTCTGCTCGTCACCGATATCAACAAGTATTTTTGAGAAAATTCCCACAACGCTTCTGTCACCTGCCGGTATCATCATTCCGCACATGGTCATAAGCGTCAGCAGTCCCGCGGTTTTCAGAGAGACTGTTTTTCCGCCGGTATTCGGACCGGTTATTATAAGGCTTGTGTATGTTTCACCGACTTCAATGGTAGTTGGAACTACATTCTCTTTCGGGATAAGCGGGTGACGCGCTTTGTTGAGTTTCAATACCGGTTCCTCGGTGATCTCCGGAGTTACCGCGTTCATTCTGGCTGCAAGGTTAGACTTTGCAAAGTATTCCTCCAGCTTAACAAGGCTGCTTATGTTCACATTCAGCTGTTTCGAGAACATTCCGACCTGTTCCGACATTGCGGTGATGATGCGTTCGATCTCCGCCTGCTCTTCACTTTTGAGGATACGGATCTCGTTGTTTGCGTCAACAACGCTCATAGGCTCTATGAACAGTGTTGAGCCGGTAGAAGATGTATCATGCACAAGACCGCTGACCTGTGAACGATACTCGGATTTCACGGGTACGACATATCGCCCGTCACGCTGTGTAACAAGAGCTTCCTGCAAGTATTTCTGGGTCGTCTTGCTCTTTATGAGACTGTCAAGCTGTTCCTTTATCCGCATACCCTGTCTGATTATTGCTTTGCGTATCCGCGCAAGTTCAGCGCTCGCGCCGTCAGACAGTTCATTCTCGGATATTATGGAGTTTGTGATCGTGCTTTCGAGCGTCTTGTTGCAGCTGAGCATTGCGAAGTACTCGTTAAGGCTGTTTTCGGAACCGCCGCACTGATCGTACCACTGTACAAGTCCGTCTGTTTCCCTGAGTACAAGACCGATATCGAGCAATTCCCGCAGAGAAAGAACAGCACCCTGTGAAGCACGTTTCGCGCTGGAAGAAACGTCCTTTATGTTATAAAAACGCGGTGTTCCGAATTTGCCGGCAAAAACAAACGCGTCATCGCATTTTTTCAGTTCTTTCCGGACTGTATCAATGTCGAACGATGGTTCAAGCTTTTCAAGCTTCTCCTTCGCCATGTCGCTCCAGGCTTCGTTCCGGAGCATTTCAAGTATTTTGTCAAGTTCAAGCTTTCTGTATTTTAAATTCATTTCATTTTACCTTTCAAAAATGCGAACATAACGATTTATTTTATGAACAGTTAATAATTATGATGAACGGAATAATAGTAATCAAGACTTCTGAAACCCCTGTCAAGCTGTTTCAGCAGATATTTTTCTGTTAAGGCACTGAGAGTACGCATATCGCAGTCCGAAACCGATATCTTGTAAAGCTTATCAACAGGAGAAAACACAATATGTCTCATTGTGTAAAGCAATCCTGACGACAGCATAAAAAGCCCGGAAAGTGGTTTTCCGTATCCGTCAGCACAGTCCCCGCACACGATGCAGGCGTTGTCGATATCGAAATACATCTTTTCGTGTTCATACCTCGCGCAGACTCTGCACGCACGCAGATCCGGCGAGAATCCGAGCATCGTGCAGATATGCAGCTCAAACACCGCCTTTATAAGCTCAATAGGTACCCTCTTCTTATCGAGTTCAAACAAGGTTATAGCCATAAACCGCAGAAAACCCTCCGATTCCTGTTCGGGAGCGGAGGTATCTTTCATCACATCAGCGAAATAGACCGCAAGCGATAAATACTCGATATCGGACGAAATGCCGTGAAAGCTGTATTTCGGCTCTGCGCTGTTAAGAGTATATTTCACGCCGGTTTTTGAAAAACAGAATTTAGAGTACGAGAACAGCGTTACTGCTCCGGCATTCTTGCTGGTCAGCTTTTTTACGCCGTGCGCGGTAGCTTCTATAACCCCGAATTCGTCGGTAAGAACATCTATATAACAGCTGTTTTCGCCTATTGAGCGGCGTCCGATAACAATGCCGTCAACGGTAACAAGCATAAATCTGTTCCTTTCGATTTATTTTGTGAACATCACTCGAATTTCAATCCGAAATCGGCAATTGCGTTCTCGTTGTTCCGCCAATCCTCTCTTACCTTTACCCAAAGGCTCATATTGACCTTCATACCGAAGTATTCTTCCATTTCCTCACGGGCAAGCGCGCCGATCTTCTTCAGCATAGAACCGCCTTTGCCGATTATCATGCCCTTGTGCGACTGCTTTTCACATATCACGGCAATACCGATATCCACGATATCCGCGCCTTTTGTTGTTTTTGAATATTCCAGTGATTCAACCTGAACGGCTATTCCGTGAGGTATCTCGTCAAACAGGTTGTTCAGCAGTTTTTCACGGATTATCTCGGAAAGCCATACCTTTTCCGGCTGATCCGTCGGGAGATCATCGTCGAAGAAATGGGGTGACTCGACCGCGTATTTCTCGACCGCAGGCAGAATAATGTCCGTATTGTCGCGTTTAAGCACACTTATAGGGATTATCTCCGCAAAATCATACATCTTTGAGTATGTGTCAATAATGCCCAGCAGCGCGCTTTTGTCTTTTATCAGATCCACCTTGTTTATAAGCAGTATAACATCGCACTTCTTTGCTTTGAAATCCTGAATGAGCTTTTCCTCGTACGCAGCCGGCTTTTTGGTAGCGTCAACGACCAGCAGAGACACTTCAACATCTGCTATGCTGTCGTCTATCGCTTTTACCATCTGCTCCGAAAGCTTTGTGCGGGGCTTGTGCATTCCCGGCGTATCTATGAACACAAACTGTGTTTCTCCTTTTGTAAGCACGCCGTTAATGCGTGTGCGCGTGGTCTGGGGTTTAGGGCTTACTATTGCTATTTTTTCGCCCACAAGCAGATTGGTAAGCGAAGATTTGCCCGCGTTGGGTCTGCCTGTTATTGCTACAAAAACCGATCTTGTCATTCCGCATCATTTCCTTTGCTTCGTTTATTTCCTGTCTTCCGGGGTTTTGCGCTCATTATGAACCATACTGCGAGAGCCGCGCTTGCGAGCAGCAGCGGGATCCTGTACCATTCCGCCGTGAAATATTCAAAGATATACACGAATTTCGCAATATTCCAAAATATGAACACTCCGACTGCGACTGCTCCTACTGCTGCCACCAGAACCGCTCCCGCTGCAAGATCCTTGCCTATCATAGCAAAAACATTGAACCTCGGTGAAACCTTGTCTATTACCACTTCTATCGAGGTATTGAAGATCTCGGCGGCTATCACAGATGCGCAGGTCAGCACAAGTACAGCGTAATCCCCGCGCGAAAGGTCATAGAACGATGAAAAATACATCACATACACCGTCGCACAGAGATGTATCCTGAAATGCCGTTCATGCCGCAGACAGAAAGCTATGCCGCGTCCAGCGCAGTAAAAGCTTTTAAGCAGTCCCGAAAGCTTGTTTCTCATCTGTCGAGTCCCATTGCTTCAAGCACTATGTCCTGCTTTCCGAACATTTCGCGCTCTTCCTCTTCGCTGCGCTCGTGGTCATAGCCGAGAAGATGCAGCATAGAGTGAACGGTGAGGAATGCCACCTCTCGTCTGAAGCTGTGACCGTATTCTTCAGCCTGTGCAAGTGCTTTTTCCAGCGATATGACAATATCGCCGAGCATATAGCAATCTGTTTCGGGATTTACGGTAAACTCCTCTCCCTCACCCGTCATAGGGAACGAAAGCACGTCCGTTTCCCTGTCGATATCCCGGTATTCCTTGTTTATCTCGCGGATCCCCGCATTGTCGGTAAATGTCACGGAAACCTCGAAATCCCCTTTGTAACCCTCTTCATACAGCGTTTCGCTTACACTGCGCTTCACCAATGTTCTTAATTCTTTTGTTACAGGAACGATCCTCTGCCTGTTCGTTCCGAATACTCTGACTGTTATCATTTCTTCTCCTCCTTATGAATGTCTTTCGCTGAACTTTTCGTAAGCCTTTACTATGTCCTGCACCAGTTTGTGGCGGACAACGTCCTTTTCCGAAAAGCGCGTAATTGCAATATCATCTATGTTTTTGAGTATCTTTACAGCTTCCACCAATCCGGAACGCTTGTTGTCCGGAAGATCTATCTGCGTTACATCTCCGGTTATCACCATTTTGCTGTTGAAGCCAAGACGTGTTAAGAACATCTTCATCTGCTCCGGAGTCGTGTTCTGAGCCTCATCGAGTATTATAAAGCTGTCATCGAGCGTTCTTCCGCGCATATACGCCAGCGGTGCGACTTCAATGCAGTTCTTTTCGAGGTTGCGCTGATAACTTTCGGCTCCCATCATATCGAAAAGCGCATCATACAGCGGGCGCAGATACGGATCGACCTTGTTCTGAAGATCACCCGGCAGAAATCCGAGCTTTTCTCCTGCTTCCACAGCGGGACGCGTAAGTATGATGCGGTTGATCTCATGCGCCTTGAAAGCCTTTACTGCCATTGCGACCGCGAGGTATGTCTTGCCGGTACCTGCGGGGCCCACACCGAATACGATAGTGTTTTTCTTTATGCAGTCTATATATTTCTTCTGACCCAAGGTCTTGGCTTTTACCGGTTTTCCGGTAAATGTCACACATACAGTGTCACCGCCGATCTCAGTGACCTGTTCTTCCGCGCCGTCATTCACCAATCCTATGACGTAACGCACGCTCATATCGTTTATGGTTTCGCCGCGCTCTATCAGATCAAGCAGACCTTCGACTGCTTTCAAAGCACCTGCGGCTTTATCTTCCTGACCTACGATCTTCACAACTCCGTCCCGGCTGAAAACCGAAACGCCGTACTCTTTCTGGATTATGCTGATGTTGGAATCAAAGTCTCCGAAAAGCGCGTGAAGCTTTTCGAGATCATCTACCTGTACAGTAAGCTCTGTCATTGATCCTTTCCTTTCACGGATATAGTCATACATTTTGTATTATATCACAAATGCCGGACAAAATAAAGAGGTTTTTGGAAAAAATTTGGTTTAATCATAAAAAAGAACTTTCCCGGAAACCGATATCCGGGAAAGCCTGATTCAATTTCTGATACCGTGCGTTTTCCAGCGTCCGCCTTTATAACGGATAACGCTCATAACACCTGTTATAAACCATGTAAGTCCGGAGGTCGCCCATACTGCCCAGCAGCCTATCTCCGGGATGCCCGCAAGCACCGTGGCAAATCCGATACGTCCTATGACTTCCACAAAGCCGTTGACCATAGCGTAGCCTACATCGCCCGCACCGTTCAGCAAGCCTCGCGTAACATGGATCGTCCCGAGAAACAGGTAGAAGCATGACGAGAGTTTGAGCGCAGTATCGCCTATTGCTATAACATCGGGGTCACTTACGAAAAATCCCACAATTGCACCGCTGCAAAGCATGAACACTCCGAGCATGAATACCGAAAATCCCGCCATTGCTATCATGGATTTCCGATAACCGCGGATACATCGGTCAAGCATTCCCGCGCCGAGGTTCTGACCGGTGAAAGTAGAAACTGCTGTGCTGAGCGAAATGAACGGCTGCTGGATAAGCTGCTCAACACGCATTGTTGCGGTATATGTCGCAATGACCGTATCACCGAAAGTGTTGGCTGTCCTTTGCAGGTATATCATAGATATCGAGATAAACGCGTTCTGCAGCGCTATCGGAACTCCCTTAGAAATGCAGTTTTTCATCACTTTGCCGTCGGGACAAGCATGTGAACGGTTCATTCTGAACTGCGGAAATTTAAGAAAAGCAAAGACGATACAGCCGAGTGCCGAAACACCCTGCGCTATGATCGTTGCAAGTGCCGCACCTCCGACTCCCATTCCGAAACCGAGAACAAACAGCAGGTCAAGTCCGACGTTGATAACACTTGCTACGATAAGGAATATCAGCGGTATGGAGGAATTTCCGAGTGAGCGCATTACCGCGTTTATCCAGTTGTATGCGGCGACCGCGACTGTACCGGCGCAGGCGATCCGCATATAACCCACTGCCTCGTCAAAAATGGTGTCCGGTGTTTCCAGAAGCCTGAGCAGATCCGGAGCAAATGTTACCGACAATGCTGTCAGAATGATACCGAATACCGCGACGACATAAGCCGAGTTAGCAATAAGACGTTTGACCTGATCGCTGTTGCCTGCCCCGAAATGCTGGGCAATCAATATCCCGGTGCCGAGTGAGATACCTATGCAAAGCGTGTAGCACAGGTATGTTATGGAACCGGTAGCGCCTACAGCAGCAAGGGCGTTTTTGCCGAGTACCTGTCCTACAATTACGGAATCTACAATGTTGTAGAACTGCTGAAACAGGTTTCCGAGCAAAAGCGGAAGCGTGAAAAGTATTATCCGTCTGAACTCGCTGCCCTCGGTCATGGTTCTGGTATATGTATTCATAATAATGCCTTTCGTGAAATAACTGTTATGTATTATATCACGTTTTTAACGTTTGTCAAGAGATATTTTTATTCGCTTGACATAAATTGGCAGTTATGATAGAATTGAATGCGGGAGGCGGTAAAATGTCAGTAAATTTGAAGGATAAAGTTCTTTTGATCCAACGCGAACGCGGTCTGTACAGCTGTATGAACAACACAAAATGGAACGAGCTGCGTTACGCGATGCTGGAGGAAATGCCTTTCCCGCCTCAGTACGTCATAAAGTCGCTGCTCAGTGAGAGCTGCCGTATCGAAGACGAGATCTTATCGGATTCAAACGAGTTTGGCGACTGGTACTACTTCGGCAGCACCGCTGACATCGAGTGGATAAAGATACGGCCGCGGTACAAGAGACGCGGTGAATCGGCTGTTGATGCTTCGGACAGGCTTGCCGGGCTGCTTGAAAAGTACAATATCCCGTATGAACGTGACGGAGCGGTGTTCACTGTTTACGGTTACAGATAAGGAGAATCTATGAACAACGAAGTATTCTGTAGTCTTTACAGATCGGGATATATAAAACCCAAAAGCAAAAACTATATATGGCTGCCGGAAATGGAATTCATTTCAGAGCAGGAAGCGCGTGAACGCCAAAAGCGATGGCAGGATATATGTGACCTTGAAGGAATGACCGTGTTTGCGGTAAACGGCGGCGGAGATATGTTTGTATGGGACAGCAGTGACATGGTGTATTTCGCCGAGCACGATACCGGTGTAAAAACACTGTTCGCGCGTAGTCTGGCGGACGCGTTATTCCGAAGAATTATCGAGTTCGCGGCAGGAGAGTACGCCGAGCTATGCACTGACAGTGAAAAAGCGGATATGGACGAATCTGACGCTCAGGACTATATTTCAGAGTCCGAGGCACGGGATATGATCCGCAGCTGCCGCAGTGCGTTCGGAGAATATCTCTCTGACGAACAAGTTTCGGTACTTGAAGAGATCATATCGTCACCACTCGATGAGACCGGCGGATTCATCACTTATGAACGCTGTCGGGAACTAACAATGCTTATTCCATAACCGACAAATATCCCGCTTCCGAATTTCGGAAGCGGGATATTCAATGGCAATAAAAGGAGTTCCAATGGTTGTAAGTTCTTATTTGAGTGCTGCAAAACCCTTTTCGAGGTCTGCGATAATATCGTCGATGTGCTCTGTACCGATCGAAAGACGAATAGTACTCTGCCTGATGCCCTGATCTGCAAGCTCTTCGTCTGTGAGCTGGCTGTGAGTTGTAGTTGCCGGGTGAATAACGAGGGACTTAACATCTGCGACGTTCGCGAGCAGAGAGAATATCTCAAGGTTGTCGATAAACCTATGAGCCTCAGCCTGACCGCCCTTGATATCGAAAGTAAAGATGCTTGCGCCGCCGTTCGGGAAGTATTTCTGATATAGCGCATGGTCGGGATGATCGGGAAGCGACGGGTGATTGACTTTCTCAACAAGCGGGTGCTTGGAAAGGTATTCAACGACTTTCTTGGTATTCTCCGCATGACGTTCGAGACGCAGAGAAAGTGTCTCTGTACCCTGTAACAGCAGGAATGCCGCAAACGGAGATATCGTTGCGCCCTCATCACGGAGCAGTATTGCTCTTATGTATGTAACAAATGCAGCGGGGCCAACTGCGTCCGCGAAAGAAATGCCGTGGTAGCTGGGATTCGGAGCGGCGATAGGTGCATACTTTCCGCTTGCCTTCCAGTCGAATTTGCCGGAATCCACGATCACACCGCCGAGAGTGGTTCCGTGACCGCCTATGAACTTTGTTGCCGAATGAACTACGATATCTGCACCATGCTCGATAGGACGGAACAGATACGGAGTACCGAAAGTGTTATCTACGACCAGCGGCAGACCATGCTTGTGTGCTATTTCGGCAATTGCGTCGATATCCGGGATATCGCTGTTCGGGTTGCCGAGAGTTTCGAGGTATATAGCCTTTGTGTTGGGCTGGATAGCACCCTCGACTTCTGCAAGGTCATGCGCGTCAACGAAAGTTGTCTTTATACCGTACTGCGGCAGTGTGTGCGCAAGCAGATTGTACGAGCCGCCGTAAATAGTCTTCTGAGCTACGATATGCTCACCCGCATAAGCGAGAGCCTGAATGGTATATGTGATAGCAGCGGCACCTGAAGCGAGAGCAAGTCCTGCTACGCCGCCTTCCAGAGCGGCAATTCTCTTCTCAAACACATCCTGTGTGGAGTTGGTAAGTCTGCCGTAAATGTTGCCGGCATCGGCAAGTCCGAAACGTGCCGCAGCATGAGCGGAGTTCTTGAACACATACGATGTTGTTGCGTATATCGGGACCGCTCTTGCGTCAGAAGCGGGGTCGGGCTGTTCCTGTCCTACGTGGAGCTGTAATGTTTCAAATTTATAGTTTGCCATAATAGTTACTTCCTTTCAGTAATACAAATGTTGTTGATGTTGATATGGTTTTGTGTTCGCGTAAATGTATGTGTATTCAACATCGGCACATTCGTCCGAACCGGAAGTTGGCTCTTACGAGTTTTTCAAAATCCTGCATATTCCCTCCAAATTATATCTGTTTAGTAGGTTATGTGCGTATTATATCATACTTTTCCTATCTTGTCAATAGGTATTTTGAAAATTTTTCATATTTTTTTAAAGTTTTTTTCAAACTCGTTTACAGTGAGCCTTATAGTGGAGTCAAGCCTGATATCACAGAACTTCTTTATATGCGGCGGTATCTCCCCATAAAACGCTTCCGCAATGCCTCCCGCTATGCAAGCGAGAGTATCTGCGTCACCGCCGAGTGAAACAGCGTTCCTTACCGCGCTTTCATAGTCCTCCGAATCCAGAAAAGCTATCAGAGCGAGCGGAACACTCCCTTGCGCGCTGCTGTCAAAGCGCACGAACGGACGCAGATCATTTACCGTATTTGAAAGATCATACCCGAATTTCCCGGCAATAAAGCTGCGTATATCCGACTTCCCTGCCCCGTCAAGTGCCAGACGCACTGCCGCAGCCACAGCCTGTGCGCCTTTTATCCCCTCCGGGTGAGAATGTGTATAAAGACAGCTTGCTTTCGCCTGCAAAAGCACCTGCTCCATATCATTGTACGCATATCCTATCGGACAGGCGCGCATTGCTCCGCCGTTGCCGAAACTGTTTTGCCGGCGCACCGTACCGCGTTCGGAAGCCCAGTCCGAGAACATTTTTCCGTAACCCGCGTGGGGATAGTATGAGTAAAACTGTTTGTAATTCACAGCGTATTGCTTTGCACGCTCTTTAAGCCCGGATCTTGTTATCTCAGCAGGTTCATCAATGATAGTTCTGCACACAGCCGCAGTCATAACACTGTCATCGGTAAAAGTGCTTTCACGCATAAACAGAAAATCGTGATCCTTGGTAGAATGTACCTCGTAATAGGAACCGATGACATCACCGTACAATGCACCAAACATCATTGTCCTCTCTTTCTGAACGGGGTTTTTGCAAATGCGGCAGCATACACCTTTGCCGCACCGCCGGTTTTCAGAACTTTAGCCGCCTCGGAAAGCGTACTTCCTGTTGTACATACATCGTCTATCACAAGCAGCCGTTTTCCGGTAAGATCAGAAACCCGCGGATCAACTGCGAAAACATCTTTTACGTTTTCAGACCTGTCTTTACCGAGCATATTCTTCTGATCCTTTGTGTCCCTGATCTTCAAAAGCAGGTTCTCATAGGGCTTGTCAATAAGAAAACGCAGTTCTCTCGCGATCAGCTCTGTCTGGTTATATCCACGGCTTTTCATTTTCGCCTTTGTTATGGGTATCGGCACGATCATGTCTATATCCGGTATAATACCGTTTTTGCGCAAAGCTTCCGCGATCCCGCAGGCGAATGCGTAGTAGCTGTTCCCGTCCGGATCTTTCTTGAAATGCAGTATCGCGTCATCTATGTTGTGATCGTATTCACAGTATGCGGCAAATCCGTCAAGACCGCGAGGAACCGAATCCCCGGTGTAAGGCGTGATATTGTTTTTGCAGTCGTTGCAGAAATCCGCGTCATGATCTATATATTTACCGCAGCACGGACACACATTCGGATACAGCCAGTCGATCATATAACGATAGAATCTATGCAGTTTTGGTCTGTCAATCGCCATAGCTTATAAAACAGGCGGCAGACAAACAGTCTGCTGCCGCAAGAAAATCTCAAGTTTTGTTTTTTAATGATACGGGTGAAGCTTACTTGTCTTCCTCTTCGTTCCAGGAATAGAGCT
>JAGAWN010000255.1 GCA_017941355.1 Ruminiclostridium sp. | reverse complement strand
GTTGTGGCGAAGCCCGACGATTATCAGAAGCAGTACATGAAAGTGCTTGCGAAAAGAAGCGAAGCCATACATGGCGGCAATGTTGATCCGCACGAGGACAATATGTTACGCATTACGCACGAAGCGCGTCTGCTCGGACTGGACAGCAGATGTATATATCCGGAAGTGCAGCCTGCTCCCGACAGCAAGGTAATGATGCTTATCGACAATCTCGAAAAGAATTATTACGATACTATGGCGGAAAAGGGCGTTCAGATAGTTTTCTGCGATATAGCGGTAAACGATGATGACGGGCATTTCTCGGTATATGAAGCGATAAAGGAGGAGCTTGTCAAGCGCGGTATTCCCCGTGAGGAGATATGCTTCGCCGGTGACGCGCAGACAGATAAGGCAAGAGCCGAAATGTATGAAAAACTCCGTGCCGGCGAAAAGCGTTTTATCCTCGCAAGTACAACGAAGCTCGGTACGGGCGCGAATGTGCAGGACAGAATATGTGCTATACATCACCTTGATATTCCGTGGAAGCCCTCTGATCTTACGCAGCAGGACGGTCGCGGTGTCAGACAGGGAAACAATTTCTCGGAGATCGGCATATATCATTATCTCACTGAAAACACCTTCGATGCGTACATGATGGGCATAATCACCAACAAGGCAAAGTTCATATCGCAGATAATGACAAGCAAAGACCCCGTGCGCGTATCGGAAGATGTTGATGAGACCGTTTTGACATATTCGCAGATGCAGGCTATCGCGTCCGGGAATCCTATGATAAAGGAAAAGATACAGCTCGACAATGACATTGCAACGCTGAAAACGCTGGAGACTGCGTATCAGAGCTCGCGTTTCAAGTTACAGGATATGGTGGAGAGGTCGCTGCCGGTGAGAATTGAGAGTTATGCGGCTATACTGCAAAAGGCAAGCGCTGACTTGAAGGACTTTCAGGAGCGTCACCCCGAAGATGCCGAATTTGAAATGATTATAGACGGGAAAAAGGTCACGGAAAGAGCCGAAGCCGGTGAAGCTATTGAACAGGCTATAATCAAGTGTCTCGCAAAGAATGAGCCGGTTCCGGTCGGTACATACTTTGGTTTTGAGCTTACTGTTGAGCCTAACAGCGCAAACGGAACATTTTTCGGTGAGGGTTCTCCGGCGGTTGCGGTATTAAAGGGGAATCTGAAATATACATCGGAAATATCAATGAATAATCCGCTCGGAAATCTTCGCCGTATAGCCAATATCGCAGGTATGCAGATAAGTCAGAAAATTAAAAAGGTAACAGAAGATCTGGAACAGGCGCGTGCTAACCTTGAACGTGCAAAGGAAGATCTCGCAAAGCCCTTTGAACACGCGGAGGAGCTTGAAGCCAAAATACAGCGGCTTGCGGTGGTAAACCTTGAATTGTCGAAAAATCATGCTTTTGATGATGACGATGACGAGCCGATTCCGATAATAGACGATTCGCTTGACGAGGACGAGCCTACAGTCGATGAAAGCCGTGATAATGACAGGAACAGAACCGGACAGCGACAAAGTGTAATGGTTGCGGACGCTGTTCCCACAAAGCCTATGGTGCAGCAGAGTAAACCGAAAATACGATAAGGGGGAGTTAATATGACAAGAGATGAGAGCTTGGAAATTCTCAAGGATAAGCTCAACGAAAAGGAAATGCGCAAGGTCATTACACAGGGATACAGCGATGTATCCCTGTCGGTAATGGCAGAACTTACAACAACGGACGCACGGGATATGGCTGACAGTCTGTTTACGATACAGTCGATAAACAAGCTGTGTGACGCATATACCGGCGGTGTTATAGATGAACGGGACTTCGACCACATCATAGAGTTTTCGCGGTTTCAGAGAAATCACGAGAAATATCTGGACGAGTTCCTTGACAGCATAAAAAGTGATACGCTGTATCATTCGACTGCCACAAACGCTTTTGTATCGCTGGCTTACGAGGAATGTACCTATGCAAAGGCTGTGGCAATGATAAAGGCGGAGGTCTATTATCCTACGGAATACGCTTCGCTATCGCTGGAGCCCGATGTTGCAAAAGAGCTTGATACGCTCGGCGTTCAGCTTCGTGCCTGCGAAGGGTTCAATTATTACTATGACGTTGATGATCTAAAAACTTCACTTGACGCAGGGGACGCGATATTTGTCAAGGACTACGATCTCGCGGTCAAGGTCAAGGAATATATGAAGCTCCCGGATTGGGAGGAGTTTCGTGACAGCGCTGCGGAGCTCATCTATGGAAGTCTTAAAAGAAATATTACCGGCGAAGAGCTTACATTTCTCCGTGAAAAGTTTGTCAAGAGCCAGTACGAAAGCAAGCTGTATGAGAAGATGCAGGGGGAATACGACAGTTTTATTGCTTATGTAAAAACAAAGTCTCCGGACGAGATCGTTGACTCGGCGTATCAGATAGTCACCAAAAAGGACATTCTCGATTTCCTTGCCGGTCAGTCCCCGTCGCTCTCGGAAAAGCAGTATGCAGCGCTGTTGTCAAGCACGAATACGCTTGACGAGATATATGAAACTTGGTGTACGAACAGCGAGTTCCATGCGCTCTATGATATTGGGCTGGCTATGGAGGAAACTGCCGATGATATGCAGTATTCCATTGATCGCAGGAATGAAGAACAGGCAAAGAAGCAGGAACAGACGGAGAGCAAGGAAGCTCCAGCGCCGGAAGTTCAGCAGAAGCCGAAGAAGAAATCGCTTTAGGGGGTGGTAAAATGAAAATGGATATTTCCCCTATAAATACTTTTGTAAACAGAGAGGTAAAGCGCTATGCTAAAATGCTCGCTCACAACTTTGAAAATGTTAGTTTAAAATATTCAAGGAATAAAGATAACAATGGAATCAACTATATTTTTCATAGTGATGAACTGACACATGACCTCATTTTTACAATTTATGATTGGGGAGTAGCTGAATTCTGGAAAAGACGAACATTTTGGCGCTGGCGCAAAAACGAGACATCGGTAACAATAGCAGAGTGGAATGTTTTTGCTGACCCGTTTGAGGTGGCTATATCAATCCAGCTAAGAATGTACCATACCCTTAGTTTTTATATGATCGGTATGAATATGTATCACGAGAATTTCAAAGATTTTCACAGCGACAACGACTATATGCTGGGTTTGTCGGGAGATGAGGGCGAGGAATACGATTATGATGAGCCTGTGGTATCTGATTTTATTCCCGGTAATTCTCATGAACATTCAGAAGCCGCTGTAATAGATAAGGATGATGTGATAGCGGATTACACAAATATAAAGCCGCCGTATATTGATGTTACCGAAGAAGACTATCTCGACCAGTTTGGTCTGTAACGGGGAGGAGGTCGATATATGGCTATAAAAGGCTATTCTGCTGAAGAAAACGCTGCTTACCGGCAGAAGAAGCAGGAAGAAATGGAGGAGCTTTTCAAGCGCATTGACGAGGGTGTCCGCTCGGTGTTCACATCCGAGAAGTACGTTGAATATCTGAAATTCTCGGCAAAATTCACGGACTATTCTGCGAATAACACAATGCTGATAAACCGTGCGCGTCCCGATGCGTCCTTTGTTGCGGCTTACGGAAAGTGGAGACAGCTCGGCAGACAGGTCAAGAAAGGCGAAGCCGGTATTCCGATACTGGCTCCCGTCCGGTACAAGACAAATCAATATCAGGAATACGAACGTCCGGCAAAGGACGAGTTCGGGAATCAGATCTACAATGAGGACGGCACGGAGAAAATGGAGACCGTTTCGGAGAATGTCACCGGTATCGCATTCAAGAAAGCGTATGTGTTCGATGTGTCACAGACCGAGGGTAAGCCTATTCCGAGTCCGGTGGAGGAACTGAAAGGCGATATTGATTCCGCTAAAATGGAAGCAATATTCAAGGCGCTCCGCAAGGTCACGGGTATAAACATTGAGTTTGAGGATATTCGCGGCAGCGCAAAGGGCTATTATAATCCGGATAGCAAGCGTATTGCGGTAAAAACGGGAATGAGCGATACCCAGACAGTAAAGACCGTGTTCCATGAGACCGCTCATTGTCTGCTGCACGACCCCGACAAGAAGATAGTTACCGCGAAAGCTCCCCGTAACGAAAAGGAAGTGCAGGCTGAATCTACTGCATTTATTGTCGCTGAACATTTCGGTATAGATACATCTGACTATTCTTTCCCTTATATAGCGACATGGACAAAAGGCAAGACGTTTGAACAGTTACAGAAAGTGTTGCAGGAGATACAGACTGCCGCGAAAACTATCATATCCGGCGTAGAATCTGAACTGCTGAAAATGCAGAAACGGGAGCTCTCGGTCGAAGATATTATTGCAGACGACGAGCTCAACAACATTCAGAAAGCGGAGCTTATCATAGAGCACGGCATTGATGACGGACTAGTTTATGACGCGACTGAGATTGACGCTATAAAGGCATTTGCTGCCGATCACGAGGACTTCGAGGAAACGGTCAAGCTCATAACCGATACCGAAGCGATAATAAATCAGCGTATGAATTATGGGTATGATTTTTCATACATGACACCGCTGGGCAGTAAAGAAGCTGCACTTGATGCGTTCGACCGTGGCGAGGCTGTGTATCTGCTCTATCCCGATAATTCTGAGGGTATGGCTCTTGAACGCTATGAGATAGAGAATTTTGACGGTTTCTTCGGTATCGAAAAAGAGGAAAATCAGAACCGCACGAAAGCCAACACCGAGGGACTTACGACCGTTTCAAAGGCTGTAGCGCTCGAAATGTGGGATAAAGACCTTGACGTATATATCAACGGAGAGGTCGCGCTGTCCCGTGATGAAATTGAAGCAGCGGGGAGAAGTGACAGCTTCGCCGTCCCCGACTATCAGTATGCGGCACAACTGGAGTTTGATGCTCCGGTATCAGAGAATAATACCAAAAAGGAGGAAAAAATGCCAAACTATCAGCAGCCCTATGCGGCTAAACCTAAAAATCCGAATATACTCGGAAATACGCCTTATGAAGCGCTCGGCAGTAAGAATGACTTACAGTATTACCCGAACCTCAAAAACCGTCATGCCGACAACATTGCAAAGCAGCTCGAAGCTGACGGAGTACGGTTCAGCGGCGTTCGCAAGGGATTTACAACAACACTGACAATAAACAAGAGGGATATTCCGCGATATGAAGCGGCTGTAACAAAAGTCAAGGCTATGTATTCGCAGTTAAACAGCAGGACGGAAAGCTCCGCACCGTATCAGCGCCAGCCTGTGGGATATTCCGCACCTGCACCGCAGTATGACGCGCCTGCGCGTCCGCAGCAGGGCAGATTTGTTTCCGATAATCCCGACATTATTGGTAATACCGATTACAGGGCGCTCGGAAAGCGCTCGGAGCTCGCGTATTATTCGCTCAATCCTCGTCATGCTGAGAATGTGGCGAAACAGCTTGACGCGGACGGAGTACCGTTCAGCGGTCTTAAAGGCAGCGACGATACCACGATAACGATAAGAAAAACGGATATACCGCGCTATGAAGCCGCCGTTGAGAAGGTCAAGGCGATGTACGATCAGCAGAAGGGGCAGAGGGCGCGTCCGGCGCAGAGTGAACAGCGGTATGAAGCTCCGCCGGTGGCAGAGGACTACGGTTATCCCGATCCGCCGCCACAGCCCGAATATTCAGCTCCACCGCCGTCTTATGAGGAATATGGAGCTCCGCCGCCTGAATATGCACCGCCGGAGTATGAGCATGAAGCTCCGGCGGCAGTTCACAGCGCACCTGAGAAGCCGAAAAATCCCAATGTTATAGGTAATACCCCGTATGAGCAGCTTGGTGACAGAAGCGAATTGCAGTATTATCCGAAACTCAAAAACCGTCACGCAGAGAATGTCGCAAAGCAGCTCGACGCGGACGGAATAAGGTTCAGCGGCTTAAAAAGCGGCTCGACAACGACTATCACAATAAACAAAGCCGATATTCCGCGCTATGAAGCGGCTGTCGCAAAGGTCAAGGCTGGGTATGAGCAGGCGAAAGCTGAACAGAAAGCAAGCAGTCCGGCAGCAAAGGAAGCCGCAAAGCCCGTCATTCCCGAAACGAGACCGGAAGCACCGGCTACATTCAAGGACGTACCAATATGCACTATGTCATATATGGCTGCAAAGCAGAGCTCACGGGAACAGGAGTGGAGAAACAGTCTGCGTGCTTCAAAGGCTTGCATTAAATACATAAACGAGAACCTTTCGGCTCGTTACGCGGCTCACGATATTGGAAGTGTGGTCAAAGACCTTGAAGAACAGTTTGGCTTGAAAAGGGCGCTGTACACGATAGCTGCGACTATTCAGCTCAAAGATCAGGATGGACGCTTTTCACAAGCTGTCAAGGATAAGGCGAGAGAATATCCGTTCGATAGCGACAGGGCGCGTCTGGAGTTTCTGACCGAGGCTCACCCTGTTATGGTGTGTTTCCTTTATGAGAAGCTCATGGACAGGGAAAAGGAGCTGCAAATGCCGGCACCGGAGATAGAGGAACCGAAGCTGTCTGCGCTTTTTGAGGATAAATTCCTGCTTCCTATGGAGCAGGTCGAGATACGGGACGATTATCGTGGGATACCGGAAACGAAATACTACAACACATCTGCGAACGAATATTTTGTCGAGGGTATGGGCTGGCTCGACAATGCGGAATATGACGCGGCACAAAGGGAATCGGGCGAGCGTCCGCAGGATTTCTACAAAAAGGTCACGTCGGTAAATGTCACCTATGTCACCACTACCGGCGAAGTCGGCGAAATGGATATTTCTCCGGAAGAATACAGGCTTTTTCAGGACGCGACATATTCAGAACAGAAAAAGCAGGCGTATGAAGTGGCAAAGGCGGCTCTTGATGAACGTAAACGTGAAAATAACATAGAACCGTTGCCTACCGAAATGTATTCGGTTTCGCAGACGGTAACACGGAAATATGAGATCGAAGCGCTATGTGCGAACGGACAGGTCGCAACGGTAAAGTCCGGCATAGCCAGCATACCCGAAGCGAAAAAGGCTCTTATGGAGATATTCAACAAGCGCAAAGGCAAGGCGCGCTGTGAGTTCATTCACCCGCAGGTGCTTTGGAACAAGAGCCGTCCTATGCAGTGGGATTCTCCCGAACACGCTCCGGATGTGGAGTATATGATAAAACAAACAAAAGGCTCGAAGCCTGCACATTCGCACTATTTGCAAAGGCTTGTCAAGGACGAGACCGGTGCGTATCAGAATGATAAGGTCGTTTTGCGCGGCAGCTTCGGGGAATGCAATGCGGCGCTTGCGGAATTGCTTAAAAATCCGCCTGCGGAAGATCAGCGCAAAAGCGTTACATTCGAGATATATCAGCTCCGTGACGATCTTCCCGAAAGACGTGATATATCCTTCGAGCCGTATGCAAACCTTGAACAGCGCGGTATTACGCCAGAGATCGGAATGTATCAGAAGATGTATGTGGCAAGCAGCGATATACTTCCCGCTCACGGCGCAGGCATGGGACAGTTCCTTGAAGCGGTATATCAGAAGTTCAACATAGAGCGTCCCGAAGATTTCAAGGGACATTCTCTCAGCATAAGTGATGTTGTGGTTGTCGGCGATGACGCTTACTATGTGGACAAGTCGGGATTCAAGCCGCTGCATGAGTTTATGACCGGCGGCAGGGATATGCAGCGCGGTGAGGTCACGGAACAGCGCAAACCGGACGAACGCAGGGAAGAACCGCAACAGGACAAGCCCGATGCTCCAGAAAAGACAGCGGAGCACCGGAAGAAAAAATCAAGATAAACGGAGGTACATTGTATGAACAGCATTTTAACAGTCGAGGAAAGAATTCTTTTGCAGTCGCTGGGCTGCCGCAGCAGGCAGGAAGCCTTGAAGGTGCTTAGTGACATGGTCGGGCGCGTCCCGGTAAGCTCGCCTATATTCAGCACTATCGCCGGACTTATCATCAAGCTCAAAGATGCAAGTTTCGATTTCACGTATGAGATGAGGTCGGACAGCGGGTTAGCTGATGATGAAGCGGAGATGCTATAACGAAAATTACCGTCACGGCGGCAGGTGATCGCACTTGCCGCCGCTTTGGGATATAGTTATAGTAAAGTGTTTTCAAACAATTTCTTTATTGCAATATCCCGTGTTTGGGTTATAACGATATTTTCATCATGTATCTGACGCAGGTTCAGAAAATATGGGTGAATAATGTCGATAATACTCTCATACTGTTCATCGGACAGAACCGGTACAGGAAGTGCCTTTAATGTGTTAATGTTAATGCGTTTAAGAACGCTGCCTGTTGCGATTTTATTAAGATACTCATATTGGTTAAGAAGATATGTGTAAATGAATTCTTTTATTTTACTGTTCTTGGGAGTAACATACGCTATAGCCGCATTTATGCACATCGGCTCTGTTGTGATTGCAGTTCGACCTATAGTTCCGACAATCGATATAACTATCGTTCCTGCCGGGATAAGTTCCTGCTTTCCTTTTGAATCGGAAAGTGCTTCTTTAGTGATGTATCTGCTTGTATCGGTAACAAAAGTCCCGGTGATATCCTGAGTGCATAACCACTTTATACCTCCGGCGACATTACTATCATCGCTTTGTTCAATCTGATATGTGCCGTATTTGATAGTGCATAACTCGTCTAAAGTGATCGTCTCACATGAACCTGATACGCAATGCTCGTAGATGAGTTTAATCTGCTCTGTCAGGTTATCCGCTTTGCGTGAATTTACATCAAGTAATTCATCAAAGGCGCTTAATGTGGCTGCTATCTCATGTTGCACTGATAACTTCGGAATGTTTATCTCAATATCCGAAAACCGTTCTTTGCTGATCTGAGAGGTGACTGTTGAATGACCTTCAATCTGCTTGAAATAGCTCCACATACTTTTCATCAAATAATATATGTACTCGGGATCATTATTCTTGTCCGGTAATATCGCAAGTATCTGTTGGTTCGTCATACATGGCTTTGTGGTTATTCCGACATAGCCTAAATTACCAGTGCAGGAAACGCAGACTGTGTTCTGCGGGAGTATATTCTTAGGATATAGCTGTAGCCCTTTGTGCGACAAGCTGCGCTCTGTTGAGCGGACATACCTGCCTGACTGTAGGTCTTTTGTCGTGACAAACGGAACATCGCCGTTCCAGTATTCCTGCGCTCCGGTCGGGGGCGTTCTGCCTTTTATAATAGTTCCGAGGTCTTTTATCTTCATTTTAATACATCTATCCCTAATTTTGAGAAACTTCTGATGATCCTGTCATGAATATTTGCGGTCTGTTTTTCAAGCGAATACCATTCGCTTGACAGCTCGGTCATGCGCTCCCTGAATTCTTCATCGGAAACGGTATCGGTATTCGTTGTGATATAATTACCGATATTAAGGTCAAAGTTTTTGGTAGCTATCATATCGGTCGTTGCTACAGTACAGAAGCCGGATTTATCATCAAGACCGCCGTGCCGGAATTGCTCAAATGTGCCTGCAATGAGCTGTATGTTTTCCTCAGTAATCTCCCGGTGGCTCTTGACAACTTTTGTTCCCATATCCTTTGCTTCTACAAAAAGAGTTTTTCCGGGCTGCTCCTTATCCTTGTTTATTAACCATATTGTGACCGGAAAAGGAATGCTGTAAAATAGATTTGACGGCATGGAGATAATGCCTTCAACAATGTCGTCTTCAATTATTTTTCGCCGTATATCTGCGACACCGAGATTTTTCTCCGAAGAAGCTCCGTTTGATAGAACGATTCCCATTCTGCCGCGTTCGTTAAGGTGATAAATGCAGTGCTGGAGCCAGGCATAATTGGCGTTTGATCTGCTCGGAAGCCCGTATATCCAGCGCCTGTCATCAAGCAGCTTTTCCTGTGACCAGTAGTTATAGTTGAACGGCGGATTTGCAAGTACAAAATCGGCTTTAAGGTCGCCGTGAAGATCATTGGTGAATGTGTCGGCGTTCCTGTCGCCGAGATCAGCGTTAAATCCGTGTATGACCATATTCATCTTAGCCATTTTCCATGTATCGGCATTGGCTTCCTGACCATATATGCGAATTTGTGATACGTCCTCTTGATTTGCTTTGAGGTAATCCACGGACTGCGCAAACATACCGCCCGTCCCGCAGCAAGGGTCATAAATCGAGCAGTCTCCGTGCGGCTGCAATATCGAAACGATAGTTTTAACTATACTCGGCGGTGTAAAGTATTCTCCACCCTTTTTGCCCTCGTATGCGGCAAATTCGGCAATGCAGTTTTCGTACATTCTGCCGAGAAAGTCCTTGCCATAGCCGGCTTTGTCCAGCTTAACATCGTCGAATAGCTTTACAACGTCCCATAGTATCGTATTATCAAGAGCACCATCCGCATAATTTCGCGGAAGAACATCGGATAATGCAGGATTGGTATTTTCAATGGATATGATAGCCGAGTTTAATTTTTCCCCGATTTTGTCCGAATCTTCTTCCGAGATTATATAGTCCCATTCGGCTCTCGGCGGTACAGATATATTTGTTTCTCCGAGGGACAGAAATTTCAAAAAGAGTATCCCGATGATGATCTTCCGGTAATCGCTTGCGGAGATATGCCCGCGCATTATGCAGGCAGCGTCCCATATCTTCTGTTCAAGGTCGCTTGTACTGCTCCTTTTTGCCACAATAACACCCCCGATATATTGAGGGTATTATAACATAAAGAAAAAGTATTTGCAAGAATACTATTATTGATATATAACACTTTGTCTTTTCAATTGTGCGTAATATTGTACGTAATTTTATTTCAGCATTTTCATGATTACGGTTCAAACATTTGTCAATTTTGGGGAGAAACGACTTCTCATTCGGTTGTGGAAAATGTTATACTGAATTCTAAAAAATAGAATGTTAAAATAAAGGAGACCATAATGATTTGTATAAAATGTCATAAGGAAATAACAGACGGCGCGTTATACTGTCCAAACTGCGGGAAAAAGCAGAAATTACAGCGAAAGATACGCCCGCATAAGCGAGTGCACGGAACCGGAACGATCAGCGTAGATAAGCGCTATAAGAATCCGTATATTGCTCATGCGCCTGCTAATGCAGACGGTAAAGGTCGAAAGTATCTCGGAGCATACCCCTCTTTAGAATGTGCGCAGAAAGCGATTGCAGATTACATAGGAAGAGGTTGCCCGGAATTATTTAATGTATCTGTGCGTGAAATATACGAAATGTGGTCACAAACGCATTTCGGGCATATTGCTGAGAAAACGGCCGATTGCTATCGCTCCAACTGGAAGCATTTCGCATCCATCGCCAATATGAAGATGTCGGAAGTAAGAGCTATTCATTTTCAGAATATCGTAAATGAACACGAAGGGGCAGGGGTTTCACGGGGAATTAAGGTGCTCGCTAAGGCACTGTGTCGGTATGCAATGGAGAATGACATTATTGACAAAAATTATGCTGAATTCGTTAAGCTTCCCAAAAAGGAAAAAGCCGAAAAGATGATCTTTTCGGCAGAACAGATAGCGAAGCTTTGGAAACATTCCGATGACAGAAATGTGCGAGCTATTCTTGTAATGATATATATGGGGTTTCGTATTGGGGAAATGACCGCACTCACAACAGATAGTGTTTTTATTGACGAAGGGTACATTATCGGCGGAGAAAAGACCGAGGCGGGAAAGAACAGAATAGTGCCGTTTCCTGCTCAGATACCGGAAATAAAGCGATTTGTGCAGGAGTGGGCAAGAAATACAGCGCCTGGCAATCGTCTGTTTCCGTTTACTGAACATTCATTCCGTACAAATGTATTCTATGTAACGCTAATTAGGCTGGGTATGGTAGATGCTTATATGGATGAACATCACAAGATAGTATTCAGATCAGAACGACACTTGACACCGCACAGCACACGGCACACTTTTGCTTCACTGTCAGTGGCTGCCGGTATGCAGCCCGAACGATTACAGAAGATCATCGGTCACGCAAGCTACCACACAACAGCAGATTACTATATACACACCGACCGGGAAGCGCTTACGGCAGAAATGGGGAAACTTGTCAGAAATTGTACGTAAACTGAACGTAAAAAAATCACAACAGGCTTTGTTGTGATTGCTTCAATCTTATGGTACGAATGAGGAAAAATATGGCATTTTGTGTATATATTGCACAAAAACGAGCGATTATATTGTTTGCTTTGCACAAACTTTGAAAATAATTCATCTTATCGCTAAAGTTTCAGACATTTCTGCCGATATAATTGTTGTAAGCGGCAAGCAAGGGTTCGATTAAATATTTGCCTTTGTTATCGCAGGAGTAGCTACCTTGTGAGGGCTGCATACCCAAAACACAAATCACAGATCATTATTCAACATTCGTACCATAAGATTGAAGCAATCACAACAAAGCCTGTTGTGATTTTTTTACGTTCAGTTTACGTACAATTTCTGACAAGTTTCCCCATTTCTGCCGTAAGCGCTTCCCGGTCGGT
>JAGAWN010000254.1 GCA_017941355.1 Ruminiclostridium sp. | reverse complement strand
TATAATAATAAAAGTTATTTTTATGAAAAGGAAGGAACTTCAAAATGAACGCTTTTTCTGACAGGATCAAGACCCTACAGCCCTCAGCGATACGCGAGATACTCAAATTCACCGCGTACCCCGATGTTATCAGCTTCGCGGGCGGAAATCCCGCGCCGGAGGCTTTCCCCGTTGAACAGATCAAAGAGATAATGAACGATATCATGGAGAATGACCCGATCACCGCTTTGCAGTATTCCGTCTCCGAGGGTTACACTCCCCTGCGGGACTGGCTCAAAGATGATCTTGCGGCAAAAAAGATCTTCAACTGGAACAACGACGATCTCATCATAACCGCAGGTGCGCAGCAGGTAATGGAAATGACAGCTAAAGTCCTCTGCAACGAGGGCGAGACTATCATCTGCGAGGAACCGAGTTTTATAGGTTCGCTGAACTCTTTCCGCTCCTACAACTCTAAGCTTGTGGGCGTTCCCATGGACGATGAGGGCATAGATCCCGGACTGCTCGAAAACGCACTGAAAGAAAACCCGCGCACCGCGTTCATCTACCTCATTCCGAACTTCCAGAATCCTACCGGCAGAACCATGAGCGAAGCACGCAGAAAGCAGGTGCTTGAACTCGCGTATAAGTATAAGACACACATAATTGAGGACAACCCCTACGGCGATCTGCGCTTCTCCGGCGACAATGTGCCGAGCATACGCTCAATGGACACACAGGGGCGCGTTATCTATGCCGGAACATTCTCAAAGACAGTTGCTCCCGGACTTCGCGTAGGCTATATGTGCGCGGAAAAGGACATTATCGCAAAGGCAACCGTTGCTTTGCAGGTATCGACTGTCCACACAAGCATTCTCTCGCAGATGATAGTTCACCGCTTTGTGACAAAGTATGACTTTAAGGCGCACCTCGAAAAGCTCCAGCAGATATACGGCAAGAAGTGCGAGCTTATGCTGAACAATCTGAAACTCAAAATGCCGAAGTCCATAACATTCACAGAGCCGGACGGCGGACTGTTCATCTGGGGAACGCTTCCCGACGGCGATATGGACTACTTCGTAAAGAAAGTGATCGAGCGCAAGGTCGCGATAGTTACGGGTAAGGCGTTCCTCGTTGACGAAAGCAAGCCCACTCTCTCGTTCAGACTCAACTACTCGACTCCTACAGACGAACAGATCCTCAAAGGCGTGGATATCCTCGCCGATGTCGCTAAAACGATGTACAAGTAAGAACATCTGAAAGGAAACAGCTATGAAAAATATAATCCTTACGGGAGACCGCCCGACAGGCAGGCTTCACCTCGGACACTATGTAGGCTCACTCAAAAGAAGAGTCGAGCTCCAGAATTCCGGGAATTTCGACGAGATAAACATACTGATAGCCGACGATCAGGCGCTTACCGACAACGCCGACGATCCCGGCAAGATACGCGATAACATCGTGAACGTTGTGCTTGATTACCTTTCGGTAGGAATTGACCCTGCCAAGACCACGATCTGTGTGCAGTCCGCGCTCCCTGCCCTGCACGCGCTTACGTTCTACTACATGAATCTTGTCACTACCGCAAGGCTTTCCCGCAATCCCACGATCAAAGCCGAGATACAGATGAGAGGATTTTCAGACGAAGGACTTCCCGCAGGCTTCTTCACCTACCCTGTGTCCCAGACCGCCGATATCACAGCGTTTGACGCAAATGTCGTTCCCGTGGGAGAAGATCAGCTCCCGATGCTCGAACAGGCGCGCGAGATAGTCGAGAAGTTCAATAAGATCTACGGCGAAACTCTTGTCCTCCCGAAAGCTATGATACCCGAAAACGAGTTTCAGCGCAGACTGCCGGGTGTTGACGGAAAAGCGAAGATGAGCAAATCCCTCGGAAACTGCATCTACCTTTCCGACACCGCCGCAGCTGTCAAAAAGCAGGTCAACGGCAAGATGTACACCGATCCGCTGCATTTGCAGATAAGCGACCCCGGACATACCGAGGGCAACGTTGTGTTCACATACCTTGACGCGCTCTGCACGGACGAGCATTTTGCCGAATACCTTCCCGACTATGCGAACCTCGAAGAAATGAAAGAACACTACCGCCGCGGAGGTCTCGGTGACGGAGTATGCAAGAAGTTCCTGATAAACGTGCTTGAAGAAACACTCAGCCCGATCAGAACCGAGCGTGCCAAGTGGGAAAAGGACATAAGCTCCGTTTATGACATCATATCCTCCGGTACTGCGGCTGCCGTAGAAAAGACAAACGCAACTCTCGCCCGCGTGCGCAAAGCTATGAGAATAAACTACTTCGATGACCGTTCCATTATCAAGGAATGGGAGACGCTTCTGAAAAAGGCGAACCAGTAAACGCCGATGACAAGAAAGCAATTCATTGCTCTGTCCGCGCTGATAACAGCTTTTGCAGTCGCTGCCCCTTTCGCGTGCAGCGAGACTCTGGAGGAAACGTACTACAGGATCCCGTCACAGAAAGTCTCTTCGGAGGTGAAGATCGCTTTTCTCTCTGATTTTCATTCCTCTCACTACGGAAAGCGCGTGAGAGAGCTTGTGGATTCAGTGAAAGGCTTTGACCCGGACATTGTTATCTTCGGCGGAGATCTTTTCGACAACCACCGCGGTGAATACAACTCAGTCCTGCTTGCGGAGCAGCTTACGGCGCTTTATCCGTGCTACTACTCCATAGGAAATCACGAAACATACGGCGAACCCGGTGAGGAGCAGCTTATAAAAGCCGATATGTCGGAACTCGGAGTCACAGTTCTCGACGGAAAGTCGGCAGATGTAACGGTCAACGGGACTTCTCTGAGGCTTCACGGGATAGACGGCGCCGCTTACACCGATCAGCTTGAAGCCTGTGAAGCGGCGGTTTCCGCGGATATGTACAACATAATGCTCGACCACTATCCGGAGGAATTTCCCCTCCTGTCCGGCAAAGGCTTTGACCTGATACTGTCGGGACACGCCCACGGCGGACAATGGCGTTTCCCGCCGCTGATAAACGGTGTGTATGCTCCCGGACAGGGACTTTTCCCGAAATATACCTGCGGCATTTACACGGAGAACAATACCGCAATGCTCGTCAGCCGCGGATTGCAGAGAAGTCTGCGAGATTGTGTTTTCCCTCGCATATTCAATCGTCCGGAGACAGTTTACATAACAATTTCCCCGCAGTAATAAAAAACAACTCCCTTATCTCGAAGGTTTCTTTTTATACGCGCATCGTGCGCGTCTTTGGAAACCTTCTGTACGACGTCCTGTCGTCAGGGAGCTGTTTTTGTTGTTATTATCAGAGTGCTGCTTTGAGAGCATCTGCCTTGTCGGTCTTTTCCCATGCAACGCCGAGTTCCTCGCGTCCCATGTGACCGTAAGCTGCAAGAGCCTTGTACTGCGGCTTCCTCAAATCGAGCATCTTTATGATAGAAGCCGGGCGGAGATCAAATACTTTCTCTACTGCCGCGCTTATCTGCTCATCGCTGTACTTTCCGGTGCCGAATGTATCTACAAGGATAGAAACAGGCTTTGCAACACCTATAGCGTATGCAAGCTCGACTTCGCACTTGTCCGCAAGTCCGGCAGCAACTATATTCTTTGCCACATAGCGTGCAGCATAAGCTGCGGAACGGTCAACCTTTGTCGGATCCTTGCCGGAGAATGCTCCGCCGCCGTGACGGGAATATCCGCCGTATGTATCAACGATGATCTTGCGTCCGGTAAGTCCGCTGTCGCCCTGAGGGCCGCCGACTACGAAACGTCCTGTGGGGTTCACAAAATACTTTGTGTTCTCATCGAGCAGGTTTGCGGGGATAGTTGTCTTGATTATCTTCTCGATAACGTCCTTGCGGATCTGTTCGAGAGTTGCGCTTGCCTTGTGCTGAGAGGAGATAACGACGGTATCGACTCTTGCCGGCTTTCCGTCAACGTACTCAACTGTGACCTGAGATTTTCCGTCGGGCAGAAGATAATCTATCTCTCCGCTCTTGCGCACTTCGGTCAGCTTCTTTGTAAGCTTGTGTGCGAGGGATATCGGCAGCGGCATAAGCTCGGGGGTCTCATTGCACGCGAAACCGAACATCATTCCCTGATCGCCTGCACCTGTATCCATTGCGTTCTCTTCCCTGCCCTCAAGAGCATTGTCAACGCCCATTGCGATATCGGGAGACTGCTTATCGAGGGTGGTCATTACCGCGCAGGTATTGCAGTCGAAGCCATACTCCGCATTATCGTAGCCGATCTCCTTTACCGTTTCACGAACGATAGCGGGGATATCAACGACCGCCTTTGTGGTGATCTCGCCCATTACCATTACAAGACCGGTGGTTGCGCAGGTCTCGCAGGCTACGCGGGACATGGGATCCTGTTCAAGCAGCGCGTCAAGAACGCTGTCGGAGATCTTGTCGCAGATCTTGTCGGGATGTCCCTCGGTTACGCTCTCGGAGGTGAATAAAAACTTTGCCATTTTTGTGATCCTTTCGATTGTTAAAATTTCAACAAAAAAGCTCCCTTATTAGGGAGCCGTTATTTACTGTCTCCCTCATCTTCCGCCGCGGATACTTCCGCAGCGCGGGAATTGGCACCATTTGCATTTCTGCCGGTTGCCGCAGCTTCACAGGACCCGTTTCCTCCGCCGCTCTTGATAAGGACTTAAATGTCGATAAAAGTATTGTATCATACATTTTCGCATTTGTCAACAGTTTTAACACAATATATTGTTATTTTTTTACGGAATGGTGAATCCCGTCATGGTGTTCATGCGTGAGGTGCTTTATAAACGTTTCGTCGTTATACTTGTTCAGCTTGAAAGTCTCAAGCAGAGAACAATACTTGTCTGCCATGCACACAAGCCAGCTTTCGCGATACTTCGGTATCTTAGTGAGCGTAAGCGGCCACATATGCTTGCGGATAATGTCAAGTTCCCGCTTATTCAGCCGGAAGTACCTTACCGCGTTTTTGGAAGCTGTGTTGGGGTGTGCGAAACCGTGAAGCCCGTCCCCGACATTGCTGGTCTTGTGCCAGTCGTAGAGAAAAAAGTCATGCAGCAGTGCGCCGCGTATCAGACTGCGCTTATCGCACTGTATCCCAAGTCTCTTCGCAAGCCGTATGCTGTATGCCGCCACCGCCAGCGAGTGAGCGAAAACAGATACGTTCCCGTGCTGAGTGAGCCTGCGCGTGGACTGCATCTTGTGGTGTGTGACTATCGGCTGCGCTATCTTCTCAAAACTGCGGCGCTCCTGCTTCATTGTATTTCCTCGTTCTCGGAACCGAATAATTTATCCTCTGTTCCAACGTCAATATCTTCGTCTCCGTCATTTACATCAACGTTGAACTTCATCTTAGACAGCAGCGAGTTGAATCGCTCGTGACGCTTCATTACAGCACCGCCGAGCTGAATGAATTTCTCTGTCATCATCTGTTTTGCTTTCTCATACGGCAGCTTTTTTATCTTTTCGCGGAAGTTTATCTGACTTGTGATACTGAACACCGTATCTGCGGTCATCGCCGCACCCATTGCTATATCGTACGAAAGCATGAAAACAGGATCCGCAACTCCTACCAGCCAGTCCATTATTCCGTACAGCACATACACCATGAACAGCGCGAGCAGTCCCCAGAACAGCGAAGACACCAGCGATATACGGTTCTTGTAGGTTATCCTGAGCATACTGTAATCCCAGAACTGCTTGTGAAAAAGCTTTTCCATAAGCCAGCCCACAAAGTATTCCAGCACCGTGCAGCTTATCATTCCGACAAAGTACACAGCGAAGCCGTTTTCACGGAACGGCATACATAGCAGCAGCATGGAGACTCCGCCTATGCCGTATATCGGGATATAAGGTCCCCGCAGAAATCCGCGGTTGATGAGCCGTTTATGGTACAGCGACTCTATGGTGGATTCCTGTATCCAGCCGTAGTTGCAGAATACAAAGAACATGAAAAATATCTGCGTAAGCGAATACTTCATCATTATCACAGCGTACATCTCCTTTCCCTGTTGGATTTTTTACATTATATCATTGTTTTTCGGAGACACTTTCCTTCTCCTGTTTCAGCGCCTTGTTTATAGTGTTGCTGTTGATCTTCTCCCATGTCGGGGAACTTATCTGTATCTCCTTGTCACAGGAGTATATCGCATCGGAATAGTTTTTAAGCTGGATCGCCTTTTTCTGCATCGTCTCGTCGCCGCTGTCAAGCATTTTAAGGTATTCCGGACTTTCGGTGTCGAGTGTGTAGTAAACGTTGACTCTGTTGGGCTGATCGTGGTTCACCACAACACGGTACATTTCGGTTTTTTCGGAGCCGCTGATCCTTTCGGAATCGGTCACCGCGTAGATCATGCACTCGTCAGAGGATACACCGTTGCGGACATACGCCTTGTAAACGTAGATGTCCGTACCCGGAGCAAGATTCTTTATCACAGCGTTTGCGGCGCGTATGGAAAACTCCTGATTCGGGGTTTTTATAGCGTCCGTAAAGAAAAGCAGATTGACAAGAAATCCCAGAGCGCACGCGATCACCACCGCTGCTGCCGTAAGTATCTTGGCGAGCGTTCCCGGATCGAGAGGCTTTTTCTCTTTTTTCTCTTTGGGTTTCTTCTCTTTCTTTTCTTTCGTTTTTTTGGTTTTCTTTTCGGTCTCCTCGGCAGCCGCCTGGGAATCCGCGCTAATGCTGTTCCTGAATCTGTCAGCTATCGCAGCGTCATCGTCGGACTCTTCCGCGCCCTCACTTCCGCCCGCGCTCCGACCGGTTTGCGTTTCGGCGGCTGCACCGGGATCATTCTTTTCCGCAGCGGCAGTATTGTCGTCATCAAAGCTCTCGCCCGCGAGCATTGCTTCTATCTGTGCCTGAGTAAGAGATGCTCCGCTCTTGCCGTCAGCAGGCTTGGCTCCGCCCTTTGCGCCCACCTGCTTCTGAGCGGCATTGAGCATTGAATTGAAGCGTTCCGAATCCTGATCTTCCGGAACGATCTCATTTTCCGCCAAAACGATCTTCCTTTCATATATATTAAGACTTCCGCCGGAAAAAGCAGCAGAAGCATATAAGCATACTTATAAGCATAGATATTATATCATATAATGTCGTTTTTTGCAATAGTTTTATCAAAATTAAATAAATTTTGTAAAAACTATTGACAAAACAGAATGTGCGTGGTATAATGTATTCATATCAATCAGATAGGATTTATAAGAAATATGCAGACTTTATACTTTAAGCGATGTTGCAGCTTGTAAAATAACGCATCATATACAACAATATATTTACAAAGGAGTATTTTTATTATGGCAGTCTATAAGAAAATCAGTGATCTCATCGGTAAAACACCCCTTCTTGAACTCGGAAACATCGAAAAGAACCTCGGACTCGAAGCAACAGTCGTTGCAAAGCTTGAATACTTCAATCCCGCAGGCAGCGTTAAGGACAGGATCGCAAAGGGCATGATCGACGACGCGGAAGCAAGCGGCAGATTAAAGCCCGGCAGCGTTATCATCGAGCCTACCAGCGGCAATACCGGCATTGGTCTTGCTTCCGTCGCTGCGGCGCGCGGCTACAGACTCATTATCACAATGCCGGAGACCATGAGCATTGAGCGCAGAAAGCTGATGAAGGCTTACGGCGCGGAACTCGTGCTGACCGAAGGCGCAAAGGGTATGAAAGGCGCTATCGCAAAGGCTGAGGAACTCGCAAAAGAGATAGAGAACAGCTTCATTCCCTCGCAGTTCACCAACCCCGCCAATCCCGCTGTGCATGAACGCACAACAGGCGTTGAGATATGGGACGATACCGACGGCAAGGTAGATATCTTCGTTGCGGGTGTCGGAACCGGCGGAACTATCTCCGGCGTCGGCAAATACTTAAAGTCAAAGAATCCCGATGTCAAGGTGGTTGCGGTAGAGCCGAAGGACTCCCCCGTTCTCTCCGAGGGCAAGTCGGGTCCCCACAAGATCCAGGGCATAGGTGCAGGATTCGTTCCGGAAACGCTGAATACCGATATCTACGATGAGATACTCCCCGTTGCCAACGAGGACGCGTTTGAAACAGGCAGACTCATCGCAAAAACAGAGGGTGTGCTTGTGGGAATCTCTTCCGGTGCAGCTCTGTACGCGGCTATCCAGCTTGCAAAACGCCCGGAGAACAAGGGTAAAACAATAGTTGCGCTGCTGCCCGATACCGGCGAGCGCTACCTCTCAACCGCAATGTTTGAATAAAATCCAAAACCCCGTGATGAACTGGGGCGTGGGAAAGAAGTTTCCTGAATTGTTATGGTTGCGCAGTGCATTAGGCACTGCGCAGCTTTCTTTTTTGGTCGTAATCTCTTATGTCGAGAACCGCCGAGACCCTGATGACATCAAACCTGAACATGATGTCAACCATCTGTTCCCTGTGTCCGCTTGATTTGTCGGGTGCGTGAACATGAATACTGTCGATGATTTCGTGCATTATCTCCGGTGTAAGCTCCGTTATGTTGCTGTAACCTCTGATAATGGCAAGGAACTGCGATGTATTGCTGTTTTCCTGTTCCTTGTCATCAATGAACTTGCGGATCTCGTCAACATCCTTTTTCAGCTTCCTCTGTTCATCTTCGTAGCTCGCGGAAAGTTGTCCGTACCGTTCATCGCTGAGTTTTCCGAGGGCATTATCCTCGTAGATCTTGGCAAACAGGCGGTCAAGTTCCGCTATACGCTTTTCATATCGCACAAGACTTTTCTTTGACTTGGCAACACTTTCAAGGAAACAGCTTTTCGAGGTTTCAACAGCTTCGTTAATAAAGGATTCCTCGTCGCTGTGAATATCATCCAGTACCTTGTTTATCTCCTTGATAACAAGCTCCCTGAGAACACAAGTTCTTATAAAATGCGCTGAACAGTCGCTTGAGTCACTTGCATAGGTGCTGCATTTGAGATGCTCCTGCCGTTCCGTAAGGCTGACAGACCGACAAAGATACATCTTCGCACCGCAGTCTGCACAATACACCATACCGGAAAACGGATTGATCTCCTCATGTTTTTGCATTTTGCGGATGTTCTGGCGCATCTTTTGAACGAGATCAAAGTCCTGCTGTGAGACAATGGGTTCGTGCGTATTCTCGAATATTATCCATTCATCTTTAGGTCTGTCCATCTGTTTCTTGCATTTATAGGATTTTCTGAAGGTCTTGAAGTTCGCGGTATATCCAACATATTCAACTTGTTCAAGAATTCTCGCAACTGTCTGGTCTCCCCACCTTGTCGGCGACTTGTAGTTCGGGACACCGTTATAATATCCTTTTTCCAATCCATATGCGGCAGGAATCAATATATTGTCGGCGGAAAGTATCTTAGCTATCTGTGTCGGTCCGTAGCCTTCTATACAAAGCTGAAATATCCTGCGGACAACTTTTGCCACTTCTTCGTCGATTTCCCAAACGTTCTTGTCATTATCGGATTTCTTGTATCCATATGGTGGGCGAGATGATAAAGGCTTACCGGATTGACCTTTAGCCTTGAATACAGCCCTGATTTTTCGACTCGTATCCTTGGCGTAAAATTCATTAATAATGTTCTTGAATGGCGCAAAATCGTTGTCTCCGAGCTGCGTATCAACATTATCATGAATGGCTATGAAACGAACGTCATGTTGCGGGAAGTAAATTTCCGTGTAGTAGCCGGTTTGAAGATACTCACGACCGAGACGGGACAAGTCTTTGACTATGACCATTCCGATCTTGCCTTCTTCGATGTCGGATTTCATGCGCTGGAAGTCCGGTCTGTCGAAGTTTGTACCGCTGTAACCGTCATCGGCATAGAACGCTGTGTTGGTGAAGCCGTTTTCCCTCGCGTACTTGGAAAGGATATCCTTTTGGTTGGTTATGCTGTTGCTCTCACCGGCGAGCATATCATCCTGTGAAAGTCTGCAATATAATGCTGTGATCTTGTTATTTGTCATTTCTCCCTCCAATCCGGCAGGTCACAGGCATTATTCTTATCACCTTGATTATACATCTTTTCAAGAAATTTGTCAAGGCTTTAAAGTTTCATTTCACTAAATTGCCTGTGATTTGCCTTTCATTGTTTTTGTTAGTTTTTTTAGTCTATTTTTGTCGTTATCCCGTTCCTTTCCCTGCCGTAGCGGGGAAGAAACGAAACATCTGTTTATGCGGACAGTTTGGCGACGTCCTTCATAATGAGCCTCTTGACCATTTCTTCAAGCGATTCGGTACCGTTCGGATTAAAGAAAGTCCGGACGATGTAAGTAGTATGCCCGATCTTGTATTCTGATACACTGACGGGCTGCGGCTCGGTCTTGGTTTCTGCCGTATTCGCTACGACGGCGTTAGTGATGAGTTCATTTCTTCTCATTTAACCTCCATTCTTTACCGGCAAGTCATGTATATTTATAAGGCTTGTCCGGCCTAATTGCTTCCTTCTCCCATATTTATATCTTTCTGTATGCCTGTGTTGCCCGTGACCGGGCATAGCAAAGCTATGGCGGCACACCGCCATATATGTATATCATTTACTTCACCTCCAATCATCAGTGCTTGAGACCACGGGAAGCAGTCTTTATTTTCGGATTTTGTGCAAGCACGTCAGGTTTGGGTTCAGACATATCCGCTGCGGAATCGTGTTGCTCCGGTTTCGGTGTTACGTCATGCACGGGCGGTTTAGGCGCAGATGTCTCGTGTTTGGGCGCAGAGCGCTCTTGTGCGAAAGCACGGCGCTCAGCTTCAAGCTCCTGTTCTGACTTCATCAAATTGCTGATATAGTCGCCCTTGGAGATACCGTTGTATGTGTCAATTATCTCGCGGTAGGCATTAAGCAGATTTGTATTAGCCTGTATCATCTCTTTGAGTTTCGCGATGCGCTCGTCGTATTCATGTTTCTGTAATTTAAGCTGACGCGCATCTTCCGGAGTCTTGATACCATGACGGGAAAGCGACTGCTTGGCAAGCTGTAGTTTCATCTTCTCCGCTAAGGATTTGTTCGGCTTATCATCGAGCGTCCGCAGGTTCTCATACTGAACAAGCAGGTCATCAAGCCGGTGGTGCTCTTCCGAAATCGAATTAAACTCCTTGACCGCAGAATCGTAAGCCTGCTGCGCTTCCTCCATTTTTGCTTCAAGTTCGCCTATGGAATGAATATTCAGCTTATTGATTAGCGCGAGCTGCGCACCGAGCTGGAACACATCACGGTCGTTATGCGGCAGATATGGCAATTCTTCATCGCGTTTTGTTTCGCGCTTTTTCCCCTCGACTATACGTTTCGCGAGTTGCGCGATAATACCAGCAAAACAGATCGTAAGCACCTGCCCTTTGTTGTAAGCGTCCTCGCGGGAGACGTTACCGAGGTAGTCCTTCCATAAAATGCGCGTGTTGATATTCGTAATCGTGTAATCATCGCCGAGAGTTTTGAAGCATACAAAACGCTGCTGCCCCGGTGCTTTTATCGCAGGACGCTCACCGTATCGAATCGCGTAACCCCGTTCTTCGAGAGTAGCCGCAAGCTCTTCGAAATTCTTCGATGTCAGAACCAGTGTGTCAATCTCGCGACGAATCTTTTCTTTCCATGAAGTACCCTGCTTGTGGTGCAACCATTCGCCGTAGGACAAACCGCGCTTGCGATTCGTTTCGATGTATGGTACTCCAAATGCAAGGCACGTCCTGTCCGAGTGCTCGCGTATTGCACGGCGGGTTGTGTAGTTGTCGTTATATTTATGTCCGTCGATGCCGTAGGTGTTAATTAGAATGTGATTGTGATAGTGCGCCTTGTCGATGTGCGTTGCGATAACGACCTGCACTTTGTCGCCAAAAGCTTTTCGCACAAAAGCGAGTCCCATGCGGTGTACCAACTCCGGCGTAAGATTAGGGTCGGGCTTGAAAGACTGGATGTAGTGGATAGCCTTGACGCGGCGCTTACCGACAGTAGGCAGGGGTTCGTTAAATTTGTGGTGGGTGTAGTTCTCGTAAATATACTTCATGTTCAGATATGCGTCCTCGACGTTTGTGAAGCAGTTCAGAGAGTTGCATAAAAACAGCCCCTCCGTCTTTTTCGGATCAAGTATGTACTTCAAAGTTGCCTTGACATTATCGTGAATCGCAATTGACTTTACTATCGGCATTTTCATCTCTCCTTTCTTTTTTCTGTTTGATTTTCATACGGCGGTTAGCCGTGGATTACAGTTTCAGACGGCTGTCTGAGCCTGTGGGGCAAGGCAGTTTTGAGAAGCAAAACTGCCGCGGATTTTTTGGGGCAAGCCCCAAAATCCGGAAAGTGTACGTACACTTTCTCTTGTTAATATCACATAAAGAAGTTTTCTAAAAAGTAGTAAAAAAGCTGAATACAGCGGACTTTATAGAATTTCAGAATTATTACTACGGAGGAAAACATTATGACATCAATACTTGAAAAACTCTACTACGGCGAGATCAGCCCCTGCTCACGCCCGACACCGACCACAGAGCGCTACATGAAAGCCAAAGAGGAAGTCGGACAGTACGAGGAAGCGATTCTCGCAAAGTACCCTGACTGCAAGGAACTTCTCGAAAGCTACGCTGACGCGATCCATGTTACAGCAGCCTGCGAGGGCTTGCAGGATTTTGAAGAAGGTTTCAAGCTCGGAGCACTGATAATGCTTGATGTAATGACAACCGAATAACACTTGACCGGCTGTGTACTATGTGTATGCAGCCGGTCTTATATTCCCGCTATCCCTTTGGATATGTGAAAATATGTGAAAATCTGAAAAAGTCTTTACAAATTGGGTGAAATGTGCTATAATATACTATTATCGGTAGAAATTTCACCAAACTTTCACGGAAAGGGTCTTGACAAAATGCTTATGGTGCGCTACAATTTAAGCAAGCAAGCAGAGGTAACTCTGCCTTTTTGTCATACAAATTTAATAGGCTTTTACGCTCGTGACCGCTGTATGATACAGACGGTCATGGGCGTTTTTGTATTAAATTAAGAAAGGATAACGAAAATGAAACAAACAAAACACAAAATTCTAAGCGTGTTCCTGTCGTTCTGCATGATTATTTCGTGCATGGTGGGAATGAGCGCGACGGCGAGCGCAGAACCTATTGCTATCGGAGATACCGGTTTAACATGGGAATTTGATAACGGCACTCTTACCATAAGCGGTACGGGGGCTATACCGGATTATTCTTTTAGTGGAGGTTCAACAACCGCACCATGGAAAGAGTATTTGAGTAGTATTGAAAACATTGTTATCAATGCCGGCGTTACAAGTATAGGGGTGAATGCGTTTTATAATTGTAGTGCTCTTAAAAGTGTAACCATTCCGGTCGGTGTGACAAGTATAGGAAAGGCTTCGTTCAATGCCTGCACAGTTCTTGCAAACGTAACACTTCCAAGCGGATTGAAAAGTATAGGGGATTATGCGTTTGCTAATTGTAAAGCTATAAGCAGCATAACTATTCCCGAAAGTGTAATAAGTATCGGAAAGAAAGCGTTCCAAACATGTATGGCTCTTGAAAGCGTAATATTTACTCCCGGGACAGCAGGCACACAATTAGTTATCGGAGAGAATGCTTTCTTTCAATCCAAAGCCGACGCAACAGTAGCCTATGGAGACGGCAACACAAAACTTTATAATGGCACGACCGAAATAAAAGCCGGAGATGCATTGACAAAAATTTATAGCACTAATGATAATGAAACTAAAACCCTCAAATGGACAGCGAAATCAACCCACACCCACAGCTTCACATATTCCACAAGCGGCGCGACTATAACAGCAACTTGTTCTGTTGCCGAATGCCCGCTGAATGACAGCAAGGCTACACTCACTCTCGTGAAGCCCACGCTGACAACATACGGCGAGACGGGCAAGAGCGCGGCGGCGACTCTGACAGGACTTGAAGCGTTCAATGCCGCCACAGGATTGAATGTTGGCGCAACAAATATCAAATACTATAAGGCAGAAGAAATTTTTCCGGGCTATAAAAGAGCCGGCGATGAACTCGCTCAGGCGCCTACAGGTGTGGGTGATTACTTTGTGGGCCTGACGCTCAGCAATGTTAAAATATCGGAATCTGAAACAGAAGATGTCAAGGTTTATGTACCCTACACTATCGCAAAGGGAACTCCTACCATAACAACAGCACCGACAGCATCGGATATAACATACGGAAAGAAGCTTTCTGACAGCACGCTTTCCGGCGGTGCGGCAAGCGTTGACGGTACTTTCTCGTGGAAAACTCCTACAACGGCTCCGACTGTTGCAGACAGTAACAGCACCGAATACACGGTTGTTTTCACTCCGACAGACGGCACAAATTATTCCGCAGTTGAAACGAATGTAAAACTTACGGTAAGCAAGGCTGACCCGGTATATACCACTCCTACAGGTCTTACAGCAACCTACGGGCAGACACTCGCAAATGTGACACTCCCTACAGCCGATAATGGTACATGGAGCTGGCAAGATGATCCCGCTACTACAGGGGTAGGTGATATCACTGTTGGCGAGCCTCGTAATTTCTTAGCTAAATTTACGCCAAATGACACCGATAATTATAATATTATTGAAGATGTCAATATACAGATCACAGTAACTCCGGCAGCTGCAAGCGTTGCGATTGCTCCGACGGCAAACACCCTCACATACACAGGTTCCGCGCAGGCGCTTGTAACAGCAGGAACCGGAACAAACGGCACAATGCAGTACAGCACATCTCAGAACGGCACATACAGTACAACAATTCCGACAGGAACTGACGCGGGCAGCTATACGGTTTGGTATAAGGTAGTCGGCGACGCTAACCACAGCGATACAACGCCCGCAAGCATAGCGGTAACTATTGCAAAGGCATCTGCAAGCGTTGCGACCGCTCCCACAGCGAACGACCTCACATACACAGGTTCAGCACAGGCTCTTGTAACAGCGGGAACTGCGACCGGCGGTACAATGCAGTACAGCCTTGACGGAACCGCATATTCCGCAGCTGTCCCCACAGGCAAAAATGTAGGCAGCTACACCGTATATTACAAGGTGGCAGGCGACAACAATCACAATGATACAGCCGCGCAGTCTGTTTCCGTAAGCATTGCAAAAGCAGATTCAAGCGCTGAAACACCGACCGCAAAGACCGATCTTGTTTACACCGGCAGCGCTCAGGAGCTTGTAACAGCGGGTACGGCAACAGGCGGAGAATTAAAGTATTCACTTGACGGAACCGATTACTCGGCAGCTGTCCCCACAGCTACAGATGCCGGCGATTACACGGTATATTACAAGGTAGTCGGTGACGCTAACCACAATGACAGCACAGCTGAACAGATCAAGGTAAGCATTGCAAAGGCGGCTTCGAGCGTTAAGACCGCACCCACAGCAAAGACAGGTCTTACGGCAACCGGTTCAGAGCAGGCGATTGTGAATGCCGGAACAGCAGAGGGCGGAGAGTTACAGTATTCGCTCGATGGCACAACTTATAGCACAGCTATCCCGACAGCAACAACAGCAGGAACATACACAGTTTATTACAAGGTAGTCGGTGATAAGAATCATACCGATACCGAGGCACAGACCTTGACGGTAACGGTAGGGTCTTCCTACAGACCGTCATACCCGATATATGTTCCCTCCAGCACAACTACAAATACAACATCTACCACTACCACAACAACGGATACAACACCCGACATCACAAAGTACACGATCACAGGTGAGCAGGACGAGCTTAACGAGAGCGCACTCGCTTGGGACGCTATCCCGAATGCTTCCGCTTATGCGCTGTATGTCAAGGTTGACGGCAAGTATGTGTTCGTGCAGGATCTCGGCAAGGCTACCAACGCGGATATAGTTCTCGGCTCGAACGGCAAGTATTATGTTTCCACAGGCGGCGACTACACGATCTACGAGTACAACGAAAAGACCGGAAAGCTCGACAAGACAGGCACATTAAAGGCAAGCAAGATCGAAAATATCGTAAAGGCTAACAATGTCACCGAGAACTTTATGGTGAAGTACACGATAAACGGCAAGGAAAGCGCCGAGAAGGATTCCTACAAGGTTTCCGTGAAGATCTACTACAAGCCCGCCGTTAAGATCACCGCCAACAAGGGCAGCATTACTCTCAAATGGAACAAGGTTCCCGAAGCCACAAAGTATCGCGTTTACAAGTATGTGAACGGTAAGCTCAAGCTCGTGACAGAGACAACAAAGCGCTCCGTTAAGATCAACGGCACAAAAGCCGGCAAGGAATACACCTACGCTGTTAAGGCTTATGTTGACGGAAAGTGGACAAAGGTTTACACAGGCGATCTCGCAAGCGTAACAGCAAAGTAAAGCAACGGTTCTTTTCATTTAATTTCCTTTTTAACTTCCTCGGCAGATGTATGTCTGTCGGGGGAGTTCTTTTTATGCCCTGTTATCATTTCACCGGCACTGAAACGAGCCGTGTGCTTTAATGATGCCGCTGATAACAATAAACCGTATTGCAATCTGCACAATTAATCAGCATCTCCCTTGTGAGTTCCTACAAACTTTTGAAAATAGAGCAAAACAGCCTTAATAAAATGGCTCAAAATGTAGGTATTAATGAGAGGACTTTTTCCGACAGGTCAAATCTTTGTAATTCCTGATCATTTTTCATAATCCCGTCGGCTATAATTGTTCGTGTGCAAAATATCCAGCACATACTGTTTCAATTCATTTTCTTTTGGCATATCCTACGAAATCACTAAAACAGGGTAGCCAAAAATGCTTTCAAAACCCCTATAACTATGGAAGGGCAAATAATTAGGTCATTAGCGATCAGAATACGGAGCATTTTTGCCGGAAGGTATCTCTCACATCTGTCACAGCGTCCGGCAGCATTTATCTGTCAGTGCTCTTATGGAACAACTTATGAAGCCGCATCCATTAGAACTACCAGCATTTCCAGTTCTGATGATCTGAAATGCAGTTCCGGTGTTATCTCCAATTAAGCCGCGTCCGAAACTTGTAAGCATTTGTTAATAACACAGCACTTGACAACTCCTGATGCTGAACATCATTGATGTGTACCCGTCACAGCAGGAGATATGATTACAGTTTTCACTTTGCCCGTCAGCCGCCCCGAACACGAAATCGTAGCACAACATCAATTGTCCTTTGGTCAGATCAATTCGTTTCCGGACCAAATATGTATTTCTCTGTATGTTCGCATAAGTCTGTACAGCTTTCAAAACTCAAAGTCAGCTTACCTTGCACTCGACTGGATTTATTCTCACAGTGCTCTGTCCGTCAGCTTACAATCTGCACAATCGCAAACGCACATCAACTTTGATTTAGGTCAACATTCACAAAGTTGCGATCAGGGGGTTCCAAAAACCGCCTCGAAAACCCCTAAAACTATGAGAGGGAAATTTATTTTCCTTTTCATCGACAAAATCAGATCAAGGATTTATAAGCCGCCTTTGCTCTATCCCTTGCGGAACCGGACGCAGTTAATGTTATATATGAGCCGTCGCTGACTGCTCCGCTCCCCACCAACAATATTATTCTTAAAAGGAAAGTGATCTCATCATGAAAACACAGCTTTTGACGCTCCACAGCAGAAGTCCGATTTTTGGCGCGTACAGTTGCCGCGCACCATAGAACAAAAGCGCATACGCGCTGAAAATCCCGAAAATTAAAGGTATGAAAATAACGAATGTTAGCAAGCAGAGAAAAATACCGGTATTTTTCTCAAACGGCGCTCATTTTTCGGCTACCCCCGAAAAATGCAGACAGGGAACCCCAACCCTTTCTGCCGCGCCATGCACTCAGGCTATCGCCTGAAACCGTATCAATTTGAATGGAGGTGTGTTATGAAAAGAACTACGAGAGGACGGCGCAAGGAGATTACCTTCACGCTGGAGGAATGGGAGCTTGTTGTTCAGCGGGCTGCTTCTGTGTCCTTGAAGCCCGCGACCTTTATCCGGAGGATATCCGTAAACGGCTCGATCACCGTGACGAACTTTTCCGAGGTGTCAAGGCTTTTGAACGGTCTCCGCATTATCGGCTCCAATATCAACCAACTTGCAAAAAAGGCGAACGAGATTAACAGCATTTATGCCGCCGATTATGAAAAGATGAAGGAGGATTATTACTGCCTATGCCGATACTTAAATCAATCGCTGTCCACTCTTCTGTCAACAAGTGTTTAAGGTATGTCTTAAATCCCGACAAGACAGAAGGTCTGCTTTATACCAGTGCGCTCAATTGTTTGTGCGACCCCGATGAAGCCTATCTCGATATGAAGATGATATATGAAAACTACTCCGGAAAGAGTTACGAGGGAGGGGCGTTGAAAAGCGGTAAGAACCCCGTCAAGGCTATTCACTATATCCAGTCATTCTCGCCTGACGAGAACATTACTCCCGAAACAGCACACAAAATAGCAAAAGCATTCGTGAAGAAAACTTTCGGAGATGATGTGCAGGTCATAATAGCAACCCACTGTGACAAGGCTCATGTACATTCGCATATCGTGCTCAACAGCTATTCCGTAACCGGACGCAAGTATTATGATAACTGGACTTCGCGGGAGCACGCGAGGGAGTATTCGGATAGGGTCTGTCAGGTATATGGTATTCAGCCGCTTAAACGGAAGAAAGGGGGTAAGGGCGTAAAGTACAACGAATGGGAGCACCGCCGCAAGGGTACATCATGGAAACAGCAGATATGCGCCGAGATCGACGCTCTGATAAGGGTAGTCGCTGACATTAACGAGCTCTATGAGGAACTTGAAAAGAGGGGTTACACCATTAAGCACGGGAATACTCCGGCAATAAAGGCAGAGGGTCAGCAGAGGTTCGTGCATTTTAAAACGCTGGGTGGGGACTACACCGAGGACAGGCTGCGCTCCCGCATTCTTTGGAAGGACGGTTTGGGTAACACTGAAATGAATGCGGCTCCCGATAGCCAGTCACCTATACAGGCGGTCTATGTGAGCACCATTGATCGGCTCCATATTCTGATAACCGAAGGAAAAAAGATTCCGCGCCCGCGCAACCCCGACCTTCCTTATCTCCCGAATAACGACCACGACGTATATATTCTTTCCGCACAGTTGTCAGTAATCAGTAGGAACGGTATCGGCTCCATTGAAGAACTGGAACACAAAATAGAACATTTGAAAGGGGACTATGAAGGTGCTATCAAGCAGATAAATCCGGTGACCGCCGAGATCAGCCGATTAGAGGGTATCATAGAACAGTCTGAAAAGTATTTTGCACTCTCCGGCAAGGGTGAGCTTTCGGAGGCTGAACAGGTAATGCTGAACTTGTGCAGGCAGACAGTAAACGCCAATGGTATCACTAACCGCGCCGACCTTGACCGGCTGAAAAAAGAAAAATCCGAGCTTGACGCACGGCTGACGGAATTAAAGCATACCTTTGAAACCAGCAAGAAGCAGTACGAGATGTACCGCGGGATCGCTAATACCTATCACGATATTTGCGAGGGTGATTACATATCCCGTCTGATCGCGGCAGAAAAGGAGAAGAAGGAGGAGGATAGACAGGAAAACAAGACAGAACAGCAGACCGTAACACAGAAAAAGAAGGGTCTGCGGAGATAAGATAAAGTTAGACAATGAAATGATAAAAGGAGAAAATTATGGGAGAGATCAGAAAGACAGAAGCATTAGAACCTACAATATCTGAATACAAGTTTGGATACACGACATTTATCGTGGAAACGCATTTTAATCTCGATTGCAGCGAATCGCTTGAAGATATTTTAAAGCGCCTGATGATAAGCGACACTGACGAGATTCTTAATGCAGCATGATATAAGCCAGTAAAAAAAATACAGCGGACGAAAATTTATTGATTTAAAGTCTTGAATTTTATAAAAAGATGTGTTATAATAAATCATGAAGTCCGCTGTATTTGGCGGAAAGCGAGGTTTTAATGACAGCCAAAATTACAGCATTATATTGCAGATTGTCACAGGACGATATGCTTGCGGGAGAAAGCAACAGCATTACGCATCAGAAGGAGATACTTCTGAAATACTCTAATGACAACGGATTCCCGAACCCTCAGTTCTATGTTGATGACGGTTGGAGCGGCACAAACTTCAACAGACCCGACTTCCAGCGTATGATCGCGGATATGGAAAAGGGTAAAATCGGTATCATCATCACTAAAGACCTTTCCCGTCTCGGACGCGAATACCTGAAAACCGGAGAATATATAGAGATCATTTTTCCGGATTACGGTGTGCGCTATATCGCTGTCAACGACAATGTTGATACAGCCAAGTCCGAAAACGAGATGATGGCGCTCAAGAATATATTTAATGACTGGCTTGCTCGTGATACAAGTAAGAAGATCAGAGCCGTTTTAAAGTCAAAGGGTATGTCTGGAAAGCCCATCGGTCCGTTTCCTCCCTATGGTTACAGGAAATCAGCAGATGACAAGACAAAGTGGGAGATAGATGAAGAAGCGGCAGACATTGTAAGGCGCATCTATAAAATGAGTATTTCGGGAAGTAGCGCGGGGAATATAGCAAAAACGTTAAGTGCCGAACACATACTTTGCCCCGCTGCTCACGCCAAAGAAAAATATAACCATCTTATAAAGGCGTACAGCGATCCGTACAAGTGGACAAGATGCACAATCAACAAAATACTGGACAGCATTGAATATACCGGCGTTTTGGT
>JAGAWN010000253.1 GCA_017941355.1 Ruminiclostridium sp. | reverse complement strand
TAACTAACTGCTCCGGGAGCGAACCGCTGTTCCTCCGGTGCTGCTATCATTATACCACAGTTTCCCGCTGCTGTCAAGTCTTTTGGCAGCGGCGGCTATTTTTTTGTCAAACTATTGCAACTTCCGCGGTTTTGTGTTATAATAAACGTGAAGCTGCGGTGCGTGCGCACTGCCGGCGGACGGTGGTTATATCGCTCCCGGAGCAGTTACAGACCCACAATGAGATGTGGAGAGGGCTGCGAGAGGGGGCGATGAAGACGGAATTTCTTTCTGTGTTGCTGAACCATATCGGCGAGGCTATACATATTGTGATTCTCAATGCTTCAGGTCTTGGGGCGTTGATTATTCTTACACGCGACCGTTTCGGACGCAAAAAGAAATAACCACCTACGCTTTCGAATGACAGGTGGTTATTCTTTTACATAGATAACTAACTGCTCCGGGAGCGAACCGCTGTTCCTCCGGTGCTGCTATCATTATACCACAGTTTCCCGCTGCTGTCAAGTCTTTTGGCAGCGGCGGTTATTTTATGATCTTACTCATTAGTATAAAAGAAAAAATTTGTAGAGCCTGTTCAAAACTTTCAACTGATAATACATTGTTTGTACATAAACCGGCCTGTATGGTTACAGATCCGGCATCAATCCACAAAATAGCGGCTGCAAACTGTCTGCGGTTACACTTTTACAAAACGACTGTGTAACCGTTTACGGGCATTTTGCTAAAAAACCACATTCCTCAATTGTTAAATGGTCATAAATTTGAGCGTTTTCGCAATTTTTTTGAAAAAAACGCTTGCAATTTTTTCCGATATGAGATATACTGTAATTACGGAAAGGGAATTAGCCACCCCGACCAACGTAATATATCCCTGCGGGGGTATAAATAAAAATTTTTAAAGGAGGAATATACTATGATAAAGTATTTCCAGAAGCTCAAGGCTAAAAAGGGCTTTACACTGGTTGAGCTGATCGTTGTTATCGCTATCATCGGTGTACTTGCTGCAATCCTCATTCCTACGATGCTCAACTATGTAACATCTTCTCGTGTTACATCTGCTGACACAACAGCATCGGAAATCAAGAAGACTATCGATAACTTCCTGACAGAAGCTGATACTCTTGGTTACGGAATGCTCCTCTCCAGTTCCGCTAAGTGCTCTGTTAAGGGCGAGTGCGATTCGAGCGGTAAGTGGACTCTTACCATAGGCGCAGGCGCAGGTCTTACATCTGACGGCACAACAGGTATTGCTGCTTTCAAGACCAAGAAGGGTATCGGCGAATGGAAAGCTTCCGCTTCTATCGAGCATGGCAAGACAAGAGTTGACGCTAAGGATGACGCTACAGCTCAGCTCGCTTGGAAACTCATGGATGCATTCCCGGATGTAAAGGGTGTTTCTTTTGGCGCATACCTCGAAGGCGGTAAGACAATGTATGTTGCTTACACAGCAGACAGCGACAAGGCTGACTTCTCCGTTGAACTGAAAGACTTCAAGGCTGGTTCTTCTGAGTGGAACAAGGCTACAGCAGGTGTTGACTCTAAGGGTTACATCGTTGGTACAGCTCCCAAGCTTCCGATCTCCACAGGTACGAAAACATCATAATAGTCTTGAACTTCTGAGGCTAATGGCTAACTAAACAAATTCTCCCTGACGGGGACTTCCTCGTCAGGGAATTTGTTATAGGTGATAAAAATTAACACGGTATAGCGCTGAAATGAGAAAGCAATATGGAAAAGAAAAAGGACTGGCTTATCTGGGTCGTTCTCGCTGCTGTGGTACTGATCTGCGGCGGGCTTACGGTTAAATCGCTTTTTGATTTCGGCATTATACACATTGACAAACCGTATGTACCGCAGTACATTGACATCGAATATAACGATCTCGGCTCCGCAAAATTCCTTGACGGAAAGACTGCGTGGGTGTCGATATTTGCGTCCGACGGCTCGGGTTCGTGGGATTTCACAAAACAGGCGGACTGCGATCTGCGCGATGAAATGCTTTCATACTACCCTGTTGCTGCGGAATGGATCGCCGGTGAGGGGAAGAAGTACGGCTTCTCGCCGGAATTTGTTTTTGCGCAGAGTCCGGACGACAGTTTGCTGTATTATGAAGCGAAATTTGATATGGAACTGCTTGACAGCAAGGAGTACAAGCAGATAAACGGTGTTGCGAGCGATGAATGGTTTTTCGTTGATGAAAACATAGATTCGGGAGCGATTCGTGAGAAATACGGCTGTGATAACGTAGTTTACGCTATTTTTCTGAACACTCCCGCGGATTATTACAATACGGCTATGGCATTGGCGACGTTCAGAAAAAAACTTGCTTATCCGTATGAAATGCTGTGGCTGCCGGCAAATTCCTGCTGTCCCGCCGTAGTTGCGCATGAAACGCTCCATACATTCGGTGCAACGGATCTTTACACTTTTGACGGGTATGGGATAAGCTACGGTCAACCGTTCGGATTCGATATTTTCTGCACGGAGAACTATCCCACAGACATTATGCTTTCCACTGCCGACGCGGAAACCGGCGAAAAGCTGAAAGACCGCATAACCCGTGAGATAACAGATATCACCGCTTATTACATAGGTTGGATAAATGAACCGCCGTTTGATGTTGACGGCATGGAAATGGTACATAGTCATTTTGAGAGAAGGTGAATGTTATGAGTGATAACAGATATGAAACTACAGATCTGAGAACTTATCCCGCATTTCAGAGACAGGAGTCCTTTGAGGCGTTCGTGAAACACATACAAGACGCGTGCGATGCGCTTGACAACGGGACAGCAAAGCTGATACCTTCTGAAACGGTATGGGCTGAACTTGACAGGAAGATAGAAAATGCAAGAATTCAGGATAGATTTTCGGGAAAACGCGCAAAAGGCGCTTAACGATATTTTTGATCGTTATAATGAACTTGTCGGCATTGATTCGGCAGTATCGGCTGTGGGAAAAATCAAAAAAGCAATAGAACATCTTGCGTATGTTCCGTATATTGGAAAAACATGCGGTCAGAGAGAATTAGATGTATTGGGGATCAGACAGCTGAACTGCGGAAATTACATCTGCTTTTACAGACTGAAAGAAAATGTTGTCGAAGTAGTTGATATCATTGACGGAAGAACCGATTACATAAAGCGTTTATTGGAAAACAGGTGATAGGTTATGATAGAAAACAGCAATGAAGCTTTAGATTTAAGACAATACCCCGCGTTTCAGAGACAGGAATCTTATGAGGCGTTTGTGAAGGATATGATCGAAACACACAAACAAATAGTGTCAGGAAAAATGAAAATGTATTCGGAGGAAGAAATAGAGGACTTTTTGCAGGGATTATTTAATGGCGAAGACGTATAAAATTATATATAGTCAGAGATCAAAAGATTCTCTCCGAAGAATTTACAAGCTGCATCTGCGCCTTGTGGGAAAGAACTCGGCACAAAAAATTGTCAGTGATATCAAAAAAAGTATAGGTTACTTATCTGATTTTCCTTTTATCAGCAGTGAACCCAGAGACGAAAGACTTAAAGAGTTGGGTCTGAGATTGAAGATTTGTGGGAATTATGTTTGTGTTTATAGCGTGAATGACAATATTGTTGAGGTTGAAAATATCGTTGACGGAAGAACGGATTACATAAAGCGATTGTTAAGAGATAGGTGACAGTTATGATAGAAAAAACTTACGATGAAGTTAAAAACAACTTTGAAGATATAGCTGCATTGGCGTATAAGGGCAAGGAGGCTGTCTTTATCTCGAACGAGGGAAAGGACGATCTTGTTCTTGTGTCAAGAGAATTTCTCAACGAGAAGATCGAGGATATAGTTATAGAAAAGATGCTTGAATCCGATGAAAAACGGGAAAAAATGTTCCCCTCAAAAACTTATACTATTGAAGAAGTAGATAAGATGATGGAGCAAAGGATACGAAATGCAGCAGTACGAGGTGAGGCTTGAAGAAGCCTATTTAGCCGAACTTGGCGGTCTGATCGACTGGCGGGCTGAGAATGTGGGCAGACTCTCTGCTTCCAACTTTAATAAATCCGTCACCGATTTGGTGATGATGCTTCGCGACACCCCATTCATGGGTTTTTCGGCAAAAAACAAAAAGCTTGCACGAAAGGGATACAGAACACTTGTCTGCGGTGTTTATCTCATTTTTTACATTGTAAATGACTATATCGTCAATGTAAGACGGATAGTTGACGGAAGAACGGACTACATAAACAAAGGCGAATGGTGATCGCCTGCAACTGAACACGATAATACGGCGCGGCGCTTTTTCCGCTGAGGCGGAAAGTCGGATATACCGATTTAATTTTTCTTTAACACCGCCGCTCCTTATTATAAATATATTTTAAGGAGGAATTCCAATGATCTCCAGAATCGCCCGGCTTCGGGCAAAAAAGGGATTCACTATTATCGAGCTGATCGTTGTAATTGCGATAATAGGGATCATGACTTCTATCGTCGTATCGGCTATGTCGTACGACAACAGACCTACGGTTGGAAAGGGAATGGCTAAGGACATTTTCTATGTCGCGCAGGACGCGGCACTGAGCCTTAAAATAACCAATCCCCAGGCTATCGCCAAAGGCAAGCGTGTAGGGTATTTCGTAGAGATCGACAACGCCGGGACTATCGTGAACAACGGTTATATTGCCGGTGTCGGAGAAGCTTCTGAAACATCTGCGACATCTCTGAGTTTTGATCTTACCGCTCCCGGAGCGATCGTTCACGACGGTTCCGCAGCAGATGACCTGAACTGCTTCAAGACAAAGATGCTCGAAGCATTCCAGAGATATCTGTCCTCTGTCGATAATATGGCGGGAACGCTCTATGTCATAATCGACGATGCTTACAGAGTTGAGTCTGCGTACTGGAAGGAGGGGACCTATCCCGTTATTGCCGGCGGCTCTACAGGATATTTCGCGGACAACAATATACTCGACAACGGACAGTACTGCTGCGCTTATCCGCCCAAGCTGTCAGTTGCGGGCAAGTGGTTCGGCGGAAAGTAAGCGGTCTGCCGATTTTCTGACGGTGTTGAAGAAATGAAAAAATTTAATAAGAAAAAAGGCTTTACGTTAGTTGAACTGATCGTCGTTATAGCTATCATTGGCGTGCTTGCCGCGATCCTTATTCCGACGCTGCTCAACTATGTCACACGCTCGCATGTAAGCAATGCGAATACTGTCGCGGGTAAGCTGCGTGATAACGTTACCTACTTTCTGACTCAGGCCGATACCGAGGGTTATGGAATGTTCATGTCGCATACGGCTGTATGCGATGTCGATATCTCTATAGTCTCCGGTAAGTGGAATGTTACTACGTCCGATCCGAGTGTTTTTGTTCAGCACTACACAACAAAGTGGAAAGGACACGGAACGGGTTGGTTTGAGGATAACAACGGCACCAGTGAAACAGCAGAAACAAGGCTCGCTTCGTACCTCGCGCACATTTTCAGAGGGATAAATGACGCGTATGTCAGGTTCAGACTTGTCGGAGGCGTATGCACGGTGCTGTACTTCACCGAGGAACAGACTACTGCCGTGACGGAACTTCCGAATTTCGGATCTGCTCAGGGCTGGGACGTTGATTCTTACTCATGGGACGGCAGAAATCAGGGTGTGACCAAAAGCGGAATTGTAGTCGGCACTTCGCCGCTGCTTCCCGCAGGTATATGACACTAAACAGGGAGACTTGTTCTCCCTGTTTTTTGTATGCCCTAAAATGAGAAATGCCAAAAAATCTGTCGCTTATTCAAAATAATTTCAAATTGATTATGAATTTGCAATAAAAATTATATAAAACTATTGACAAATTATTAAGAGCGTGCTATAATGATGTTGAAATCAGAAAGCAGGTGAGCCGATGAATAAGAGTGTCTATAGTCTCGTGCTGTCGGACGAAGTCGTGGAAGCAGTTGACCGCGCCGCGCACAGAGCAGGAGTCAGCCGGTCAGCGTATATCAATAACGTGCTTGCCGAGGCGGTGTCCTACACAACCCCCGAAAAGCGCATGAATGATATCTTCGCCGAGATCGAGCAGCTAATGAACGGCGATATTTTCCGCATCATGCCGCGCCCGTCCGAGACAGCGCTCGCAATGCGCTCGGCACTGCACTACAAATACAATCCCGTTATCAACTACAGTATCGAACTTTACAGAAGCTTCGATACAACGCTGGGAAAGCTGAAAGTATCGCTGCGAACGCAGTCGAAAAGCCTGATCGGATCTTTCAGCGACTTCCTGAGACTGCTTGCCGGGACTGAACGGGAATTCATATCCGACCGCATAACCGGAAGCGTGTCATATACCTTTGAGAACGGGCGCTTTGTCCGGACATTCTACCGTCCGGCGGGAGAAAATGAGCCGAGCAATGACGAGATCGCAAACGCGCTTTCCGGGTATGTGCAGCTTTTCGATGAGCTGGTAAAGATATACTTCGCAAACACGCAAGACCGAGATGCCGCAGAAGCGCTTATCAGACAGCGTTACGGCGCATATATAAAAGCAGCCGGAATAATCATTTAAGGGGGAAATGTTATGAATACAAACAAACTTACACAAAAATCACTCGAAGTGATACAGCAGGCGCAGAACATCGCAATTTCCAATTCCAACCAGCAAATAGATCAGCTTCATATATTGCAGGCTCTGCTCAGCGACGAGAACGGGCTGATACCGGAGCTGCTGGTGAAAATGGGAATAGACGCATCGGCGGTGCGCGACAGGACGGAGGACTGCGTTGCGCAGCTGCCGAAAGTTACAGGTACAGGCAGGAAAGCCGACGAGGTATATATTACGCAGGACACCGACCGTGCGCTCAATGCCGCCGAGGAGACCGCAAAGCACATGGGCGACGAGTATATCTCCGTTGAGCATCTGTTTATCGGACTTATCGACAAGGCAAAGGACAAAACGAAAGATATACTGAATCTGTTCGGAGTGACAAAGAACAAGTTCCTTGAAGTGCTGAAATCCGTGCGCGGCAACACCCGTGTCACCACGGACGACCCCGAAAGCACCTACGATGTGCTGAAAAAGTACGGTCAGGATCTGGTTGAACTTGCCCGTCAGAACAAGCTTGATCCGGTTATCGGGCGCGACAGCGAGATCCGCAACGTTATCCGCATACTGTCCCGCAAGAGCAAGAACAATCCCGTTCTGATAGGCGAACCGGGTGTCGGCAAGACAGCGATAGCCGAGGGGCTTGCCATTCGTATAGTCCGCGGCGATGTTCCTACAACGCTGAAAGACCGCAGTATCTTCTCCCTCGATATGGGCGCGCTGGTTGCCGGCGCGAAGTACCGCGGCGAGTTTGAAGAGCGTCTGAAAGCGGTACTGCAGGAGATAAAGAAGTCCGAGGGCAAGATAATACTGTTCATAGATGAACTTCACCTGATAGTGGGCGCAGGCAAGACAGACGGCGCTATGGACGCGGGCAACATCTTAAAGCCCATGCTGGCGCGCGGTGAACTGCACTGCATCGGTGCTACAACCTTGAACGAGTACCGGCAGTACATCGAGAAGGACGCTGCCCTTGAAAGACGTTTCCAGCCGGTGCTTGTAGGTGAACCGACTGTTGAGGACACTATTTCCATACTGCGCGGACTGAAAGAGCGGTATGAGGTGTTCCACGGTGTCAAGATTCACGACAACGCGCTTATCGCGGCGGCTACGCTCTCCAACCGCTATATCTCCGACAGATTCCTGCCCGATAAGGCGATAGACCTTGTAGATGAAGCCTGTGCGCTGATAAAGACGGAAATGGAGTCCATGCCGTCGGAGCTTGACGAGCTTTCGAGAAAGATCATGCAGCATGAGATCGAGGAAGCTGCACTCAAAAAGGAGAGCGACAGACTTTCCGCAGAGCATCTTACCGAGATACAGAAAGAACTTTCGGATATGCGGGAGCGTTTCAAAGAGATGAAAGCAAAGTGGGAGAACGAGAAGAACTCTATTACCAATGTGCAGGATATCCGTAAGGAGATCGAGCAGGTTACTGCCGACATCGAAAAGGCAAAGCGCACCCACGATCTCAACAAGGCGGCTGAACTGCAATACGGCAGGCTCCCCGAATTGCGCAAACAGCTTGACGCTGCCGAGCAGTCCGCAGAGAACGGCAGATCCAACACCCTTCTGCGTGACGCGGTAACGGAGGAGGAGATAGCACGGATCATCTGCCGCTGGACGGGCATACCGGTGTCGAAGCTTATGGAGGGCGAGCGCGAGAAGCTGCTCAACATGGAGAACATTCTGCACAAGCGTGTTATCGGTCAGGACGAGGCGGTAGAAAAGGTCAGCGAAGCAATAATCCGTTCCCGCGCAGGTATTCAGGATCCCAACAGACCGCTGGGTTCGTTCCTGTTCTTAGGTCCCACCGGTGTCGGCAAGACCGAACTTGCAAAGGCACTTTCCGAAGCGCTTTTTGATGACGAGAACGGCATAGTGCGTATCGACATGAGCGAGTATATGGAGAAGTTCAGCGTTTCCCGCCTTATCGGAGCGCCTCCCGGATATGTGGGATACGATGAGGGCGGTCAGCTCACCGAGGCTGTACGCCGCAAGCCGTATGCAGTCGTACTGTTCGACGAGATCGAAAAAGCGCACCCCGATGTGTTCAATATCCTGCTGCAAGTTCTCGATGACGGGCGTATCACCGACAGTCAGGGGCGCACGGTGGATTTCAAGAACACAATAATCATACTCACATCTAACCTCGGTTCCCCCTACATTCTGGAGGGCATAAACGAGAACGGCGAGATATCGGAGGACGCGAGAAAGCAGGTAGATACACTGCTCAAACAGTCGTTCCGTCCGGAGTTCCTGAACCGTCTCGACGAGATAGTTTACTACAAACCGCTTACCAAGACCGAGATCGGCAGCATAGTTGACCTTATGACAGCGGCACTCGGCAGGCGGCTGGAGGACAAGCAGCTCACTCTCAAACTTACCGGCGCGGCTAAACAGTTCATCATTGACAACGGCTATGACCCGGTCTATGGAGCAAGACCGCTGAAACGTTTCATTCAGCACAAGCTTGAAACGCTCATAGCCCGCGCCATCATATCCGACACGCTTGCTCCGGGCAGCACAGTTACTGTTGACAGTGACGGTGACAAGCTTGTAATAGCAGAATAAAACAAGTGAGGGACGTATGTCCCTCACTTCAATCTGTCGAAAAAGTTCCTTTTTCGACAGACGTCCTACGCGGACAGCGCCAGCCTACGCGGCTGGATCGCGGCAGGGCGGACCCTGCACCCATACCGTACCACGGAGATTTGAGCATCTGCGAAAAGATAATAGACTTTATTGACAAACAGAAGTGAGGGAAGTATGTCCCTCACTTCTGTTTTCTATGTCAGAAAAAGCCGCACTGCGAGCGGGCTGATTACTGCGCAGGTGATGTCGCCGATAAGGGCGGCAGCGAGAGCGTAGCGGGTCTTTCCGGCTTTTACTGCTGCAAAATAGACCGACAGGGTATAAAACGTTGTTTCGCTGCTGCCGAGAATGACAGATGCTGTACGTCCGGCGAAGCTGTCGGCTCCGAAATCGGTAAGCAGCTGCTCGAATATCGCGGTTGAACCGCTGCCGGAGAAAGGGCGCAGAATGAGAAGTGTTCCGCACTCGGGCGGGAAGCCCGCAGCGTTCAGAACAGGTGATATAAGATCCGTTATCAGCTCCGCGCCGCCGGAAGCCCGGAATACTCCCACAGTCACAACAAGGCAGAACAGCGACGGGAATATTTCATAAACCGTGTGAAGTCCCTCTTTCACGCCCTCGGTGAATTCCCCGAACACGTCCGTTTTGGTGCAAAGCCCGTATATCAGTACACCGGCAAACAGCAGCGGAACTATGTAATCCGAAATGTTCACAGCCGCCTCCGTTTCCGCAGACCGCGAAAGGCGAACGACGCGGTTACCGCAGCCGCAAGCGCGCATACCGATGTTACCCACACGCAGGGCAGTATTTCCATGGGCGCAGCCGAGCCGTGCGCCTGCCGCAGCGCCGCAGCTGTAGTAGGAACAAGCTGGAGACTTGCCGTGTTCATCACTGTCAGCAGTATCATATTGTCAGATGCGTATTCGGGAGCCGAGCTGTGTTCCTCTCGTTCGATCTCACGCATGGCGGCGATCCCGAACGGTGTTGAAGCGTTGCCGAGTCCCAGTATGTTTGCGGTGATGTTAAGCGTGATGTACTGCATGGCTTTCCCACCTTTCTGCAGTCCGCCGAATAGCCGTGAAAGCAGCGGTTCGGCGATCTTCGCAAGCTTTCCGGTAAGTCCGGAGCTTTGTGCAACGCGCATGATACCGCTCCATAGCGCGATAATGCCGGTAAGCGTTATAGCAAGGCTCACCGCGCCGCCGCAGCTTTCAAGAAACGCGGCGGACAGACTGCTCATGCTGCCGGTTGCAGCCGCGAATATGACCGACAGTACAATAAGTGCCGTTATTATCCATTTCATCATACAAGCCGCACCTCCACACCATTTATATGTGCAGCCGCGCGGCTCTATTCCCGTTTGTTATACATCGTTTTCGTCAAATACCGCTTCTTTTGCGCCGGAGAGGATCATATCCGCAAGCGGCTCTTCTACTCTGGAAACGATCGTGCGGTACAGTCCCCGTGCGCCGAATTTTTCGGAATATCCCGCTTTTGCGAGCTTTCTCACTGCCGCTTCTGTGATCTCAAGCTTTACTCCCGCCTCGGCAGCGCGCCGGATCAGTCCCTCGGTCATATCTGCGCATATCTTTTCTATGTCATGTTCTGTCAGCCGTGAGAATACCGCGATACCGTCAACGCGGTTGATAAACTCCGGGCGGAATGTTTTCATAAGCTCGGACTGCACGATATCAGCGCTCTTTTCCCCGGAAATAAAGCCGAGAGAACGTGATTTTTCCGCGGCAGTTCCCGCTCCGACATTTGTCGTCATTATTATTATGCAGTTTTTCAGGCTCACCTTTACCCCGTCCGCAGACGTGAGATGCCCGTCATCGAGAGCCTGCAGCAGCAGATCGGGGATATCCGGGTGAGCCTTTTCTATCTCGTCGAACAGCAGAACGCTGTACGGGTGCCGTCTGACCGCTTCGATAAGCCTGCCGCCGTCCTCATAACCGACATATCCCGCAGGGGAACCGATAAGCCCGGAAACACTGTGTTTTTCCATGTATTCGCTCATGTCGAATCTTATCAAAGCGTCATCTCGCCCGAATATTGCCCGGGAAAGCGCTTTTGACAGTTCGGTCTTGCCGACACCGGTAGGTCCCGCGAATATGAAGCTTCCTATCGGGCGGTCATGCCGGGAAATACCTGCTGTACTGCGTTTTATCGCTGACGCGACTGCGTGTACCGCACTGTCCTGACCTATGATGTGTTTTTTCAGTTCCTCCTCAAGCCGCATGATACGGGAATTGTCGCTGTCCCGCAGTTCCGAAACCGGTATTCCCGTCGAAGCGCTCAAAGCCCGCGCCACGTCCTCCGCAGTCACGATGTAACGTTCGGTTTCACTTTGCTGCAGGCTTTCAAGTTCGGAACAAAGTGTGCGTTCCCGGTCTCTGATCTCCGCTGCAAGCTCAAAATCCTGCGTCAGCACCGCGTTTTCCTTTTCCCGTGAAAGCTTGTCAAGACGCTGCTTTATTCCGTATTCTCCGGAATGATCTCCGTTTGCGCTCATTCTCGCGGCGGTGCAGCAGTCGTCGATAAGGTCTATCGCCTTGTCGGGCAGCCGTCTGTCCTCGATGTACCGCACGGAAAGACGGACTGCCGCATCTATCGCGCTGTCGGACAGCGTTACTCCGTGATGCTCCTCATATTTCGGGCGCAGTCCGCGGAGTATCTCGACTGCCGATCTCTCGTCCGGCTCTTTGACATACACCGTACAGAATCTTCGGGCGAGAGCAGCGTCTTTCTCGATGTACCTTCTGTATTCGTCGGCTGTGGTCGCGCCGATCAGCCGCAGTTCCCCGCGGGCAAGCGCGGGTTTCAGGATATTCGCAGCGTCTATCGCGCCCTCGGCGGCACCGGCTCCCGCAAGAATGTGCATTTCATCTACGAAAAGTATTGTTCTGCCGTCAGCGCCGACTTCTTCGATGACCGACTTTATGCGTTCCTCGAAATCTCCGCGGTACTTTGCGCCTGCAACCATTGAAGCAACATCGAGGCTGAATATCCGCACGTCCCGCAGGTCATCGGGAACATTACCCGATGCTGCGGCTATCGCAATTCCCTCGGCAATGGCGGTTTTACCGACTCCGCTTTCTCCGATAAGGCAGAGGTTGTTTTTGCGGCGGCGCATAAGGATCCGCAGGGACTCTTCTATCTCACGGTCGCGGGATATTACCGGGTCAAGCTTTCCCTCGCGGGCGAGAGCTGTGAGATCGCGTCCGTAGCGTTCCAGACTCCCCGCGCGGTATTCCTTGTCCGGTGCTGAGGCAGTCTCGCCGTTGCGGGGAGCGCCGCTGCATTCTCTGGCTATCTGCTTTGTATCCGCTCCCAGTTCTTTAAGGAATACCGAGCCGTAGCAGGTCTCGTCGTTTATCACCGAAATGAGGATATGTTCTGTGCCGACAAAGGCTTTACCCTCGCCGCGTGAAGTGCGCAGGGCGTTTTCAAGGATCCGGCGGCTGCGGGGAGTGAGGTCTGCGGAGGACAGCTTTGTCGCGATCCCCTTGCCGATTATCAGTTCCATTTTCCGCATAATGTCCTTGTCCGTAATGCCGTACCTTGTCAGAGCTGTGAACGCGGCGCTGTTTTCCTCGCGCAGAAGCCCGTACAGTATATGTTCGCTCCCGATGTATGTGTGGCCCATGCTCATTGCGGCTTCAACACCCTTGTTCAGCGCGGAGCAGGCTTTTTCGGTGAACCCCTTGAACTCGATCATGATCTGTCCTCCGTCCGTACCGGAAAGCAATTTTACCGGTACAAGCATATTTTTTCGCCGACAGGTAACATTTTTCGCCCGCCGTCATATATTATATTATGAAACGTTTCATAAATTATTAATCAACCGGAGGAACATATTATGTGCGGAAATAACAACTGTACACTCGCGATCATCATTCTGCTTATCCTTTGCTGCTGCGGTAACGGCAACGGCATTCTCGGAAGCAATACCGGCTGCTGCAACAACGGCTGCAATAACGGCTGTGACAACAACTGCTGCTGATCGCAAAATCAAAAACAAGGGGGCTTACGCTCCCTTGTTTTCGTCTGTCGAAAAAGGAACTTTTTCGACAGACGTCCTACGCGGACAGCGCCAGCGTGACGCTGGACCCATGCCGTTTCACGGAGATTCGTAACTATGCAAAAAGAACACCCGATACAGCTTTATTGACAAACAGAGCAGGCTCTTACTTGTAGGAGCCTGCTCTTTCTTAATATAGATTTCTGAATGTTATCTTCTTCCGCGTCTGCGCTTGTCTTTCTTTAACAGCAGTACGGAACCGAGAGCCGCGGCGGGGATAAGAACGCCTGCCGCAACGCCGGTAGCTGTGCCGGAAGAGTTTTCGCTGCCATTCATATCCGTGCTGACAGCTGCGGCTTTCTGTCCGCCGTTGCCGCTTTCCGCAGACGGAGCTGAGGAGTTCTTGTTGCCGTAAACATAAACGATCTTACCCTCTCTGTCTGCGCTCTTGAGCGTTTCGAGCCATTCAGATTCCGTTCCGGTGAATCCGTTTTTAAGTGCGATCTCATACGCCGATTCGCCTACGAGGGATTCGAGCCATTCGCTCTCGGTACCCCTGAAGCCGTTGCGCACCGCGATATCGTATGCGGACTCGCCCGCCGAGCCGGTTGCGCCTATGCGGTTAATGACCTCGTTTGCAACGAGATTCACAAAGTTATCGACGTTGCTGTAATATCCGCTGCCGTTCTTGACGGAGTTGATATCGTTCTGCATGGATTCAAGACTCGATTTCAGAACCGCGAGCTGCTGGTTGAGCGACGAGATCTCGCTTTCGTAAGCGTACTGCTGATTGTAAAGGTACTGCTGGAGATCCTGATATGTAATATAGCCGCTGTTCAGAGTGCTTGTCTCGACATAGTTGCCGTTGGAATAGCTGAAATTGCCGGCTGCCGTATAACCTCCGGAGGGCTGAGTGACCGTACCGTAAACCGCAAGCTCTTTCAGCGCTCTCAGATCGCTGGTATTCACATAATTCGGAAGGTTTGCAAGCACCTGTGTGAGAGTTCCGCTGATGCCGTTTGACGCGGCAAGTGCAGCAATACCGTCGGTAATGTCCTTTACGGAGATATCGTATATACCGGCAGCCTCAAGCTGGGTTTCGTATGCCTTGAGTACGCTTATCACTTCATATACCGAACCGAAAGCCTGTCCGTCGGCTTTGGTGAGTCTGGACATGATAGTTTTCAGATCTCCGGAAAACTCTGTGAGCGTATCATAGGCGGTGGAGTCAAGATAATAGCGGATAGCGGTCCTGTAGTTGCTTATGGGTGCCTGAGTTCCGATAAGCGTGTCAACTATGGATTCGGCAATGCTGTCGATCACGGAATCTCTGATGACCTGCGCGTATGCTTCGGTAGTCTCAAGACCGAAAACCTTGTAAACCTCGCTGTCAACGGTGGTTATCTGTGTTGCGATCAGTGCCTCCGCAAGCGCGGTGAGGTTTTCGGGATTCTCCGCGGAGAAATAGCTGTTGATCTCTTTCTCGACATCTTCGGGAGTAGCGTAGCGTGAGTTCAGCTCTTCATCATAGAGATCATCTATGAACTGCGCCTTGACGGATTCCACATACGCCTTGACTTCGGGATAATACAGGAAGTCATCGTCCGTAAAACCTATTATCTTCTTGATCGAATCGTTTATCGTGGGTTCAACGAATTCTTTCTTGTAGTAGCTTTCCTCGTTCTTTTTCACGATCGTGTAATACCGCTTGCTGACCTGACCGTTGAAAGTTATCACCTTTTCGGCGTTAAGACTGTCTTTGGTGAAAACACGCGTGGTTATCTGAGTCTGCTTTTGGGTCTGAGGATCCGTGATAAGGTAGTATTCGCGGATAAGATTCGACATATCGAGTTGGTTCAGAAAGAAATCGTAAAGGGTGCTGTTGCCGGTAAAGATATAGCTTATCTCTACTGAACTGTCGCTGCCGAGACCGGTATTGGAAATGGAAAGGGTTTTGTTGAGTTCCACATTGCTGAGGTTCAGTCTGAGATCAATACCGCTTCTGTATATTCCGGACGGCTCTGAATTGCTGATCTTGTTCAGTCCGGAACTGTTCGCCTTGTCAAAGAACGCTCTGTCAAGTATAACAGTGTACTGCGCTGCCCCGTCGTTGATGATTATTCTGAAACGCTTGGACTTGTTTGCCCAGTCGTTCATCACCATCAGCGTATCGCCGGTGAGATAGGTCGAGGAGTCGATCTCGTTGGTGATCCTCATTTCCGACACATTGTTGTTTGTTTTGAAATAGTAGTCTATGTACTCTGCCATAGATTCTATTCTCGTGCCGTCCGCTTTTGCCGGAGCAACGTAGAACGCACCTGTTCCGACAGAAAACATTCCTGCCGCACATACTGCGGAAACCGCCGCGGCAGTCAGTGCCGATACCGTTTTTCTGAACTTCATTTCAAAGCCGTCCTTTCATAGACATTTTCGTTTATGTTAATTGATCGAGTCTTGTTCTGCAGTAGAAATCAGATTTTTTCGCGTTATTCCGTATATACATACCGATAAGGAAAATCGCCGCGCTTATTGCAAATATGATGACCGATATGATCTGGGGATCCTCATTGCCGGAAATGAGCAGCACAGGACGCAGGATCACAGACTGCACAAAATCCGACAGCATAAGGGCAATGTCGGACGCCGATGCTTCACCGGCACTTTGCGGTATTATTATAAAAACATACGGCAGCGTCAGATAAACAGCAGAGAATATCACAAAGCTCCACTGCTTCATAAATCCCGCGTGCAAAGCGCAGACCGCCCATACAGCGATCGCGAGTATGATCGCCGCAAGCTTCGGCAGCAGGTCGTTTCCGCCGGTGAATATCCCCGCCGCCAGTGCGGATATAATGCAAAGCGCGACGTTCGTGCCTGCGGAAGTATCGAAGATATATTCTATGCGTTTTTTGCAGAACTCCGCGAAAGCCGGGTGTTCTGCAGTAAGTTTGTCTATCGTTCTTGCGATCATTGCCCCAGCACCGTCCTTATTGACGTTTCGTATGCTTCTGTTCCGAAGCCGCAGCCATAGACGAAGTAAGCGCAGACCCCTGTTATCAGAACCGTGCATACCGCGAGGAACACCTTGCCCGAAAGCCCTTTTTCCGACGGGAAAACGATCCCGGTAAACCTGCTTCCTATTGCGTAAGCTTCGGGAGCGAGCGGCACTGCCGACATCATCATAAGCATAAGCGCGACACCCGACAGTCTGCCGTCAAACGCGGCTGCCGCAGTCATACAAGCTCCGCAGGTCAGCACATTCACCAGTTTCTCATAGCTGCCGCCGCGGTTTTTATACATCGGGTAAATCAGCAGTCCGAGCAAGGCGGCGATCACCGCGATCACCGCGCAGCCGGCGGGAATGTCGGCTGACGTATGAAGCCCGCTGCCGAGAGCTTCGGTAACTGCCGTGACCGCGTCCGGGAACAGCACGGCGAGAACCGCTGCAACGGCAGACCACAGCGCCGATACGAGCGGTACCGGTATTGCAATTATAAGGTAAAGCGGTATCAGCAGCAGTGCCGATGTATCAAAGCAGGCTGCCGCGAGTATTACCGCCGCCAATCTGAAAAAACGGCGTTCTCTGACAAATCCCGATCCTGCGAGACAGATCAGAGCCGCAGTGAAAAGTGATGAACCCGCGAAAAACACCGGCAGAAAGCAAGCCGCAAGAACGGCTGCGCCCGCGTAGGGCGTTTCGCAGCAGGAGTAAACGGCAAAAGCCGCAATTACCGACTGTATGCAGGCGACGACTATCGGGAACACTATGAAATCCGCGCCGTAACTCATGCAGATCTTCATTATCAGCATGTACGCGGGGGGAGCCTCCGCAGTCGTCAGCTGGCTGAAACTCATGTCTCCGACGAACATATTAAGAACCGAATAACGGTTTCCCTCATCTCCGTTGAAGCCGTCCAGAGTTGACAGTCCGCACACCGCGAAAACGCACAGTGCCGCGGCTGCACAGAAAAACCCCCGTCTGTCGGTCTTTTCGCAGACAATCCCGAATCCGCAAAGCAGGATCGGAACAATAACAAGAATTATCATCAGTTACATATCGTCATACGCACTGTCGCCCTCGCGGTCACCCGGAAGATCGGCATTCTCGTCGATAGAGCTTTTATAGTCGCTGCTCTTGTCGTATTTAACCGAACAGTACGTTTTTATCACTCCGAGAAATTTCGCTTTTGACAGGGATATGGTTGAGAGCGCGTCACGAAGTTCGGAGTGGGTGGTTTTGTTTTCGCGCAGGACAAGCGCTGTGCCGCCTGTAAATCCGCCGAACAGCAGCGAATCGTTCGCAATGCACAGCGGCGGCGTGTCTATAACAATAAAATCGTAATAATCGTACATCATGCGCACCAACCGCTCGGTCTCCGCGCCCGCGAGAAGATCTGAGGGACTTGCGGCGCCGGGACCTGCCGGCATTACATGGAAATTCTTCCTGACATCAACGCTTATGCCGCTGTAGATATCGGTTTCGCGTGTAAGAACTGTACTGAGACCGAAATGGTTTTTGAGCCGCAGCATATCGTGGACTCCGGAGCGGCGCAGATCCGCGTCGATAAGCAGAACGCGCTTATCCAGTCTGCTGAACATCAGAGCAAGATTAATGGCTGTGGTAGTTTTTCCCTCATCGCGGCACTGACTTGTTATGACAACGGATTTGTAAGGGCTGTCATTTAATGCTGCCAGAATATTGGTGCGTATTTTTGAATATGACTCGGTAATAATAAACGGTGTATTCTCGTTAAGGATAAACTGTCTTGTAACAGGATCAAAGCCTTGCAAGTCTTGAGCTGCTCCTTTCGGAAAATTCTTTGCGCCCGGGTACAGTATGATGTATCTAACCGCAGAGCGTACCGCTACATAGTATATTATAAAGCATTATTCACATTTTGTCAATATGTGAACAGGTTGATTTTGCAAGTTTTCTTTGGTTTCACACGATTTTTATCAACATATTGTATATGACCGTGGAGATATTATACTACAAGTTATTCGGGTGCAATTATGAAAGATATAACAAAACCCCGCGCGGCAGCCGCAGGATTCGTCGGCGGGATATTGAACGGACTGTTCGGTTCAGGCGGAGGTTCGGCAGCGGTGCCGATCCTCGGAGGGGACGGAGCAGACGCGAAGAAATGCCACGCGCTTTCGGCGGCGATAATGTTTTTTTTGAGCATTGTCTCCGCTGTAGGAAACGCGGTGCTGGGGTATTTTCCGGTTGAGACGGTGAAGCCGCTGCTTCCGGCGGGAGTTGTCGGAGCGGCGGCAGGCGCATTGCTGCTCCGGAGGACTGACAATGATGTACTGCGTCGTATCTTCGGAGTTTTGCTGATATATTCGGGAGGGAGGATATTGCTGCAATGAGCTGGATATTTCCCGTCATAGCGGGATTTGCCGCGGGAATGGCGGGCGCTATGGGGCTTGGCGGCGGGTTTGTGCTTATACTGTATCTGACTTGGACGGGGATAAGCGCACCTGAGGTGCGGGCTGCCAATCTGCTGTTCTTCATACCGACGGCGTTTGTGTCCATGCTTATCAGTATGAAAAGCGGGCTTATCGACAGCTCGGTCATACCTTATGCTGCCGCGGCAGGCTCGATAGGCGCTGTGCTTGGACTGCTGGCGGGCAGCGCACTGGACGCGCAGGCGCTGCGGTATGTGTTCGCACTGCTTCTTATTGCCGTCGGTGTCCGCGAATTGTTTCACAGAAAGGAATGTGAAAAAGCGAGATCGGCGGACGCACCGAAGTGAATAGCCTTCCTTTCCGGAAATCCGATTGTGTGTTTGTGACGTTTCAAGAAACAAACCGGAGTGAACTGCTTTTCATAAGAAGAGAATAACGTCCGCGAGAAATAAAAATACCGTGGAGCAGTAAACTGCCCCATGGTATCGGCGGCACCGTCGCGGGCTGTGATTGCGCTGCAAATAGTATATATGAACTCCGGACAGCGAGGCAGAAAAATACCGTATAGCAGATAACTGCCATACGGACTGGGTGCAGCGTCACGCTGCTGTCTCTGCCGAACGCTTTAGATCTTTGAAAACTCCGGGCTGCGAGGCAGAAAAAGCCGCCCGTTACTGAAAAGCAACGGACGGTGAAACGGGCGAATGCCCGTGTATCTGCCGAACGCTTTAGATCTTTGAAAACTCCGGGCTGCGAGGCAGAAAAAGCCGCCCGTTACTGAAAAGTAACGGACGGTGAAACGGGCGAATGCCCGTGGTGGAGCATACGGGATTCGAACCCGTGACCTCCACACTGCCAGTGTGGCGCGCTCCCAACTGCGCCAATGCCCCGTTGCTGAGATTCTAAAGTACGGCAGACTGTCGTTCCCGAACTCACTACTAATAATATACCAATAAATCCGGCAAATGTCAAGTGGATACTGAAATAAAAATGCAGTGAATGTCCGAAACCCCGGAAAGGCGGCACCGGACATTCCTGCTGAATTGTCACAGTATCGGCTTCTGCACATTCTCATAGTCGAAGTAATACTGCATTGCAAGAGCGTCGTTTCCTACCATTTGCAGCATACCGCCGGTTTCCCAGCGCAGTATTTCTTCCCGCAGATAGATGTCATTTTCTATTTCGCATGAGCAGTTCGAGATAACATGGATATCCGGCGTGCCGTTTTCGGACGCAGACTTCATAAACGCGGATTCAAACAGCAGCGAACCCCAAGCAATATGATAACTGCTGCTGATAAGGACTACCGAATCTACCTGCGGATAGTCTTTCAGCAGAATGTTGTAGGAATTGACCGCGTTTTCCGCTGTTGTGTGCGACTTGTCCTCAACGATCAGTCTGTTCTCGTCAAGACCATGCTCAAGCAGCCACTCTCCCATAAGACCGCCTTCTGTCACATCGGGAGCGTTTTTCGCGGTTCCGCCGCCGGTGCAGATGACATAGGCATTGGGGTACTGCTTTGCGCAGGCGAGAGCCACAGTGAGTCTCCCGATAAGTTCGTCCTGCATAGTGCCGTCGTCGTTCAGTTCAAACCCGAGAACCGTAAGAGCCATTGTATCATCGTCCGGAAGCCCCTCCGGCAGCTTGTCGATATTGACCTGGAGATCGGTGTTTGCGTGATCCCAGTAGTCCATTATATCCGTCCACAGCTTGCCCTGCCTGCTGTCCTTTGCGGAAAGTTCCGCAAGCAGTCCGCTGACTTTGCTGTCAGCTTCGCTTCCGTAGCAGCCGTGATATGTGATTATCTGTTCGATAAGTTCCTGCGTATTTGCGGATCCCGGCTCCGGTGCTGCTTCACCGGAGATCGTCGTGTCAGACGGTGCGTTTTGTGCGGGTGCTGCGGAACAGCCCGATACAGTCATAACTGCGGCAGCGGCGATCAGTGCGATCTGCTTTTTCATTGTCGATCACCTCTTTATCCGGGATTGCCGGGTCGGAATGAGTTTTATCAGAAAGTAAATGTTTCGGGCGCAGCCGTGAATGAACTGAATGTAGCAGTCGCGTTTCTGAAGAACAACATCTGCATATTTCCGTCGTCCGGGCTGTACATGGCTTTAAGCGACGGCATTTTTTCAAGCATAGCAACTTTTACGTCCCTGTCGTCGTCATTTATAAGCTCTCCGGACACGCGAAGCCATTTTTCTCCGTCAAAAGCGCAGATCTCCGCTTTCGGGTTGGCTGCTAACTGCTTGGATACCGACTTTGACTTCCCGGTTTCTATGTAGAGCTTTCCGCCGTGTAAAAGAACGGTTCCGAAAGGTCTTACTCTCGGCTGGTCATTTTCTGTTGTGGCAAGATAGTATGTTCCTGCCTTATCGAGAAAACTGCATACTTTTTCGATGTTTTCCATATAAACTGAACCTCCAATGGTTATTATCACGGTTATAAGCCGCTGATACTATTATAACAGATACCTCCGGCATTTGTCAACCGGCAGCGTGCTTAATGTCTGTCGATGCGCAGTTCCGCCGGCGCGGTACCGCATTTATTCCCGGGTCAGATATTTTTCGCGCAGTTGCTCCAGTTCGCTTTCAGATATCCCGAGTTCCTTTACAATATAGTTTATGACCGAGCCGTACCGCTCTTTGAGGCGGGCGATAACATTCGTCATGGTTGACCTTTCCACTCCGTCAAGCGCCATGATATAGGATCTCTGTTTTTCGGGCGGGACTCTTCCGGACTTTTCGAGCATCATACGTTCCTTTTCTATCAGTTCGCTGTTGAATTCGTTCGTAAGCATATAATCTTCAACGATCATATCCTCCGGCACTCCCAGCGCGGAGAGGATCAGCATAGCGGCGATACCTGTCCTGTCCTTTCCCTGCGTGCAGTGGAAAAGCACAGATCTGCCCTCGTCAAGCGAAAGCAATTCCCGGAACATCAGGCTGTAATTCTTCTTTCCGGCTTCCTCAAAGACGAAATCATTGTACATTTCGTCCCCTATGATCCCGGCATCTATGGAAAGTGTAAGTATCTGGACGATATCCATTTTTTTCAGTTCTTCCATATTTAAGGAAGCATAGAGTTCCGCGCTTTTTTCGAGCTGTTTGCGCATATCCAGCACCGGAAGATTTATGTATTTCACATCTTCTATGACGGGATCCGGGTCTGGCTCCGTACTTCCGGAATACATGGAGTTCTCCTGTGAACCGTTTATCTCATCTGCAGAGCGCAGGTCAATAATCTCGGCAAGTTTATATACATCTCTGAGCCGTCCGAGATCTTCCTCCGTTCCGCTTGAAAGCTTTGCCGTGCGCAGAAAAACGCCTTTTTTTACGGATAGACCGTCTCCTGCCGGATATCCGCCGAGTTCGCGGGCATTCCGGATCCCGACAAGCCCTATGCTCTGCCTGTGTTCAAATGCCATGCTGTGTTCTCCTTTCGATGCGTATGCTGACTGTTACTGTTTTATTATAGCACATTATCGGATAAAACGCAAACGTTTTCTGAATTGTAAATATGAAAACCGAAAACACTCATGTTTTGTGCATAATGCAGAAAATGAGGTATTGCTGAATCATAAAAAACTAATATGCTTGCTTTATTGCACAGATTTGTGTTATAATAAACATTATACCGTAAAGTACAGGAAAGAATATCCTTTGAAGGAGAAGCCCATGAGAAAGAAAACCACAGCGGTTGATATAATAATCATTGCCGTTATAACAGCAATTATTGCCGCAGCAGTCATTTTTGCCGTGATCTCTGCAGGCAGTGAAACAAACGGATCTTCAGACTCAGCAGTCACAACAGAGACCCCGTTATCCTATTTTGCCGACAAGAGGATCGGTATTCTTACCGGAAGCGCCTATGAGCCTACGGCACAAAAAGTTTTCCCGGACGCGGAGTATGTGTATTTCGATGCGTCAGCCGATCTTGCTCTTGCCACAGTGACCGGCAAAATAGACGGATACCTGATGTCATCGGATCAGGCCAAGACAATGACCGCGGAGAACCCCGGACTGTTTTGCCTCGACGAAAAGGCTGAGGAGACCCCCTTTGCTTTCGCCTTTCCAAAGACCGAAAAGGGTGCAGCGCTGCGGGACAAGGTAAATGAGTTCATTGCCGTGGTCTCCGCGGACGGTACAATGGAAAGCCTGCTGGACAAATGGACGGACGGCGCTTTGGAGCAGTCGGTCGATATGACAGGATTCAGCGGTGAGAACGGTACGCTGCACATAGCCTGCGACGGCGCAACACCCCCGTGGGAATACACATACAACGGCGAACTCACCGGTTATGAGATCGAGCTTGTCACAATGTTCTGCCGTCAATACGGCTATCAGCCGAAATTCGACACAATGACGTTCTCGGCGGTCATTCCCGGTATAGCATCTGAAAAATACGACATGGCTTCCGCCAACATCACCGTAACACCGGAGAGAGCCGAAAGCGTGTATTTCTCTGACAGGGAATCCGGCAGCGATGTTGTGTTAGTCACCTGCGGCAGTGCCGGAGCCGCAGGCAGGGAAGAGAACAATGGCTTCTTTGTCGGGATAGCGTCAAGCTTTGAAAAGAACTTTATCCGTGAGAATCGCTGGGAACTCATACTTGAGGGAATCGTGACCACCTGCCTGATAACCGTGATGTCTGCGCTCTTCGGAACGGTTCTGGCGTTCCTGATATGTATGTTCCGGCGTACAGGAAGCGCTCTCGCGGCAGCGATCTCAAATATATATGTCAAGCTGCTGCAGGGTACGCCGATAGTTGTCCTGCTGATGATACTCTACTATGTTATCCTCGGTAAGTCCGGACTTTCGGCGGTGTGGGTGGCGATCGTCGGCTTTTCGCTGAATTTCGGGGCTTACGCGTCGGAGATCATGCGCTCCGGCATACAGAGCATAGACGGCGGGCAGCGCGAAGCCGCTCTCGCTCTCGGTTACAGCGAAAACGCTGCGTTTTTCCGCTTTATTTTCCCGCAGGCTGTAAAACGGTTCTCGCCCGTTTACATTCAGGAGATAATTTCTCTTCTTAAAGGAACCTCTGTGGTCGGCTACATAGCAATACAGGATCTCACGAAAATGAGTGATATTATCCGCAGCCGCACTTATGAAGCATTCTTCCCGCTGATCGTCACAGCTGTAATATACTTCATTCTCGCATGGTTAGCTTCGATGCTGCTGAAGCTTTTGCTGAGAGCTGCCGATCCGCGGAGAAAAAGGGCTTCCGCAGAATAAGCCGCGCGGGCAAAGGGCGTGTCGAAATGGCGGATAATCTTCGGACACACAATGAAGAATTCGTTGATATCGCGGCAGGGAGGTCTGTCGGTCAGCCCCTCTGGCGCAAGCGCCACCTCCCCGCTTTCGGGGAGACACCCTGCACCCATGCCGTTTCACGGAGATTCGAGCATCTGAGAAAAGAAAAAAGACTTTATTGACAGACTGAGAGCCGCTGTTCATTGCGAACAGCGGCTCTTTTTGTCGTTTTCGATCTCTGTAAAACAGATTTTCAGACAACAACTGCCATTAAGGCAGTTGTTGAGGACACATTTCTTAGGAATCGCTGATTAAATCGCTTTTACCCAAGAATCGACACCGTGAAAAGCGTATAATATAATCACTTATATTTCTGATGTCGATTTAATCAGCGGTTCCCTTATCTTCGCACGAAGCGGCAGCACATACGGAGGTGAACCCGTGATATCATTTTCCGGCAGCAGTCTGTTTACGCTTTGATTTGAAAACATCGTCAAGCAGTCCTATGCCGGTGCAGCAAGCCGCCGCGAAAACGGCACCTGCAAGGGATTTGAAGAATATTTCGGGAGTGAGCGTAAGTCCCGCGTTCTCAACATACCACATAGCGCCGGGTTTGATGAATGTGTGCAGAAAATCGGCAGCAGCCATTCCGAAAAAGCAGTGGCACATAAGAAAGATCAGCGTGTGACTTCCGAGCCATTTCAGCGGTTTTGCGGCAGCTCCGGCTTTCAGGATAAGCTTTGCGAGAGCATACATACCGACAAATCCCACCGGAAGCTGCACAATGGTAAGCAGCACGTCCTGCCAGCCAAGCAGTCCTATTTTGCCTGCGTAGTAGCTTTCATCACCGCCGAGCATGAACAGCCCGAAATGCACAGCGAAACAGCCTGCCGCAATAAGTGCCGTGAGCGCGGTTCCCGGTTTCCATTCCCGTTCGGCAAGTCCGCTTTCCCGCAGCTTCGCACCCATAAGCATGAAAAGCGTGAACAGCGGAACAAGCTGTAACTGCCACGATACGGGAGATACAAAGACATATAGAAGTATCTGTACAATCGTCAGCGCCGCCGCCGTGATCCACCAGCGGGCTTTGCCCTTGCCGGTGCTTATCTGCGCAAGCGGGAAGAACAGCAGTTCCGTCCACGCGAGCGTCCACACGAACCATGACGGTGACAGATTCTCGAAAAGCACGCCGCCTCTGCCCCATTCTTCCGAGATCATCATACCAAGTTCGGGTCTGATAACGGTGACTGTCACATCGTGCAGCCAGTCGGTCAGAGTGTAACCGTGAAAAAGCGCACAGTACAGACCTCCGATCACCAGCATTATCGCTTCTGTCGATACGGCAGGCAGAACCAGTGTTTTCAGACGGTGCAGCCAGCTCTGCGTGACTGTTCTCTTACCGTTTGTGTACGAGTAGCCCGCAAGCATATAATACACCGCTATGAAAAGCCACCCCAGCGAACGCAGGATAAGATCCGCCGCTCCTGCCTTTGTACGGTAAACAAGATGCACGGTAATAATTATCACCATTCCGATGCCTTTTATGACATCAAGTTCCTCGATACGTTTCGCGGACATATTTTTCAGTCCTTTCCGATATAACGCATTGCAAGCATTGTAAGATCATCGAACTGCGGAGCTTCTCCGACGAATTCATCGACGGTTCGCTTTACGCCTTTCAGCAGTTCTTCGAGCGAGCCGTCGGGAACGGAATTCAGTGCCTTTACCATTCTTTCGTTCCCGAAAAGCTCAGGTTTCGCGTCTGTAGCCTCCGGAACGCCGTCCGTATATACGAAAACCGTGTCGCCCGGTTCAAGCTGTATCTCATAAGCCCTGTATCTTACTCCGTCCATTGCTCCCACGACCGGACCGTGCTTGTCTTTGAGAAGTTCAAAGCTTCCGCCGGCTTTTCTGATCGCCGGGTACTCATGTCCCGCGTTGCAGCAGGAGAGTCTGCCGGTGCTGATCTCAAGGATCCCGAGCCATACAGTCACAAACATATCGTCGGCATTCCGTTCGCAGACCCTCTCGTTTACCTCGCTCAGTATATCGGCGGGAGTTTTTCCGGGCAGCGCATAGTTGTTTATCAGCATCTTGGAAGCCATCATAAACAGTGCAGCCGGAACACCCTTTCCCGAAACATCGGCAATGACAAGCGCGAGATGATCCTCGTCGATTAAGAAGAAGTCGTAGAAGTCTCCGCCTACCTCCTTAGCCGGGTTCATGGACGCGATGATATCAAACTCGCCGCGGTCCGGGAATGCCGGAAAAACGCTTGGAAGCTGGCTTTCCTGTATCCGCGCCGCCATATCGAGTTCGGCGCCTATACGCTCCTTTTCGGCTGTGACTGTGCGTATTTCCTGCACATATCGGTCGATTTCCGAAGCCATGAACGAGAAATTCTCCGCGAGCGTCTGTATCTCGTTTCCCGATCTGATACCGGCAAGCCCTTCCATTGCCTTGTCCGCGTTTTTATCGGATATGTACTCCGACAGCACAGCCTCTTCCGCTTTTATCGGACGGACTACATATTTCAGCACCAGCCGTACTATTCTCACGTCCAGAAGTACAAGCAGCACAAGCACGATCAGCGTTATCGCAAGCGTTACCCTGAGCGTCTGCGCAAGTATATCGTACCATTCCTGTGACACGGAGATCAGCATCGCCATTTCTCCGGATTCGTCATAAACCGGCGCGAAAGTACGGATATTGCTGTGATCGGCACCTGCGGAGAGTGAGATTTCTATGTTGTATTCCGTGGTTTGGTCGGAGAGTATTTTGTCAAGCACCGGGTATGTTCCTGTTGCAAACGGCGTGGTCACGCCAAGCTCAAATATCCCGCCGCCCTCGCTTATATGCGTTTCTCCTTCCCGGCAGCCGGATACCATGAAAATGCACTCATTGTTCCTGATTATGAACGCGTCAAGGTATGTGGGTTTAAAGCTGCGCTTTACCCAGTTGAATTTTGCCGACATTTCCGCGTAGCAGTATTCCGCGAATTTCATCTGCACCTCGGCAGGCAGTGATGTCACAGTTGCCTCGGTCACGTCCTTTGCCAGCGTGTAGTGCGGGATATTGCTTTCCAGATATGCTTCGGTCTCTTTCGCTGCCGGTTCGTCATATATCAGCTCCATGCTGTCACGGTTGTTCAGCCAGAAATCCACAAGCCAGCCCACGGATCTGTAATCCGTGACCTCGTTTATCATATACTCGGCTATCTGCTGACCCTTGTCACGTCTTTCGATAAAGGTCTGCTGAATGGAGAATAAAAACATAGCAGCCATTGTAATGATAATAAGTATTATAAGAAATACGGTCAGCGGTTTTGTTATCTGACCGGTGACGGTGCTTTTAGTTTCTTTCATCCATTCTCTCCTTAGACGGCAGATCCGCCCCGGCATCTCAGCGTGACAGTTTCGGTATCCATAGGGTAAACAGATCACTCATGCAGCGAATATTCTGTGTCGAGATCAATTATCTCAAGCATACATCTTGCGATATCCGGGTCAAACTGGATCCCGATCCCTTTTTCGATCTCCGCTCTCGCTGTCTCCTGAGGGAGATACTGGCGGTAGCTGCGGTTGGAAGTCATAGCGTCATAGCTGTCCGCTACGGAGACTATCCGCACCAGCAGCGGCAGTTCCTCTGCCGTTTTGCCGTCGGGATACCCCTTTCCGTTGTAGTATTCGTGGTGCCAGCGCGCCCCGAGAGCAAGCTCCGGCATACTTTTTATATCTTTCAGAATGTTGTACCCTAAGATAGGGTGTGACTGCATAAGCTCAAATTCCTCGTCGGTAAGCTTTGTGGTTTTATTGATGACCGCGTTTGGGATACCTATTTTCCCGATGTCGTGCAATAGCCCCATGTAGTACGCCTTTTCCTGATCTTCTTCCGGGAGTCCGAGTCTTTTGGCGAGCATTCTGGAATATATAGCCACACGTTCGGAATGACCGTTGGTATATTTATCCTTTGCGTCTATTGTATGCGCAAGCGCTTCCATGACCTCGGTAGTCAGCTGCCTGATATTTATTTCGTTATTTTCCATAGATCGCTCCATTAAATCTGTACTTTACACGGCTGAACGGTCATTCCACAACAACCATATCCGAGATCCCCGTAAGTTCAAAAATGCCTTTTACGGACGATTTCATATTTCTGATCCTTATAAAACCCTTACTGATCCCGGTATGTCTGCTCAGCCATACCATAACTCTCAGTCCCGCGGAAGATATGTAGTCCACGCCTGAGAAATCAAGTTCCACGGATTCAGCCCCGGGAAGATTCTCTGTCAGGAATTCTTCGAGCAAAGGCGCAGCATCCGTATCGAGTCTGCCCTCAAGGATCACAGACAACACCCTGTTATTCATTTGTCCTTCAATTTTCATGCTATAGTCTGCCTTTCGGGAGATACAAGGAACAGAACGTATCCGGACGGTTACGAAAAATGCTCTGTCAGTTCAGCCATACTTCCCTCAAAAATATTTTTCCCGGTAATGTCGCATACCCTGTATCTGTCGCTGTCGAAGCTGCCGAGTATGACAAGGAACGTGTTTTCAGGCAGTCTCGCGTATTTGTTGCCTGCACCCACAAGTCCGAGCGCTCCTGCGGAGACTATGAAATAGTTTTCTCTGTCAACGGGAATAACGGGTTTTCCGTGAAAATCCATTATTCCCAGTCCCCGGTTCTGTTTGCCGATAAGGAAGTATATGTTTCCGGCGGCTCTGTAGCTGCCGAATTCGTATCTCGGACGGATCCGTCCCGTGCCGAATTCCGCGCTTGCGTTTGATATAAGCTGTGCGGGATCGGCAGTGAAGAGCGTTTCGCCGGTAAGCACGTTCTTCAGCACAGCCTTTTCGCTGCCGGTATCGTCGCTTTCGCTGCTAAGTGAGTATAGCCCGCTGTCGAAGATATGGATACCGTAGGGAGTCTGATTTCCGTAATGAGGCTTGTAGCCGAACGAATGGATCTTATTGAACTTTTCATCTACGATAAGGCATATATCGTTCTCGTCGGACATCTCGTCCGCTTCTTTAAGGAAAGAGATATACAATTTCCCGTTTACGGTGAACACGCCGCTCAGCGGTTCGGTCTTATCCGCTGTGTGAAGATGCACGATACCGTCGGCAAAGCCGGCATTTCCGGAGATCCTGCGCTTTACGGCTTCGGTATATCCGCCCTGAGGATCGCGGGCAAAGCTGTAAACGAAGTTGAAGCTGTCCGCCTGTTCTCCCGCCGCGCTCCGGGACACTTGAGAGTGTACGCAGATGAATACCATGTTTCCGGTGCCGATGATATCCGGTGTATATTGCACATCGCAGCGTCCGATGTTCAGAACAACACCGTCGTTTTCGTCGATTATCTCCGCGGTTCCCGTTTCGCCGCCTGCACGGGGATCATCTTCGGCTTGTATGTCGGTGATCCTCATCATGAAGTATCTTTCGTGTGCTTTGTCTCCTTCTATACGGACGGTCTTGTATCTTGCGTTCCTGCCGGCAGTGTAAATCTTTCCGGTGCGGCGGTTGAAGATACATCTCTGCCTGTTCTTTTCGGAGAAGCTGTGCAGAACGTCGATCATGTCTTTGCTGTATGGGAAGTATTCTACAAAATACTCGCTCGGGTCACCGTCGTATTTCGGAACGAACACATTCTCCAGAACAGCCATGCCCGTGTCGCAGTCTATAATTTTCTGCGAAGCCGTCTTTATGTCGTCCGAAACGGCATTGAAGCGTTCGCGGTTCGTCATCTTGTTATATTCCTCCGGAGAGGTGTAAAGGCAGTATTTCCCGCCTATCATGCGGATAGGGAACACATCTGCTATACCTGTGACGTTTTCCTGATACTGGGACGCAAACAGGATCTTCCCGTTACGGGCGATGACCAGAGCGATGCCCGATGTGGCAAACGCCTGTGTGAGTCCGGTGAATGCCGTAAGGATCCTGCTGTACTCGGCGGAAGATATCATGCCGCCGCTCCGGAACAGGATAAAGCTGATAAAGCGCGTGCCGTTGCGGAAGCAGTCTCCCTCGCGTTCAAGCACGCCGTTCGCCATGTTGGCACCTGTCCAGCTCATGTATCCCACCACTTCGGCAATATGCTCGCCTCTCACAAGGAAAGGACGCAGATCTCTGCCGGGTGCGGTGTCGTCTATTGCCACGGCGTAGTTGTCCATGAACTCGCTTATCCAGGTTATACGCTTGTTCTCGGCAAGCTGCTTATGCTCCGCGATCCACTTTTTGTAAAAAGGTTCGCCTGAGCCGGGCAAGTCAAATTCAAGACTTTCTTCAAGAACATTGGCACCGCATTTCTGACAGAATAAAGCGCCCTCGGGAATTTTTGTGCCGCATTTCGGGCATATATCAACGGCTCCCTGTTTTGCGCCGCAGTAAGGGCAGTATGTGGAACCTGTAGGCAGCTTGCGGCTGCAATTACGACAGATCATTTTGCAGTTCCCTCCTTACTTCTTTCTGGAGAATACGGTGCTGCCGCTGTTCTCCGTATCGGCTTCCGTCTGTTTTCTCAGTTCGCCCACTGTGATATCCGTGCCGTTTCTCAGAAGCGTTCTGACTGTTTTCACGAACAGTTCCGCGAACCGTTTTATGCTCTCGTCGTTGTATCTGCTGGCAGCGTAGTCTATCATAAGCTGCAAGCCCTCCTCGCCGTCAAGGATCTCCATATCGAGGATAGTCTGCGATGCCGCCTGGTTCTGGCGTATATCCACAGTTTCGATGCCGAGCGATCTTATCTCGCTCATATCTCGCATATCTTTCTGGTACAGCACATAAGCCGATTCCACATCGCCCACCTGTGAGATGGTATCGACATACGGATAGCAGCTGTGTTCTATGCCGCCCCATACCTGCTGATGCACGCTTTCAAAGATGCTGCCGACGGTTGCGCCGTCATTCAGCCTGAAACCCACCGGCAGGTCACGGAACAGAAGTCCCACCGCGTTCATCATCTGCATATCATCACGTCCGTTGTATATCCACGAAAGGCGGATATTGTCGGCATGATTGTAGAACGCGACTGCAAAGCCGGCGGCTGTTATGAAGAACTCGCTGCGTGAGATCCGCATTCTTTCTTCCGGTATCAGCAGTTCGTCCCGCTCCGTGCCGAGACTGCATATCAGCTCTCCCATTTCGTTCTCGCGGGATTCGTTGTCGGGAGTCGGGTAGGTACTCCATTCGGTATTGTCGTAGTTTTCCTCGAAATAGCGCTTGCTCTCCTCGTAGAACGCGCTGTTCACCGCGTTTTCACGATCTTCCAGCATGAGGTAGTAGCTGTCGGGGATCAGAGCCGCGCCCGTTGCCGCACGAATGACATTTCCCATGAACACCCTGAATGAGCTTCCGTCAAACATAGTATGATGAACGTCAAAGAACACATATCCGGCAGATTCCGTTTCAAACACTCTGCATCTGTGCAGCAGGGAACCGATGATCATGAACGGCTTTACCAGCGTATCTTTCACGGTGTCGAATTCCCAGTCGTGAAGCTGCTCAACGACAATGTTTTTCATCTTTTCGGGGGAGTACCTCTGGACTATGTCGCCGTCGTCGTTGAATTCCAGCACAGTCAGCAAAGCGGGGTGATTGAGTATTGCCGCCTGCATAGCCGCCGCCGCCTTTTCGGCGCTTATCCGGGTCTTGTCGAATTTAAGCATCGTGAACAGATTGTACATTGTGGATTCCGGGGTATAGAGCTGATAATCCACCATGTAAAGCTGTTCCGGTGTAAGCGGGTGAGCCTTTTTCATTGCTCTCGCGTTCCTTGCCTCGTTGGATTCACTGCCGGACGCGGTATGGAGCGATGTGTAAAGCTTCGCTATTCTCTGCGGGGTGCGTCCTCTGAATATCTCCGAGGCATTGAGTCCGGGGAGTCCGCTCTCGGTTATGACCTGTATCGAGCCGAGGGAGTCTCCGCCCAGTTCATAGAAATCGTCTCTTGCTCCCACGCGCTCCAGCCCCAGCACCTTTGCCATTGCCGTGCAGAGTTTTTCTTCCGTCTCGTTTGCCGGCGCGGCGTAGGTTTTCACCATATCCTTAGGCTCAGGTACCGGCAGAGCCTTTCTGTCCAGCTTTCCGTTCGGGCGCAGCGGTACATGATCCACCCGCACATAATACGACGGTATCATGTAGTAAGGCAGGTATTCCAGCAGCACCTCGCGCAGAGCGTTGGCGTCTATCCTTATGTTGTCTTTATAGTAGGCGCAGATATAGGCTTTCCCGCTGTCCTCAACGCATTTGGCGGCTGCCCAGTCTATATGCAGCACCTCGCGCAGTGCTGCCTCTATTTCGGCAGGCTCTATGCGGTTGCCGTTGATCTTTATCATATCGGTGCTTCTGCCCAGCAGCAGAAGATCGCCGTTCTCGTTCATGCGCGCAAGATCGCCGGTGCGGCAGACACCGTTCACGAAAGTCTTTTCTGTCTCCTCCGGGAGATTTATGTAGCCGCGCACATAGGGAACTTCAAAGCACAGTTCGCCTGTTTCACCCTCAGGTACAGGTTCGCCTTCCTCGTCTATGAGCGAAGTCTTTACTGTCGGCTTTCCTATCGGGCAGATCCTGTAGGGCTTGTCGATCTCAAACAGGCTCACGCCGAAACCGCTCTCGCTCATGGCATATACGTTTATCAGCCGGACATTCTTCACAAATACATCGTTTGCGGGTTCCGAGCCGACAAACAGGGTCTTGAGGTAAGGACCGACGTTGCTGCCGACTGCACGCACATAGGACGGTGTGAGGAATGTAACGGAGATCTGCTTTTCTATGAAGAAATTCCGCAGAAGTACGGGGTCTTTGAGCGTTGTGTATGAGACAACGAAGATCTTTCCGTTCTTTGTGTTGAGCGCTGCCAGAGCCACAATTACCGATGCCGCAAAATTAAGCGGGACAAGAAGAGCAAGCCTGTCGTCGGATCCGAAAGGCACTTTCCCGTCCAGCTTTATGGAATCTATGCTCATTTGCAGGCTTCCGTATTCGTGCAGGACTCCCTTGGGCTTTCCGGAGGTGCCGGAGGTATATATTGCGTATGCCGCATCGTGATCGCCGGTCTGCGCAAAGCCGTCAAGCGGCTCAGTCTGCATGATCTCGTTCCAGACGGAAGCGCTTATGCGTATTTTGCAGCCGCAGTCACGGCGGATATACTCCGTTCTCTCCGGAGCATAGTTTTCCTCCACAAGCACAAAAGCCGCTCCTGCACGCCAGACGCCCAGCATTGCCGCAATGGGAAGCACGCCTCTCGGCAGGTCTATAAGAACGAAATCCTCTTTTCCGATGCCCTTTGCACGCAGCCAGCCGTAGATCCGGGCGGTAATGTCGTCAAGCTGTGAGTATGTTATACCTTTGGAATGTGCGTCGTCAAACAGTATCGCTGTATTGCCGCTTTCGCGTGCGTAACCGGCAAGCTTTTCGATTATCTGTGCCATTTGTTTTTCCTCCGTTATCGTTGCTCCGTCAGGATCTTTTTCATTGTGAATACATTCATACCGTCCCGGTACTCATAGGCGACTTCGTCCATGTTCTTCTTTGTAAGGAATATGCCGAGTCCTCCGATATCCCTTTCCGACGCGGGCAGGTTCACATCGGGATCGTCCTTTGCGAGCGGATCGTACTGTACGCCGCTGTCCATGAACGTTATTTCGGCAGTCGCCGGTTCACCGGAAACGCCGACTCTTACCGTGGCATTTCCGGTGCCGGGGGCGTAGGCGTAGCTTGCGATGTTGACAAAGATCTCCTCAACCGCAAGTTCCACCTGAAGCTGTATATTCATCGGACAGTCCGCAGCTTCGAGCTGCTCGTCCACAAATTCCGTAACTGTTTCCAGATTATCGACTGACGCGGCAGTCACAAGCTCTTTTACCGGTATTTCCATAGCATCTCCTTTATTCGATATCGAGGACTCCCGAAAAACCTGTGACAACAAATATATTCATGACCTCTTTGCACACGTTTTTCACTTTCATGCCTTTTTTGGCATCCATAGCCTTGTGGGCAGCCAGAAATACCCTCAGTCCGGCGGAGGAGATGTAGTTCACATCCGCAAGGTCTATCACAATGCTGTCGGCTTCGGCAAAGCACTCTTTGACCTGCGATTCAAATTCCGGTGCCGTCTTTGAGTCGATCCTGCCGCTTACGCCGATAATTACTTCTTTTCCGTTTGTTGTTTTATTGATTGTCATAAACTGGTATTCCTTTCCGGATACGGCAGATATCTCTCCGTAACACTAACAATGAGGATTAACGATCGTATTTTACGCTGCTTCCGCGGCGGAGGGATCTTTGGTGACTGCTTTCATCACCGCCGGCCATACCGCAATGACAAACAGCATTATGACCGCGTTGGCGGCGAAAGAGCCCCAGTGCAGACCCAGCAGCTCGCGGAGAGGAGTCTTTATGGTCTCGATAAGGAAGAATGTCAGCACCGCGCCGACAAGTCCGGCAGCGAGATTTTTCTTTGTGAAACGGGGTTCAAACTTTATCCATGTCTTCTCGATGAAACGTCCCGCAAAGAAAGCTGTCATCATGCCTATATCGCCGAATCCGTCCTTCATCATCTTCTGCGGATCCACCAGCAGCTCGTCACCGACATAGTCCATGGGATAGGATTTAAGTGAGATGTAGATGATGCCGCAGATGCCAAGAGCTATGCCCGAAAACAGGAAAATGTTCTCTTTTTCGGGGTGCGCGGCAAGGTATCTGAACAGCGCCGACATTCCGAACAGCGTGAGTATTCCGAGAGTCAGTCCCACAAGCACGTCCTGAGGCGTATGCACACCGAGATAGTTGCGGGAAAATCCGGTCAGCGCTATGCAGATAATGCAGAGGACGGAGATCCACCGCATCTTTTTCCATGCGCTTACCGCCATTCCGCCGTATATCGGTGTCGCGGTGGTCGTGTGTCCGCTGGGGAACGAATACCCGGTGGCTGTTGTGATCGCGTCGCCGGCAGGAAGGATACGGCTGTCCCGTATCCACGGACGGTAAACACAGGCTGTAAGCTTTATCACAGCGTTCACCGCGACGCAGACGCAGTATGAACCCAGTGTGTAAAGTCCGCTGCGTTTATCTACACACCAGTAGATGAATGCGGGAACTATCACAAGATATGTGACCGCAAACAGCGATATCATTTCCATAAAAGGAGTCAACGCGTCGTTTATGTTGTTTCTGAATTCCTGCAGGAACAGTAAGTAATCAATATCCATTTTCTTCCTCCCTATCCGGTTATTGCTTTGTCAATAGAATACTTGGCTTGTATATTAGGTTTCAGTGGTTCCTTGCGGAAGTCTCCGCTTTCTTTACACGTTTTTTGCGGAACAGCGGAATATTCACCTGCGCGGCGATCACGGCGATGAATACCAGCGCACAGCCCCCAAGCTCCTTTAAGCTCAGGCTTTCGTTGAGCAGCAGCCAGCCTGACAGCGCGGCAAACACCGATTCCAGACTCATGAGCAGTGTGGCTATCGTCGGATCGGTGTACCTCTGACCGATGATCTGAAGCGTGTACGCCACTCCGCAGGACAGTATGCCTCCGTAGCATATCGGCAGCCATGCGGCGAGGATGCTGTCAATATCCGGCTTCTCTATGATAAGCATACAGATCAGCATTATCGTTCCCGCTGTGAAGAACTGTATGCAGGACATCAGTGTTCCGTCCGCATTTTTTGAATTGAAGTGATCCACTGTCATTATGTGGCAGGCATACAGCACCGCACACAGCAGTACGAGCAGATCTCCGGCGGAAATGCTGAATCCCTCGTTTATGCACAGCAGATAGAAGCCTGCGATAGCGATAAGGCAGCATATCCATACTTTGAGCGAGGCTTTCCGGTAGATGATAAAACCTATCAGCGGCACTATGACAACATACAGCGCGGTGACGAAGCCTGCCTTTCCTACGGTAGTCATAGCTATGCCGTACTGCTGCAGCATACTTGCGAAGAAGAACAGGATACCGCAGATGATCCCGCCCGCGATCGTGGTTTTAAGCGAAGCTTTCCTGTCTGCGGCTGAACTTCCGCCGTCCTTTCGTGAGATCCCGCGCAGCAGCGCTATTACGGGTATCAGCACTATCCCGCCCAGCAGAGTACGGCAGCCGTTATATGTAAACGGCCCTACATAGTTCATTCCGTCACTCTGCGCAACGAAAGCCGACCCCCAGATTACTGCCGTGATGAGCAGCATTAAGTTTCCTTTGAGTTTGTCTGACATATACAGTTGTATTGTTATAAAACCTTTGAAAGAAATTCTCTGAGACGCGGGCTTTCCGGGGAACCGAAGAATTTGTCCGGCTCATTTTCCTCTGCGATCAGTCCGTTTTCCATGAACATGACCCGTGATGCCACCTCGCGTGCAAAGCCCATTTCGTGTGTCACCACAACCATTGTCATACCCTCGGCGGCAAGCTGCTTCATAAGGCTCAGGACTTCGCCCACCATTTCCGGATCCAGCGCGGAGGTAGGTTCGTCGAACAGTATCACCTCGGGATCCATGACCAGCGCCCGCGCGATCGCGATACGCTGCTTCTGACCGCCGGAAAGCATATTGGGGTAGCTGTCGGCTTTCTGTTCAAGACCGACTTTTTTCAGCATTTCCATAGCCCTTGAATCCGCTTCCTCCCTGCTCATCAGTCTGAGCTTCACGGGAGCGACGGTGAGGTTCCCGCGGATCGTGAGGTGGGGAAAAAGGTTGAAGTGCTGAAACACCATTCCCATTTTCTCTCGAACCTTGTTAAGCTGTTTTTCGGAGGCGCGGGTAAGATCTGTCCCGTCAAATATCACCGAGCCGGCATCCGGCTTTTCAAGGCGGTTCAGACAGCGAAGAAACGTACTTTTTCCGCTGCCGGAGGGACCGATGACGACAACCTTTTCGCCCTTTTCCACCGTGGTGTCTATCCCTTTCAGTATATCAAGCTCACCGAAGTTCTTTCTGAGTCCTTTAACCTCTATCACTGCGTTTGAGCCTCCTTTCAAGCTTTCCGACAAGCGTGCTCAGCCCGACGACCATGATAAGGTATATCAGCGCGACGGCGATCAGCGGCAGGAACGCTTCGTATGTTACGCTTCTGATGATATCGCCGCCCTTTGTCAGATCCTCCAGCGCGATATATCCGGCGACCGATGTTTCTTTAAGAAGCACGATGCACTCGTTTGCCAGCGCCGGGAGAACGGTCTTGAACGCCTGCGGCATGATTATCCAGAGCATGGTCTTGGGGTAGTTCATTCCGAGACTTGCTCCGGCTTCAAACTGCCCGCGGTCTATGGACATTATGCCTGAGCGAACGATCTCCGCCACATAGGCGCCTGAGTTTATGCCGAAAGCGAGGATACCGACAAAGGTCTTGTCGATCCTCACCGAGGAGAAGATGACGTAGTAGATGATAAGAAGCTGCACCATCACAGGCGTACCGCGGATAACGGTAAGATAGATCTTTGATATGAAATTCAGCACTTTCATTTTTCCCGTCATATCGTGTGTTGAACGTATGACTGCGACAAGAAAGCCTATGACCATGCCGAGAAGCACGGCAAAAAATGTTATCACAAGTGTTGTTTTAAGTCCCTCGGTAAGGTATTTCCACCTGTCGTCAACAATAAAAGTTTCATAGAGCTTCTGGAGAAAAGCGTCCAATTGCCGTCACCTCCGTTTTCGTTATGATAATATCATGAATTTCTTACAACGATAGCTTGTGTGGAAACGGCATATCCCTGTGTGAAGTTGACGTTTTTGAGTCTGTCCTCGGTAACGGACATTCCTGCTACTCCCACATCTGCCTTGCCGGAAGTAACGGCTGTTATGATCGAATCGAACTCCATGTTCTCGATGATAAGTTCCATGCCCAGCTTATCGCATACTGCGCGCATCATATCCGGGTCTATGCCGACGATCTCGCCGCCCTCCATGCTTTCGTAGGGCGGGAATTCGGCGTTTGTCGCCATTGTGAGAGTCCCTGTTCTCTCTATCGAGCTGTCCGGGGTATAGGAGACGTGATCGGCGTCGTCGCCTATCCAGTGGGAAACTATGCTGTCGAGAGTGCCGTCGCTCTTCAGCTCGGTGAGTGCGCTTTCAAGCTTTGCGCCAAGCTCGTCGTCGCCTATTCTGTAAGCGATCGAGTATTCCTCATTGTCGAAAGGCTCATCGAGTATTCTGAGATCCGGGTTCTTGCTTACGAACGCCTTTGCGGTCTCCATATCTATGATAACGGCGTCGTTCTTGCCCTGTTTGAGAGCCTGTATAGCGTCCGCGCCTTTATTGTAGCCCTCGACGGTTGCGTTCTCGATGTCGCCGGCGAGGATATATCCGGTCGTGCCGAGCTGTGTTCCTATTGTCTTGCCCGCGAGGTCATCGAGGGAATTGACTGTGTTTGCGGGAGCGCCCGAGCAGGCGGAAAGTCCCATTACTGCTGCCGCTGCTATACCGGCGAGTATTCTTGTTTTTTTCATGGTGATGTATTCCTTTCTTTTTTATACCTTTTTATGTATTGTTTGTCTCTGCTTGCAGACAACAATTATTATACAACAAAAACCGGCGAATTGCAATACGATACTTTTGGTTTTTAAATACAATAATTGATTTCCGCAGAAAAATTTTTGGGCTATTTTTAACAATTCCGGGCAAAAGCGCCGCGCCAGAACGGCTTTACGTTACCGGCACACCGTAACGGCGCTGTGTGTTTATTGACAAATAATATGTTTTTATGATATAATATATCTATTCACATGAGGGGAGGAAAACGGGAATGCTGTATTATCAGATGTCGCTGTATATTACCATTACTCTGACAGGCTTATTCCTCTGGAAATGGAACAGATACATATCGGTGAGCTACGCCGTGGCATTCCTGCTGATGCCTATCATCAATGTCGGATATCTCCGCGTGGCAGTCGCGGAATCCTACACGGAGGCAATACTTGCCAACGGGCTGTGCTATCTGTGTTCAAGCTTTTTGCAGCTTGCGATAATGGTGTATGTCTTTTCGTTCTGCCGGGTAAAGCTTCCGCGTCTGCTGAGCGTCCCTCTGTTTGTGCTGAATTCCTTTCTCGGCAGCATGGCGCTCACCACCAATCACAACCATCTGCTGTATGAAGATTCATGGCTTGTCCGCGAAAACGGTCTTTCGTATATCGGCAAGGTTTACGGCCCCCTGCATACGGTTTTCTACATAATGATCGTGTTCTATATGGCAGTCGATGTGGGAGTCCTTATCTACGGCTTTACCCGTAGGGACGTATCCAAAAAGAACGCAATGATACTTGCCGTGGTATATCTTATAAACATAGTGTCGTTCTTCGGAACAAAACTGTTCGATCTGTCGGTCGAGATGCAGCCGGCGGCGTATATTCTCACCCAGATCGTTATGATAATCCTCAGCGGAAGGCTTAAAATGTACTCCGTTACGGAAATGGCGGTGGATACCATAACCGATGAGGGAAAGACCGGTTTCTTCGCGTTCGATATGTCCCGGCACTATCTCGGGTGCAGCGTCCCGGCGCTGAGCTGCCTGCCGGAACTGGCGGAAATGTACATCGACGAGCCGCTTCGCCGCGGGGAACCGTGCTTTGATACGATCCACAAGTGGCTGGATCTCACCGACATGAACAACAAGCCCTCGGAATTCGATCTCGAACGCGGCGGCATAAGCTATAAGATCGGCGTGAATTACACGCTTATCGGCGGCAAAAAGAAAGGCTACCAGATAAGCATTTACGACAATACCGACGAGCGCCGGTATATCCACCTGCTCCAGGACGCCCGTCAGTCCGCCGAAGCCGTTTCGCAGGCAAAAGGCGACTTCCTTGCTCATATGTCGCATGAAATACGGACTCCTATCAACGCTATACTCGGCATGGATGAGATGATACTGCGCGAAAGCAGGGACGAGCAGACTCTCCGGTACGCGGAGGATATCCGCAAGGCCGGAAACACGCTGCTCGGACTGATAAACGACATTCTGGACTTCTCTAAGATCGAAGCCGGCAAAACCGAGATAATCCCTGTGGATTATCAGCTTTCTTCCGTGCTGAACGATCTTTCCAGCATGATCGAGCCGCGGGTGTCGGAAAAGGGGCTTTCTTTCACCGTGAAGGTGGATCCGTCTATCCCGGAGTATCTGCGCGGCGATGAGATACGCATAAAGCAGATCGTGATGAACCTGCTCACCAACGCGGTGAAATACACAAAGCAGGGAACCGTGACTCTTTCCGCCGAGCATGAGAGAAACGGCGATGACGTATATCTCACGATCCATGTCCGCGATACGGGAGTAGGTATAAAGAAAGAAGATATCGACAAGCTTTTCATAGCGTTCGAGCGTATCGAGGAAGAGCGCAACCGCTCTATCGAGGGAACGGGTCTCGGCATCACGATAACCCAGCGGCTTCTGCGGCTCATGGGAAGCCGTCTGGAGGTTGACAGCGTTTATGGGGAAGGCTCGGATTTCTGGTTCACTCTGAAACAGAAAATGGTAAAGAACACCCCGATAGGGGATTTCTCGGCAGCCGCCGGAAAGAGCGCCTCTTCCCGCAGAGAGTACCACGAATCATTTACCGCGCCGGAAGCGTGGGTGCTGGTGGTAGATGACACCGAGATGAATCTGGTGGTATTCAGGAATCTGCTGAAAAAGACGAAAATGCACATAGACACGGCTCTTGGCGGAGATGCCGCAATACATCTTGCGGAGCAGTACAAATACGATCTTATCTTCCTCGACCACCGAATGCCGGATAAGGACGGAATAGAGACTTTGCAGGAACTGCGCACGGACAGCGGCGGTCTGAACCGCGATACTCCCGCCGTCTGTCTTACCGCAAACGCGATCTCGGGAATGAGGGAGTTCTATATTTCCTCCGGTTTCTGCGAATACCTGACAAAGCCCATTGACCCTGTGCGGCTGGAAACTATGATCGTGGAACTTCTTCCGGACTCGCTGGTGCATACCGCGATCACAGAGGACGAGAACGGCGGAGCGGACATCTCGGAGCTGCTTGACATCTATCTTGACGATATAGCGAGAATGTCGGCGGAGATCGAGAAACTGTACAACAACGGGGACTGGACGAACTACACTATAAAGGTACACGCTCTGAAAAGCACCTCCCGCCTTGTGGGAGAGCAGAACATAGGCGCGCTGGCGGAACAGCTTGAAAAAGCGGGAGACAGCGGAGATACCGCGTTCATTCACGCTCATAACGCCGAACTGCTCGAAATGTACCGCGAAGTCCCGGAAAAGTACGGACGCGGCGCGGCTGCCGATGCAAAGCCGGACGATAACAAGCCCGAGGCGACCGAAGCGATGATGCTCGACGCATTTGAGGATTTGCGCGCAGCGGCGGATAACTTCGATTACGACGTGCTCTGTGAGGTGCTTGATGAACTTAACGATTACAGGATCCCGGAAAGCTTCGCCGGGAAGATGCAGGCGGTCACTGCCGCCGCGGACAGCGTGGATTGGGGAACTTTGAAGCAGCTTTTGCAGTAACCGGAGGTTTGTGCAGAATTTACGAATTTGTTAGTGAGAAATGATGATTTTTTATAAAACCATTGCAATTTGCCGAAAATGTGGTACAATAATAAATGGGTATAAATAACCCGAAATGCTGCCGTAACCGGCGGCTGATGACAGGAGGAGCTTATCATGAAGATTTTATACGCCGCAAGCGAGGCGCAGCCTTTCGCAGCATCGGGAGGACTCGCGGATGTAGCGGGATCTCTGCCGAAGGCTCTCGTTGAGGCAGGACACGAATGTATGGTAGTTATGCCGTACTATATCAATACTATCAAGCCCGAGGTTCGTGAGAAGCTCGAGTACATCACCAACTTCTATGTTCCCGTAGGATGGCGCTCCCAGTACTGCGGAATCTTTACCACCGAGCTTAACGGTGTGAGATACTATTTTATCGACAATGAGTATTACTTCAAGCGTGATTTCGGTCTGTACGGATATTACGACGATGCCGAAAGATACGCGTTCTTCTCGAGAGCCATTCTCGAAATGCTCGAACACCTCGAGATAAAACCCGATATCATCAACTCCAACGACTGGCAGACAGCCCTCGTTCCGATCTATTACAACATCTATTACAAGTATCACCACAATATGTGGGGTATCCGCAATGTGTTCACGATCCACAACATCGGCTATCAGGGTCAGTACGGTCTGGAACTTACCGAAGAGATATTCTCTATCCCGAGACATCTGAGTTCGATCATCGAGTACGACGGCGACGCGAACCTTATGAAGGGCGCTATCGAAATGGCGGACAAGGTAACTACCGTTTCTCCGACATACGCAAAAGAAATACTCAACCCGTGGTTCTCCCACGGACTCGACCGCTGCCTGAACACCAAGCAGTACAAGACCTGCGGCTTCTTAAACGGTATCGACACCGATATGTACAACAGCAAGACCGACAAGGATATCCCCGCAAACTTCAGCGTGGGCAAAATGGCAGGCAAGGCTACTTGCAAGGAGAAGCTGCTTGAGGAAGCGGGACTTCCCGGCGGAAATTCGCCTGTTCTCGGAATCATTTCCCGTCTTGTTGAGCATAAGGGCTTCGATCTCATCAAGTGCGTTCTCGACGACGTGGTATGCTCCGGCATAAAGGTAGTCGTTCTCGGCTCCGGTGAAAAGCAGTATGAAGATTACTTCTACTATATGCAGAACAAGTACCCCGAGGCTGTAAGCTTCAAGTGCGGATATATCCCCGCATACGCAAAGCGTATATACGCGGGCGCGGATATGTTCCTGATGCCCAGCAAGAGCGAACCCTGCGGACTCGCGCAGATGATTGCTCTGCGCTACGGCACAGTCCCGATAGTACGCGCTACCGGCGGTCTCAAAGACTCGATCATGGACTACGGCGATCCGAGCGGCGAAGGCGTTGGCTTCACGTTCCAGTCATACAACGCACTCGATATGCTGGGAGCTATCAACAGAGCGAAGGAAGTCTATGACGATCAGCCGCGCTGGAAGAAGCTCGTTGAGGTCGGCATGAAGAAGGATTTCAGCTGGACGCAGTCCGCAAAGCTGTACATCGGTCTTTACGAGGAACTTTGCAGCTGGGAGAACTGAGCCGCGAACGCGCGGGAGAGTTTCCGGCAACTGCCCGTGTCCGGAAGCGTACTGCCCGCATCCGAAGCTTTTCCCGTGTGATCCGGGAGAAATGACAACGGCGCCGCACATCTTCAACAATATTACTGAGATGTGCGGTGTTATATTGTTCAAATCGGGAGTTACAAATGAAAATAACCATACTCGGCTGCGGTTTCGGGACTGCGCTCGCCGTTCTCTGGAACAAGGCGGGGCATGAGATAACCGCATGGACGAGGAACGAGGAAGAGATCGCGGATATACTCCGCTGCGGCGAACACAAGCGCCTGCTCCCGGGGGTACCGGTCTCAAACAGGATAACGTTTACATCGGATATAAGCTGCGCAGGTCAGGCGGACATTCTTGTGTTTGCAATACCGTCTCCGGCGGTGCGGGAAGTGGCGAAAAAAGCCGCTCCGTTCGTTAAACCGGAAACCGTCGTGCTGAATGTCGGCAAGGGCTTCGAGGAGGGTACGGCAAAGCGGCTCTCACAGGTCATAGCCGAGGAACTCCCGGATAACCGGGTCGCGGTCATGGCGGGACCCTGCCATGCGGAGGAAGTGAGCCGGAACATTCCGACTACCGTTGTTATGTCCTCGGAGGATATGACGACTGCGGAGTTTCTGCAGGAACGGCTCCAGACTGACACATTCCGTATTTACGGCAACAGCGACACCGCGGGCTGCGAGATAGCAGCCGCTCTCAAAAACCCCATTGCGCTGAGCTGCGGCATGATCGAGGGCATGAAGCTCGGCGATAACACCACGGCTTCGCTTATGACCCGCGGGCTTGCGGAGATAACGAGACTCGGCGTGGCAATGGGCGCTAAGTGGGAGACTTTTACCGGACTCGCGGGGATAGGTGATCTGATCGTTACCTGCACCTCGAAACATTCCCGGAACCACAGAGCGGGGATCCTTATCGGCGAGGGCATGACCGCGGAGGAAGCTGTCGCAAATGTGGGTACCGTCGAGGGCTACAACTGCTGCAGGATCGCTTACAGACAGGCGCTCCGGCTCAGCACCCGCACCCCGATAATCGACGAACTGTACAAAATATGTTATGAGGGCTGCACACCGACAGAAAGTGTACGCAACCTTATGATGCGCCCGCAAAGACCCGAGCGCGAACAATACTGGCAATCCAATTAATAATTTATCTAACCAAAATCAGGAGGACACATTTATGATGACAAACATTCCACAGGTAAAGCTCGGTCTTATCGCGGTTTCGAGAGACTGCTTCCCGATCGCTTTATCTGAAAAGAGACGCGCCGCTATCAAGGCTGCGTACAAGGGCGAGCTTTACGAATGTCCCGTGACCGTTGAGAACGAGCTGGATATGCTGAAAGCGGTCGAGGACGTGAACAAGCAGGAGTGCAATGCTCTCGTGGTATTCCTCGGCAACTTCGGACCCGAGACCCCCGAAACTCTGATAGCGAAAGAGTTTGACGGACCGTGTATGTTCGTTGCGGCAGCCGAGGGTGACGGCGACATGATAAACGGCAGAGGCGACGCTTACTGCGGTATGCTGAACTGCTCCTACAACCTGGGAATGAGACACCTTACCGGTTATATTCCGTCTTATCCTGTCGGAACTGCCGACGATATCGTAAAGATGATCGCCGACTTTGTTCCGATCGCGCGTGCTTACATAGGCGTAAAGAACCTCAAGATCATCACATTCGGTCCGCGTCCGCAGGATTTCTTTGCCTGCAACGCGCCTATCATGGGACTCTATGAACTGGGCGTCGAGATCGAGGAGAACTCCGAGCTTGATCTGCTGGTTTCATTCAAGGAGCACGCGGGAGATCCGCGTATCCCCGATGTCTGCGCCGAAATGGCAAAGGAAATGGGCGAGGGCAGATACTACCCCGAGATGAACGAGAGAATGGCGCAGTTCGAGCTTACCCTGCTCGACTGGGCTGAGAAGCACAAGGGTGCGCGCAAGTATGTGGCATTCGCTGACAAGTGCTGGCCGGCATTCCCGTCTCAGTTCGGATTCGAGCCTTGCTACGTCAACAGCCGCCTCGGCAGCCGCGGCATCCCGGTCTCCTGCGAGGTCGACATCTACGGCGCACTCAGCGAGTACATCGGCATCTGCCTGTCCGCCGACGCTGTGACACTGCTCGACATCAACAACTCCGTTCCGCAGTACATCTATGATGAGGACATCAAGGGCAAGTACGATTACTCACTCACCGACACGTTCATGGGATTCCACTGCGGAAATACTCCCGAGTGCAAGATGTGCTCCGACAGAGCTGTCAAGTATCAGCTCATTCAGCACAGACTGCTTGAACCCGAGGGAAGCGAGCCTGACTTCACACGCGGAACCCTTGAGGGCGACATCGCCGCGAGCGACGTAACATTCTACCGCCTCCAGTGCGATTCCGACGGCGTTCTGCGCTCTTACATAGCGGAGGGCGAGATACTCGACGTCAAGACCCGCTCTTTCGGCGGCATAGGCATCTTCGCTATCAAGGAAATGGGACGCTTCTACAGACACGTTCTTATCGAGAAGCGCTATCCGCATCACGGCGCAGTTGCTTTCGGCCATTACGGAAAACTGCTGTTCGAGACATTCAGACTCCTCGGCGTAAAGGACATTGCGTTCAATCAGCCCAAGGGAATGCTGTACAAGACTGAGAATCCGTTCTGCTGAGATATTTTTGCAGCCCCGGGGATATTCGGCGTTTAACGGCGCATGATATTCCCGAAAGGCTGTGATTATATGAATATGATAGTATGCGGCAGTGACTGCCGCTATCAGAAAGACGGCTACTGCTGCCTCGAGGGCAGAGCCGTCATCACAAACGCGGTAAGCTCTCCGTGCTGCTACTACGAAAAGAAGTCCGTACAGAGCGGCGGAAACGATATTCCGCCCGACAAGCGCGGCTACGCGTGAGAGCCCGAATCAACGAAAGGGGTTGTTTCATCAGATGAAAACATCTAAACAGGTACTTGCTGCCGCACTCGCGTCGGTGCTTATAATAGGAGCCGCGGGCTGCGGAGGCGGCGGACGTCCCAGCAGCGGCGGAAACGCTGACGGCGGTGATGCTGCACAGACCACCGCCGCACCCGTTACCACAACGGAGGATCCAAACAAGGATATCGACGTTCAGGTGGATTACGAGGACATGGCTAACATCGAGGAAGTCGATACCAGCAACGAGGAAGGCGCAGGCAAGCTTTACGAGTCCGGAAAGACTGCGGGAACGCTGCACGCTCTCTGCTTCTACGATTTCCACAACATTGCGCCTGAGGTGGATATCTCCGAGCTGTACGCGGAGCGTTTCGGCGGTACCGTTGAGACCGAGATCGTAGGTTCGCTCGAAGTGGTTGAGCGTCTCGGCGTGCTTATGGCTTCCGGTCAGTCCCCGGATATCATCAGATCCGGCTGGGACTATCTGCCGGGCTACATCATCAATAACCGTTTCGCGCCGCTTGACGACTGGCTGGATATCGAATCGCCGATATGGTCTGAACTTACAGATGTTATCGACGACTTCACATACGGCGGCAAGCACTACTACTGGCCGTCCAATATGGCTATAAACTACGGCGTTACATACAACACGCTTAATGTTGAAGCCACAGGCTGCAAGGATCCTATGGATCTGTACTTCGCAGGCGAATGGACATGGGATCAGTTTGAGGAGATACTTGTAAAGTGGAAGAGCGTAAGCCCCGACAACATCGGTATTTCCATGGGCGAAAGCTCGGCTCTGCATATTGCGGCTACCACCGGTACTCCCGCGATCGAGTTCACCGGCACCGACATACTCAACAACATGAAGAATGCGAACGTAATGAGAGCTATGGAATTCGCGGAGAAGCTTTCCCGTGAGGATCTTGTATTCCCCGAGTGGCGCGGACCCGACTCAGACGCTTCGTGGGATAACCTGATGTTCTTCATCATGCCCGCAGAGTGGGCTGAGGAGTGCGGACAGAACACACTCTTCAAGAAGAACCTTGACGGTGAGATCAGAACTGTCCCGATCCCGCGTGACCCCGATTCCGACACATACTACCTCCTCGGCGACACATACGGATATCTTGTTCCGTCCGGCGCTACAAATATGCAGGGCGCTGCTGCGTGGATCCTCGCAAGCCGTATCTACAGAACAGATCCCGAAGTTATCGAGAAGCGTGAAGACGAGCTTATGTACGACGGCGCTTACTACTACATCAAGTGCCCGGAGTGCAAGCACGCATTTGACAGCGAGCGCGGCGAAGTCGGTGAGACCTGCCCCGAGTGCGGAACTGCAAGAAAAGCTAAGTTCAAGGTAACTTACACTCCCGAGCAGATGCAGGTATTCAGAGACATGACCGACCCGTCCAAGTTCGACTTCGTATTCGACTGCCACCGCGGATTCGGTGCGGATATGAGACAGCAGGTAATTGATATCTTCGACTACCCGCTCAAGGGCGAGGACACCTACGTTCATATGCTCGAAGAGTACAACACCGTTGTTGAAGCTGCTCTCGATCCCTATCGTGAGCTTGTAAAAGAAGCAAACGGCTGATAAGGCACAGAAAGCTCCCCATAACCGGGGAGCTTTTTTCGGGAGACAAACAATGAATACACCGATACATGATTTTCTGGTAAGCTACGCGGAAAGCAGAACTGCGCGGCTGCATATGCCCGGCGGAAAAGGGCTTGAATACCCGTTCGACATCACCGAGATATACGGAGCTGACGAGCTGTATGACAGCAGCGGTATTATACGTGAAAGCGAGAGGAACACTGCCGGTCTGTTCGGCGCGGCTGATACCTGCTATTCCTGCGGAGGGGCGACGCTTGCGATACAGGCAATGCTGTATGCCGCCGTTTCCGTTACCGGAAAGCACACGATAGCCGCAGGGCGGTACTGCCACAAGAGCCTGATAAACACTGCGGTACTGCTGGGGCTGAACGTGAACTGGATCTACCCGGGGGAGTTTCTCGGCTGCGGACTGTCACCCGCAGATATTGACGCGGCTATCGACAGCGATACGGCTGCCGTGTTCGTAAACTCTATCGACTACCTCGGCGGGGAGTCGGACATTGCGGGGATATCTGAAGTCTGCCGGAAACGCGGGGTGCTGCTGCTTGCTGACAACGCTCACGGGGCGTACAAGGTGTTTACCGGAGATCACCCGCTTTCCCTCGGCGCGGATATGACCGCGGACAGCGCACACAAGACCCTGCCGGCTATAACAGGGACAGCGTATCTGCACATGAAAGACAGTTCGTTCCGGAGTGCCGCGAAAGCGGGGATGGCGCTGTTCGGCAGTTCCAGCCCGTCCTATCTCATGCTGGACAGCCTTGACCTGTGCAGCCGTTTTATTGCGGAAGAACGGGAACGCGCACTACGTTCGATCGTGCATACCGGTGAACTGAAAGAACGGCTTGCGGCAGCCGGTATCCCGCTGCGCAGAAGCGACGCAATGCGCGTGACCGTGGACGCAAACGCTATGGGTTATACCGGCGTCGAACTCGCGCGGCTGATGCGGGAGCGCGGTGCGGAATGTGAAATGAGCGGCAGCCGGTATGCGGTGCTGCTGTTCTCGGCGGTGCAGCCGGAGGAGGACTTCCGGCGGACGGAAAGCATACTGTGCGGGATACCCCGCGGGAAGCCGGCAGAACCGCTCGTTATGCCGGTCATCCGCCCCGAAAGAATGTCTGCGCCGCGTGAAGCGTATCTTGCGGCGAAGGCGCATATCCCGGTCAAAGAAGCTGTCGGGCGGGTATGCGCGGATATCTGTTCTCCTTGCCCGCCCTGCGTACCGATCGTTATGCCGGGAGAGATAGTATCCGCACAGGCTTCGGAAATGCTCATCCGGTACGGCATAAGAGAGATCGCGGTAACTGTGTGATAAATGTCGGTCAAATATTTGTCAAACACCTTGCAAAAAGCGTCGGTTTGGTATATAATATGTGTATAGATATCGGTTATAAGAAAGTTTGCTGATCTGAAATGAAAAAGGTCTTACATTATATATCGGACTACTGGAAAAACCTGGACAAGGCGCTTCTCCTCCTGTGCACGGCAATGAGCGCGTTCAGCGTGTTTTTGCTGTACACGCTTGACGCGAACGGTATCAGCGGACAGGTAAGCTCGAGACAATGGAAGATAAACCTCGCTGCCGCAGTGATCGGCATTTGCGCGGCACTTGTCATTTCCGCGATAGATTACAAGTTTATTTCGCAGATATGGTGGCTTTACGCACCGGTCTCGCTGATACTTGTGCTGCTGCTGTTCACGTCCCTCGGGCGGGGAGTTGAGGGTGCGGACGATATCGGCTGGCTGAACCTCGGGTTTATTCAGTTCCAGCCCTCGGAACTTATGAAGATAGCGTTCATTATGACCTTTGCCACGCATCTGAGCAAAGTCGGCGCACACCTCAACGAACCGCTGAATGTGCTGCTGCTCTGCATACACGGAGCTGTTCCGGCGGCACTGATAATGAAGCAGGGCGATGACGGCTCCGCGCTGGTATTCATTTCGATATTCGCCGTGATGATGTTCGCCGCCGGGATATCGTGGAAGTACATCGCTGCCGCACTTGCAGCTGTGCCGGCAGTTGTGTATGCCGCATGGAACTACCTTATGCAGCCTTACCAGATAAAGCGCATACAGATCCTTTGGGACACAGAGATGCAGCAGGAGGAGATGCTCGGGATATATATGCAGCAGTATCTCGGCAAGAAAGCTCTCGGCTCCGGCAGGATAACGGGGCTTGGCATTTTCGGCAGCGACAAGTACACATACGTCCCGGAGATCGACACGGACTTCATATTCTCTTATATCGGAATGACGCTGGGATTCGTGGGCTGCATCGTGACCGTGCTTGTGTTGGCAGTGATATGCGTAAAGATACTGTCCGTTGCATCTTCCTCAAAGGACAGCCTCGGACGGCTCATCTGCGCGGGCGTATTCGCGGTGTTCTTCTCCCACTCTCTCATAAACATCGGCATGGATCTCGGCGTAATGCCTGTCATAGGCATACCGCTCCCGCTGGTAAGTGCGGGAGGAACATCGGTGATCGCACTGTACGCGTCGGTTGGACTTGTTATGAGCGTTTACAGTCACCGCAAAAAGGAAGAACATATGTTCTATACAGAAAAATATGACTGATCCCGCAAGGATCGGTCACTCAATAAACAAACCGGAGGAAATAAGAAATGGCAGTCAAACCAATTCTGGCAGGCATAGAAAAGCTGTACAGGGAAGACAACCTGCCTTATCAGAAGAAACGCTATCAGAAGCTTATCGACGGCTATAAGAGCTATTTTTCGGCAAGCGGCGAGAATATCCGCATTTTTTCGGCTCCCGGAAGAAGCGAGATAGGCGGAAACCACACCGATCACAACTGCGGCAAGGTGCTTGCGGCAAGCGTTGACCTCGATCTTATCGGCGCGGTGGAGCCTATAGACGAGCCTTACGCGATAATCAAATCCGAGGGGCATGAAGAAGCGCGTATCTGCATTGACGAACTCGAACCCCGCGAGGACGAGCATTTACGCGCCACAGCGATAATGCGCGGCATAACAAGGGGCGTTAAGGATCGCGGTTTCAAGGTCGGCGGATTCCGCGCGTACACGGTGTCCAACGTTGTGCGCGGCTCGGGTCTGTCGTCCTCGGCGGCTTTTGAAACGTTTGTGGGAGTGGTGTATTCCTACCTGTACAACGGCGGCGCTATCCACCCGATAAAGCTTGCGCAGATCGGAAAGTTCGCGGAGAACAATTACTTCGGCAAGCCCGGCGGACTTATGGATCAGATGGCTTCCTCGGTCGGCGGCTTTGTAACGATAGATTTCAAGGATATGGAAAGCCCGATAATCGAGAACATAGACGTTGATTTTGAAAGCTTCGGACACGCGCTCTGCATAATAGACACCAACGGCGGCAGCGGCGACCGCAACGCGGAGTATGCCGCAATACTCGATGAGATGAAGCAGATCTCCGACTACTTCTCGGTAAGCAATCTGCGTCAGCTCTGCAAGCACGATATAATCCTCAATGTGAACGTGCTGCGTGAGAAGTTCGGAGACCGTGCAGTGCTGCGCGCTATCCACTTCTTCGAGGAGAACAAGCG